>CAZAHP010000136.1:0-6159 GCA_964484985.1 uncultured Methylophilaceae bacterium
CAACTTGGGAAGAAGCGCATTGGGTAAGCGATGCTGATAATGAGCGCATGCTACTTCGTTTTGCAGACACGCGCACTTTGCCAAATATTGCCACGATATTGAGCCCAAGCCAATGGGCAATATTGACGCAATCTTTAGAGCACTGGCTATATATCAACCGTGAAGGGCACTTGCAAGCATTGCCCCTTGCACCAAAAGAGCTGCTTGCCGATGACGAAATTAAATTCACGCAACATCAGATAAACGACTTTCTATCATCTGCTGAGCCAGATGCGGTGGTTGATTTTATTGCAACAGATATGCGCGATGTTATCCCAGAAGGAATGAAGCGTTCAGTGTTTTATGCGCTAGTAGTGCAGACTTATAAACTAGCTCAAAAACATCATGTACAAGCATTTAACGATATTGTTTCATTAGCTGTTGCTGCTTGCCTAACCATGGGTGAGAGCAACCAAAATATAAAATTACTTGAAGCACTGCAAAGTAAAAAATTTGAGCATGGAAAAATTGGTGAATTATTTATAGAGCTTGGTATTTTGCAATAGCAAGCTGAAAAATCGCGCACCAAGCGCGTGAATTCGATGAATCGAAATGTGGAGAATAAGAAAGTATGGATTATATAGAAAGCCTGATTGTCGCAATCGCTTGGATTTTATCTCCGGTTTTAATCGGCATGCTTTTAAGAAAAGTACTTAATATGAATAATGTAGCATTACTTCTAAGCATGGTTTTTGCGTTTACGCCGCCATTGGTTTATCTAATTTCATCCTTTGTTTGTGGTTTATTAAATATAAAGTTAGGGCTTGGCTCAGTGATTATTGGTGAGTACATTGCTATTCTTGTTTGGTTATTTAGCGCAGTATTTTTTACTGTTTTTATAGCCACGCTAATTGCTAATGTCTTTAAAAAAAGTAAAGGGAAAGTATGAGTTTACGCCGAATTTTTAAGGTATATCTAAGCCTACTAGTTATGGTGTTTACTTTGGCATCCTGCTCAGAGCGAACGATGGGGGTGGGCATTACAGGATACAACCATTCAAAAGTGCATCCTATCTTTAACTTTACAGTGAATGGGGCGATGGGTTCAAACCTCAGTCAAGAAAGCGGAGGCGGTAAAGAAAGCTGTTGTGTCATGGTTCCAGAGAAATGGCGCCCTGGTTTGAAAGCTAAAGTGGCGTGGGTTTATGATTCAGACCAAGGTGACCCTAATCCACCGCCACCGCCACAAGAAAAAGAAGTGGAAATACCTGAATACAAAAATGGTGGGCGATTAGAGGTGCATTTTTATGCTAACCATGAAGTAAAGGTGATTGTTTCGCCTTGTGGAATTGAACATCCATTTTACCCCATGAGCGCTCAAGATAAATTGCCATGGATAGATGCATTTACAAAAGAAGATGCTATTGAATCACACAATAAAGGTGGCACAACAATTGACTGCGATTAACAAACAAAACGCACATAACCCGACATTATTTCACAGTCGAAGTGTGTTACGTCCATTAAGCCCTGCAGAGCAGATGCGCCGTGCGAATGCCCTCTGTGCTAGCACCCCTAATGCAAATGGCTTATCTTGCTCACGTAATATATTTATAGGCATGTTGATGATATGCATGATGATTGTGCTCACATCCTGCTCTGAGCGAATGATGGGGGTGGGCATTACAGGATACAACCATTCAAAAGTGCATCCTATCTTTAACTTTACAGTGAATGGGGCGATGGGTTCAAACCTCAGTCAAGAAAGCGGAGGCGGTAAAGAAAGCTGTTGTGTCATGGTTCCAGAGAAATGGCGCCCTGGTTTGAAAGCTAAAGTGGCGTGGGTTTATGATTCAGACCAAGGTGACCCTAATCCACCGCCACCGCCGCAAGAAAAAGAAGTGGAAATACCTGAATACAAAAATGGTGGGCGATTAGAGGTACACTTTTATGATAACCATCGTGTCTTGGTAGTGGTTTCAAGGTGTGGCCTTGGTAATCCATTTTATAAAATGAGCGATAAGGACAAACTACCTTGGGTAGATGAGTGGACTAAGGAAGAAACAATCGAGTCAGCAAAAAAAAGAGGTGATGACTATGAGTGCTAAGGATAAACAAAACGCACATAACCCAGCATTATTTCATAGTCGCAGTGTATTGCGCCCATTAAGCCCTGCTGAGCAGATGCGTCGTGCGAATGCCCTCTGTGCTAGTACGCCAAATGCAAATGGCTTATCTTGCTCAGGTAATATTTTTATAGGCATGTTGATGATATGTATGATGATTGTGCTCACATCCTGCTCAGAGCGAACGATGGGGGTGGGCATTACAGGGTACAACCATACAAAACACCGCTCAATCATCAGCTTTTCAGTAAATGGTGCAATGGGTTCTAATTTAGCGCCCGAAAGCGGTGGTGGAAAAGAAAGCTGTTGCGTCATGGTTCCTGAGAAATGGCACCCTGGATTGAAAGCTAAAGTGGCTTGGGTATATCAAGGAGGTACTGAAATTCCACCTCCGCCACTGCCGCAAGAAAAAGAAGTGGAAATACCTGAATACAATCATGGCGGGCGATTAGAGGTACACTTTTATGATAACCATCGTGTCTTGGTAGTGGTTTCAAGGTGTGGCCTTGGTAATCCATTTTATAAAATGAGCGATAAGGACAAACTACCTTGGGTAGATGAGTGGACTAAGGAAGAAACAATCGAGTCAGCAAAAAAAAGAGGTGATGACTATGAGTGCTAAGGATAAACAAAACGCACATAACCCAGCATTATTTCATAGTCGCAGTGTATTGCGCCCATTAAGCCCTGCTGAACAGATGCGCCGTGCGAATGCGCTCTGTGCCAGTACGCCTAATGCAAATGGCTTATCTTGCTCAGGTAATATTTTTATAGGCATGTTTTTTGATGGTACGGGCAATAATGAAAAAGCAGACTACAAAGATGTGCCTAACCCTGCTGACTATAAACACAGTAATGTGGTGAGGCTTTATCACGCTTACCCTGATAATGTTACTCGTGGTACAAATAAATATTATGCTTATTATATCCCCGGTGTAGGTACAAAATTCCCAGAAATAAATGACGAAGGTAAGATTGCTGGTATTGCTGGCACTGCCGCGGCTTGGAATGGCGAGCCTAGGCTGATTTGGGGCATGCTGCGTATGTATGATGCTGTGCATCGTTATGTAGCGCAGAATAGAGATTTTATGCCAAAAACTCAGGCAGGATTGCATGCCAATGCGGCAGGCGGGTTTGGGGCGACCGCTTCCACGCGCCAAGCATTTTTTAAAACAACCTGTAATCGTCAATTAAAACAAGCCATTGATTCGCGCACGAAAGACACGCCCCGCCCAGACCAAATCAACCTTTCAGTCTATGGTTTTAGTCGAGGCGCTGCTGAAGCGCGCGCTTTTGTGAATTGGTTGTATGAAATTTGCGATAACGTAGGTGGTGAGTATCGATTTTGTGGCATACCGCTACGCATACAGTTTTTAGGCATATTTGATACAGTAGCTTCAGTAGGTGTGGCAGGTGGTTTTAGTAGCGGCCTCATTGCAGCAGAGGGGCATCAATCATGGGCTAGCCATAATATGCAAGTTCACCCAGCCGTAGAAAGTTGTATGCACATAGTGGCGGCACATGAGGTGCGCTCTACCTTCCCTGTAGACTCTGTAAGGGTAGAGGGCATTTACCCGACTAACTGTAAAGAGTATGTATACCCAGGCTCACACTCAGATGTGGGCGGCGGCTATAGCCCAAAAGCCCAAGGTAAAACCGATGCGCTAGCGCGGATTGCAGGGTTTGAAATGTATTGTGCAGCTTTAGCGCAAGGGGTACCGTTATATACGCTGGAAGAATTGAAAAAGGTTCAGGCAGATGCATACAAAAATCTTTTACCTTCTCAAGTGGCAGTAGATGCGTTTACCACCTATATGAAACAGGCCAATATTCATCCTGCGCCCGTTGAGGATATGATGTGCCAGCACATGACGCATTATTTTAGCTATCGTTATCAAGCGCGTTTAGACCCCGCTAATACTGCGTTGCCGTATTACACCAACCGACCATTTTATAAACGGGCTGTGCAATACTCTGCGCAGCAAAATAACATCAGTGAACATATGCGCGATACCCAGCAACATTTTGTTGCGATTTTAGCCGCCTTAAACGAGCTGCTAAAAAAAGTGATGAGTGATGAAAAACAATACGATACTTATGTGCCACAACCATTTCAGGATTACAGCATGTGGCCTGTTTATGTTGGACGGGTTTTTCCAACCTTGCTGATGGGTTATGCGGGCTATGTTATGGCCGATAGAATAACGGCGATAATGGATAGCAAAGATAATTTTAGTCGAGACAAAATAGCCAGTGAAATTAAATCAACGGTTAAGAAGTGGCGGGAGTGGCTAGACCGTCACAACTCACCCGAGTTAGTCGATTCGGATGCCCCAGAACGTGACATTTTAAGTGTGGTGGATGCGATTTATGAACAGCCACAATCGAAAGAGATGATTGCATTTTTTGATGAGTGGATTCATGACTCTATGGCAGGCTTGGCGAGCGATAAAGTGAATGAATTTGCCTTAATTAACGGGATTGGTATTGCGAAATTCAGACGTGTTTACTTTGGTAACAATGCTGATGACATGATTAAAAAGGCATTAGCAGAGCAAAATAAGCAGCGTAAAAGTATTACTGAGGTGAAACGCGCCCAGCGTGCAAAATGGGATGCAGAATCTGCACAATATCAACAGGCTACAGCTGGTTGGAATAGGTGAGTTAGCACAGCTTACTCAAGATGATTTATGTGCCCATAAGTGCTTGGTGGAACTTTATTAGTCAATCGCCAAGCATATAATCGAGTATTCACACATACACCACGTGATGAATTTAAAACCTTATTGCAGGGGCGCAATCAATACTCAGCTAAAACACATAAGTTGAAAAAATACGAGATTAATGGAACTTCTATAGGCAATGTAAAACCAGATGGTACCTTGCGTGAGGGGTATGTGTTAGAAGATGAGGCTATCCAAAGGTACACATGATTTAAGTAAGCTTCCACCTCTTCAAGCGAACTATATGACAAAAGGCGATTACCCTTGACCTGCTCCCGACTTGTACTACTAGTCTAAATTGAAATAAAGTCAAGTTTTAGGAGTGGCGTAATGAAGAAAATCAGATACAAAGAAGAACAAATCATTGGATTTTTGAAGGAGAAATGAAGCTACTTCACTATTACCGAAAATTCCTCAAATTTGTGAAATCAAGGTGTCAGCCAGCTAGGCGGGTGCAGCACAACAATGGGGGGGTAGGTCTTTCCTTATGAGATTTCACCATAATGTGATATCTCATAATTAGAGTCAATTCTACTGACAGTCGTGTAATGAACACCAAAACTAAGCTGAGACCGCTACCATCGTACTTGCTAATACTCACATTGCCCCACCACTGTGTGCGGGGTGGCGGTTTTTTATACAAAGGCTAGGTTGCTATTGGTGCAGCTGCTGTAGCTAAGTTCGATTGACTCTACAGCCAGCTCGTTGTTGTTGGTGTTTAGACTGATGAGTTTCCATATCACAGGGTGTGCGTCTGTGAAGTTCCAAGTGCATAAGGTGTCGCCGTCATAGCTTTTTAGGTGTACGCATAGCGATTTTGTAATGGCGGGTTTCGTGAAGTCAGCTTCCATTACTTCTCTGCACCATTGTGCTAGTGGGCTGTTGTTATTGATGAGGCCTCTTTTTAGTATGAGGTTGGGGCGTTTTGGTGATTTTGGTAGTTGGTGTACAAAGGTGTTTTCGTGCTCTGCGATAGCCTCTGTTTCAAGATTGAGGCCTATGCCAGAGACTTCTTGAAAGAAGTTTTCTGAGCTGTTTTTTTCGTCTGACAAAATCAGCTGAAAGTAAAATGCTGATAGGGTGGGTAAGTCGAAGTGGTGGCTTAGTGTTGTGCTGCTTAACCATTTGACTGCGTTGTTTGTGGTGTTGTCATTACTCATCGTTTGCTCCTAGTATGCTATTGGCTTTTATGCTGATTTTTTCAGGTTCAAAAATTGGGGCTGAGCATGCGCTGTTGGCGCAAATAAAGGCCGCTGGTTTTTCAAGTTGGGGGTATTTCACATCTGAGTTGGGCATGGGGCCTTCGTTTTTGTCCCACCACTCAATGCGGCG
>CAZAHP010000137.1:0-1148 GCA_964484985.1 uncultured Methylophilaceae bacterium
GCATAAGATTTTGGCATGTGACCGTCGTATTCAATATTGCCTTGTGCTTGTAGGTTTGGCATGAGTAGCATTTGTCTGACCATTTCAGGAATCATGACCATGCCTATGTATTTACCTAGGCATTCGTGTGAGCCGTAACCAAACGTAAAGTAATGATACCAGTTGCGGTTTGGTACAAAGGCTTCAGGGTTTTCAAAGGCTTTAATGTCAAACATTGCAGATTGTGTGAGAGCGAGCACATTGGTATTGGCTTTGATAATGGTTTCTCTTGCAGTACCTTTTGCTAAGCTGTAATCGCAAGACGTTTGACGGAACATATAGGGCGAGATTGGTACAAAGCGGAGCGCTTCCCACACGATACCGTCAAAAGCTCTCGTGTCTGTTGATAGTGCGGCGGCTTTGGCTTGTTGGCATACAGCAGGGTTTTGTAGGATATATTGCAGCGCTTGTACTGAGGCTTGTGCTGTGGTCTCGATTGTACCAATGAGCAAGCCCCCTGCATTAATGCCTACGCGTTTGATGTTGAAATCCATTTCAGGCGGAAAGTCAGTTCTTAGCATGCGCTGTACAATATTATCTTGTGCAGTGACCTTGCGTCCAAGCAGTGTTTGGATGCCATTTTTGATGAGCTGTATGATGCGCCACGGTAAGTGCAGTTTAAGCGAGATAGACTGCCCTAGCATTAAGGCTGTGATGTACTCTTCTAGTCTTTTTCCACTTTCATCATGGCTTGCGATGATGTGCTTTCTTTCTTCGGGCGTGACAATGTCAAATGGTTGATTGTAAAAGGTATCGACTTGCGCCCAGTATGACCATTCCATTAAGCTTTTAATGTTAATACCTACTAGGCCAAAATATTGCTGAACGATGAGTGCTGGTATTTTTCGACAATAATCAGGTACGGCATCAATTTTGTTACCCGCTTTTTTTAATATGGCTTGGGCAGATTCTGCTACGAGCTGCCTCACTCTAGGTAGGTCTTCACGATTTAAAAGGCTCTGCATCAGCGATTTTTCTCTGTAGTGCAGGGCGTCTTCATCGTGGCACATTAAATAACCCTCAGCCATTTTGGGTTTATAAAGTGCGACGGTAAAAATTTTAGGCATGTTGAGCATTTCAATCACATCGTCATACAAGGCAACCAAAGT
>CAZAHP010000137.1:1248-6100 GCA_964484985.1 uncultured Methylophilaceae bacterium
GCGTACTCATGGCCTTTGTTGCTGTTGGCGAGTAGGGTCGTGTCAAATTTAAAGCCTTCATAACCATCATGTTTGAAGCCTACTTTAACAACATCGAGTTCACGAGAGCCTACTATAAAACTTGTAGGGCGTTGTTCTGCTGGTAATAGTAAGTCGTACAGTGTGGGTACAGAACCGTTATGCAGATATGGTGCAGTGGCCCATATGCCGTTGAGTGAGCGCCCTTTGTAAGATTTAAGTGATGAGAATGGTTGCGCACTGGTGTCTGGGCTATATGCACCTGCTTTTAATGAGGGGGAAATCTCATTTTTAAAAAATCCGACAATGAGGTTATAAGCCCATTGGCCAAATCGTGTCATATAGTTTTTATCAGGGTCTGGCGTTGCAACTACGTTAAGCGTGGCTTTGGTGAGTATGGCAGCCACGGGTGCTTTTTTCTGCAATAAGATATTACCAGCGCCAGCATTGACATAAAGATGCTTGGTTAAACCACTATTGCCTTTGTAATCTACGCTGTTGTCGGCCATTTTACTGTCTGTGCCTAATTTGCTAACTTCAGTGAAGTTAGCGACAATTCGACGTCCTGGGTCGCTTCTGTCGATTTCTTCGTGACAAGCTGCGCAGTGTTGGTCGAATAATCTAGCGCCATTGTCTAAACGCTTTTCATTGAGTGCGGGTAGTATTTTTTTATCTACAGCATCTTGCCAAGTAGGGGAGGTCAGCTTATCTAAATGATCTTCTAGACGTCTTAAATTATGGTTATCTACTGAAGATGTAAAGTCCACGTACTCTTTGATAAACAAGCCTTGCCCACCAATAAATGCGCCAAAGTGCTCGTGTGTGAATTTGAGTGGATTTTTTAAGAATGGCGTAAATGGACGCTTTTCCCAATCCAAGCTGGCAAATACGCCTATGACTTCGCCCGTATTACGCCCTATAGGGCCAAAACCTGCATTTTCAGCAATGCCATTCCACTGTACATAGTCATGCTGTGGAATGTCCCATAAAAATGGGTAGCTGACAGGCGCGTTGGGCGAGTTAAAGAATTGTTTAACGAAGGCTGCTCGTTGCTCGGCACTCAGGCTGCGCATAGCGCGCTCCACTATTTGGTCACGTGAGCCATCTGCGGCGGCAAGTGCTGACTCAAATTTATTTTCAGCCATTTTTTCTTTGGCTTCACACTTTTCAGTTTTGCCGCATGATGCATGGTCAATAAAGTCGTGCACATCTTTTTCAGTGAGTACATATTGCAATACGCGATTATAAATACGACCAAATGCATCTAAACGCGCATAACCGTAGGGTGTATTGCTATGGTTAATTAAGGTGTAGAGTTCTACACGATATTTGTATTTGGCGAGGTCATCTAAGATTTCTTTTTCGCTGTCATAGTTGCCTTTATCAAGGACGTTTTTGATAAAGCGTTGTTTTTTTACAGGGTCTTGCAGAGTGGCATTAAATGCGCCTAGCATGCCTTGCAAAAATCCATCCATATCAGCGCCAGATGGGCCGCCATCAATGCGCATGGCAACGTTGTTATAGTTGACCTGTGAAGAGTGGCAGGCTGCACAAGTGAGCCCCATGAATTTTTTGCCTTTATATTCATCTGCCACCATGCCTACAGGGAGAGCGTCTGGATTGCTGCTGGTTTTTTTCTGTGGCAAATAACGAAAACGGTTCATATTTTCGTTAGAGCGAAATAGTTCGGTGCTATCAGCCTTCTCTAACACAAGAAAGAAATCGTAGGGGATTAAGTCTGAACCTTGGGTGGTATTGTAAAACCATAAGCTGTCTGATTTGTCCCAGCCTTGGTCTAAATAAGTAACTTTTGAAAAGTGGTCGCCAAAAATATCTTTCTCATCCTCTTCTTTTGCTAATGTTGTTGCGCCGCGGTCTTCGTCGCTATCTTGCATACTTTGCACCCACACACTTGAGCTGACTATAAGTAAAATAGGGATGATGAGTAATGCAGGTAAAAGGAGTTTGCGTTTTTTAGTGCCAAGTTGATGTAACAGATAAACGTAATGGTTGGTCATTATTGTCTCCGCTCTTAATCTGGGTGGTTTTTTTTGGTATTACTTTACTGCTTTTTTGAATAAAAGTATAGTGTTTTGGTCGTAAAATGATATTGACCTCATGAAGATGTTAAATCTATCAAAAATCTATAGCGCAGAAGCCAAATGCATTAAGTTATAATATCGATATGGCTGATGACGCAATTGAACTATTAAAAATCCCCCCCAACTCTGTAGAGGCTGAGCAATCGGTGCTGGGAGGTCTTTTACTTGAAAATGAGGCGCTTGATAGAGTGGCTGACCTTTTGAGTGGACAAGACTTTTACCGACATGATCATCGCTTAATATTTGAGCATATTAGCAAGCTGATAGAGCGCAATAAGCCTGCAGATATTGTGACTGTTGCTGAGTCCTTAGAAATCTCCGCTGAGCTTGCTAGTATTGGTGGTATCGCATATCTAGGTGCTTTGGCACAAAATACGCCTACTGCGGCCAATATTCGCCGATATGCAGAAATCGTGCGTGAGCGTGCTGTGATGCGTAAGTTGGTAGAAGTAGGCTCTGGAATTGCTGATAGTGCATATAGCCCACAAGGGCGAGATGCGCAGCAGTTATTAGATGAGGCCGAGGCTAAGATATTCCAAATTGCTGAAGGCGGCAAACGTAGCTCAGAAGGTTTTGTTGATATTAAAGTGTTGCTACCTCAAGTAGCAGACCGTATTGACTACCTCTATCAGCGTGAAAATCAAGGCGATGTAACAGGTGTGCCAACCGGCTATACTGATTTAGATGAACGCACTTCTGGCTTTCAGCCTGGCGATTTAATCATTGTCGCGGGGCGACCT
The DNA here is from genome assembly GCA_964484985.1 of uncultured Methylophilaceae bacterium. Taxonomy (GTDB): domain Bacteria; phylum Pseudomonadota; class Gammaproteobacteria; order Burkholderiales; family Methylophilaceae; genus CAZAHP01. The sequence goes on from CAZAHP010000137.1 coordinate 4,109, forward strand.
TCTATGGGTAAAACAGCGTTTTCACTCAATATTGCTGAAAACGTGGCGCTTGATAGTAAACTGCCTGTGGCAGTGTTTTCTATGGAAATGGGCGCGACGCAGCTTGCTACGCGTATGATAGGCTCGGTAGGCCGCTTAGACCAACACCGTATGCGTAATGGTAAGTTGGAGGATGAAGATTGGGTTAGGCTGACGACGGCCTTGGGTAAGCTCAATGATGCGCCTATTTTTATTGATGAAGGTGCAGGCTTAAGCTCGTTTGATGTGCGTGCTCGTGCACGCCGTTTGCATAGACAATGCGGTAAGTTAGGCTTAATCGTTATCGACTATTTGCAATTGATGTCAGCGCCATCAGGTCGCCAAGGTGAAAATCGCGCGACTGAAATTTCTGAAATTTCACGTTCACTTAAATCATTAGCCAAAGAGCTTGATGTGCCAGTAGTGGCCTTATCGCAGCTCAACCGTGGTTTGGAGCAACGCCCTGATAAACGCCCTGTAATGTCCGATTTACGTGAATCTGGCGCGATTGAGCAAGACGCTGACGTGATTTTGTTTATTTATCGTGATGAAGTTTACAACCCCGATAGCCAAGATAAAGGTACAGCCGAGATTATTATTGCTAAGCAACGTAATGGCCCAATCGGCAAAGTGCGCTTAACCTTTATTGGTCAACATACGCGTTTTGAGAACTTTGCTGGCAACGCCCACATGGCTGATGACTATTAAGACGCTTGCACCATGCGCCCTATACAAGCCTTAATTAATACTGAAGCCCTACGTCATAACTTATCTGTGGTAAGGGCGCATGCGCCAAACGCTCGCGTCATCTCTGTCATCAAAGCCAATGCTTACGGACATGGCATTCTCAATGCAGCGCAAGCTTTAAAAGCAACTGATATGTTCGCTGTGCTGCGTTTAGACGAAGCCATTATCCTCAGAGAGCATGACTTTCAACACCCTATTTTGCTATTAGAAGGCGTCTTTCAGGCAACTGAGCTGCATGTGGTTGCTGAGCTAGGGTTAAGCGTAGTGGTGCATGCTGAGCATCAGTTGCAAATGCTAGAGCAAATGACTTTGGCAAAAAAAATCACTGTGTTTGCCAAAATGAATTCAGGCATGAATCGCTTAGGATTCAATCCAAAAGAATATCGCGCTGTAGTTCAAAGGCTAGCGCAATGCCCGAACGTAGAAAAAATCGTGATGATGACCCATTTTGCCACAGCAGATGATGCGCGTGGCATATCCGCACCGTTTGAAATATTTGCCGCGCACACGCAAGGCCTTGACTATGAAGTCTCGTTGGCAAACTCCGCTACTATTTTGTGTCATCCACAAGCCCACGCAAACTGGGTGCGCCCAGGGATTATGCTTTATGGCGCTACTCCAGTCTCAGAACGCCCCGCCAGCAGCTTTGGTTTAAAGCCAGTCATGCAGCTTGAGTCAGAAATAATAGCCGTACAAACCTTACAGGCTGGTGAAAGCGTAGGCTACGGCAATGCGTTTGTCGCAGATAAACCCATGCGCGTTGGCACGGTAGCCTGTGGCTATGCCGATGGCTACCCACGCCACGCACCTACGGGAACACCTATTGCCGTCAATGGTGTGATAACGAGAACGCTAGGCCGCGTTTCTATGGATATGTTGGCGGTCGATATTACTGAGATTCCAGAAGCGAATATCGGTGCGAAAGTAGAGCTATGGGGCGAGCAAGTGCCAGTAGATGAAGTTGCCGCTGCTAGTGGCACGATAGGCTATGAGTTGCTATGTGCGGTGACTTCCAGAGTGCCAGTAAAGGTGATTCATGGCTAAAGCAAAAACTAATTACACCTGCACAGAATGCGGCGCGAGCGAGCCTAAATGGCAAGGGCAGTGCCCAAGTTGCATGGCGTGGAATACCTTGGTTGAAACCGTGCCAGAAGCGCCTAGTGCTAACCGTTATGCGGCTTTGGCGCAAACCACGGGTTTGCAAAAGCTTAAAGATGTTGAGGCGGC
>CAZAHP010000138.1:0-3976 GCA_964484985.1 uncultured Methylophilaceae bacterium
TGTTCTCTTTGATGAGGTGCATAGGTACGTGGCCTGGGCCTTCGATCATGCATTGTACGTCGTGCTTCCAAGCGATTTGTGTTAACTCGCCTAGTGTTTTTAGTTCTGCAAATTGTGCTTCGTCGTTGGCATCGTAGATAGAGCCTGGGCGCAAACCATCACCGAGTGAGAAGCTCACATCGTAGGCTTTCATGATTTCGCAGATGTCTTCAAAGTGCTCGTACAAGAAAGACTCTTTATGATGCGCCAAGCACCATTTCGCCATAATCGAACCACCGCGTGACACAATGCCTGTCATGCGTTTTGCAGTCATTGGAATATACGCCAAACGTACACCCGCGTGGATGGTGAAGTAGTCTACGCCTTGCTCGGCTTGTTCAATTAAAGTATCGCGGAAGATTTCCCATGTTAAATCTTCGGCTTTGCCGTTTACTTTTTCTAGTGCTTGGTAAATCGGCACTGTACCAATCGGCACTGGGCTGTTACGGATAATCCACTCGCGGGTTTCGTGGATGTTTTTACCTGTCGATAAATCCATCACGGTATCGCCACCCCAACGGGTGCCCCATACCATTTTTTCTACTTCTTCTGAGATTGAAGAACCGAGTGCTGAGTTACCAATGTTAGCGTTAATTTTCACCAAGAAGTTACGGCCAATAATCATAGGCTCGATTTCTGGGTGGTTGATGTTTGCTGGGATAATCGCACGGCCACGCGCCACTTCGTCACGCACGAATTCTGGCGTAATTACTTGTGGGATGCTGGCACCAAAATGTTGGCCTGGGTGCTGCGTTTGTAAAAGCTCGCTCATGTTTTCACGGCGTTGATTTTCACGAATGGCAATAAACTCCATCTCTGGGGTGATGATGCCTTTACGTGCATAGTGCATTTGGCTCACGTTCATGCCTGCTTTGGCACGCAGTGGTTTGCGGTGCAAGTTAAAGCGCATTTCTGAAAGCTCAGGGTCTACTAGGCGTTGGTGACCAAACTCTGAAGTTGGGCCATCAAGTTGTTCTACGTCACCACGTTCCATAATCCAACCAGCGCGCAAAGCTGGCAAGCCGTTGCGGATGTCGATACTGACATCTGGGTCAGTGTATGGGCCTGATGTGTCGTACACCACCACTGGTGGGTTTTGTTCAGCGCCAAAGGCTGATGGGGTATCACTTAATGAGATTTCGCGGAAAGGCACGCGGATGTCTGGGCGGCTGCCTTCAACATAAATTTTGCGTGATTTAGCAAAAGGCTTGGTGGCGCCTTCGTCTACCGAGGCGGTTTCGTTTAAAAATTTGCTTAAGTTTTTGTCGGTGGCGTTCACAGCGGCTCCAAAATAATAAAATCATAGGGGCATGGGCTGCGAAGCTTTTAGGGTAAAAGTCGCTTGCATGCTTTCCTACGGCGGCATGACCCGCATCAGGTTCAAAGGGTTTATCTCACTGCATTGTCAAAAAGATTAAAGCAGACCCCTAGCAATAGCTACAAAATTACGCGATTTTGCCGATAAAAGCAAGATTAATCACAAAATAAGCAAGGTATAAAATTAGCAAATTACTTGAGAAAGTGTTTGCTAAGGCAATGTTTTAGTTTATATTGTGCAGGCTTATTGAAGAGGTGAAGATGTTATTACTTGCTTATTATATTTTAGCCATGGCTATTTTAGCGCTACATTACACAGGGCATTTAGAGCGCTGGGGCATGGAGTGGTTGATTTTCGTGATGGCTTTAACGGTTTTTCCTGCGGTTATTTTTCTTTAAAATAACCCACTTAGCTTAAATCCAAAAAGATTTAGTGCTTGCAACTGCAGTTTGAAATTGAGCTGAGCTTTTCTCATGACTCAGCTCTATAAATGCCGAACTTTTTTCTTACTTCGCAGCCCCATAGCGCTGAACTTTTCCCATTACGCAGCCCCATAGCGCTGAACTGTTTTATTCCGCAACGCTGTAGCGCTGCTCTCTTATTATTCCGCAGCTTTATAGCGCTGCTCTCTATACAACCAAGCAGGCAGCATCACATGGGCTAGGGCGCGTTTTTCTTGCTCTGTTGCATTTTCTGGTGCGGGCACTTTGTCTACGCGTTTGTTTTTTCTGTCGTAATGCCCATAAGTAGCCGCTTTACTTGGGCGTAGCACCACCATGTTTTGGCCTTCCATCCATGCGTAGTTTTGTTCATATTGCATCATGGCGCGGCCTGGCATGTCTTCAGGTTCGCTACTAATGTCACGGCCTATCATGGGGTGCTCGGCATCAACACCTGCCAGTGAAAGTAGGGTCGTTGGCAAATCAATTTGGCTAGCCACTGTTTTAAGCTTACGTGGTTTTAAGTCTGCGCCTAATATTAAAGCTGGGATATGAAAGTGCTTCACTGGCACTAAATCATCACCGCGTACGCGTATATCATGGTCGGCCACAATTAAGAATAATGTGTCTTTGTAGTAGTCGCTGGCCTGCGCTTTTTTAAAAAACTCGCCTAATGCGTAGTCTGTGTATTTCACTGCATTATTTTCGGTTGCTTTCACTTTATCAAACAGCTCTATGCGCCCATCAGGGAACTCAAACGGTGAGTGGTTAGATGAAGTAAATGCCAAGGTAAAGAAGGGCTTGCCACTGGCATGATGCGCCATCAGTTGTTCATGCGTTTTGTTGAGCAAGTCTTCATCTGAAACGCCCCAGCTACCCGTAAACACAGGGGCTTTAAAGTCTTTTTGGTCGACTACTTGCGCGAAGCCATTGCTCATAAAAAAGCCTCGCATATTGTCAAAGTGCGACTCACCACCGTAAATAAATTCAGTTAAATAGCCTTTTTTACTGAGTAGGCCAGCAAGCGTAAAAAAGTTTTTTTGCGCGAGTGAGAGCTTGACCACGCTTTGCGCGGGGGTAGGCGCAAACCCAGAAACGACGGCTTCAATACCACGTACTGAGCGTGTGCCCGTTGCGTATAAATATTCAAACCACCAGCCTTGCTCTTTGAGCTTTTCAAGCTCAGGCGTGACTGGCAAGCCACCTAAAGACTCTACAAAAGTAGCGCCTAGGCTTTCTTCTAAAATAATGACGATGTTAAGCGGTTTTTCGCGCTTGGCTGTGGGCACTTGATGTGTGAGTGTAGGCATGGCGCTATCGCCTAACAGCGGCCTGTTGTCATGCAGCATGGCGCGAGTGGCTTTAAATTGCGCCAACATATCGTCCGTAGACATTTTGCCGTAAATGTTACTAGAGCGGCTTTCATGTTTAAGGTTGTAAATGGCGTAGACCACCGAGTACGTTGAGTTCAGTATCAAGGTGTTGACCATGCTGTCATTGGTGATTGCAAACAAGGCAGGGTTGGCTGGCCGATGACCGATGGTTGAACGTATGGCAAAAGCCGTGAGCAATATCACTAGTGGCAATGCCAACCAGTAATATAGATTAGGTAAAGTATTGTTCTGCACCAGCCAAGGCTGAGCAAACTTAGCCATGGCCCACACGGTAATGACGGTTGCAATCACCCCCGCAAACACGTGTACGCGAAAGCCATTCCACAACATTGGGAGCACTTCTTGCGGATATTTTAGATACTCTACAAACAGGCGATTTGGCCTCGTATCATACTCACCGATAAAACCTGGTGTAGCGGCTTCAAGAAATATTACCAAGGTCATGGCAACGATGAGCCAAACATAAGTAACATAACGCCACTCTTGCCATGCATCAAACATCGCAAAAAGTGGCGAAATCAGCAGCGGCAAAATCACAATCAAACCAAGCTGAATAATATCGACGCGCAAGCCTTGCAACAGCATTTGCGACCACATGCCCGTTGCCGCCACACGCTCAGACTGCCACAACATAAGCCCAGCACGTGAAAGTGTGAGCAGTGGCAAGCCAATGACAAAGATAGCCAGTAGCACTGCGTAAGGCCCAGAGAAAGCAAGCTTACTCCATAGACACTTATTGAGATGAGTAAATATTTCGCAAAAGCTCGTTAAGCTTTGAACATTCA
>CAZAHP010000138.1:4076-5979 GCA_964484985.1 uncultured Methylophilaceae bacterium
CACTTATTGAGATGAGTAAATATTTCGCAAAAGCTCGTTAAGCTTTGAACATTCATTGTGATTGCCTGATTGATTAAATCAAAAAAACGAATTTTACAGATAATCCATCAAGGAAACACATTATTAAGTGTTTACACAAAATTATTTACACCCTTACTTAATCCTTGAGTATGTAGCAGATGAAACATCTGCTACAACACTACGAACAAGCTCAAACCACACTTTATTATTCGCTGCTAACGCGACCACAAAGATAAATATCACTTGGCCTGCTTGTTAAAAGTTAAGTTTTGTATGAGCATTTCTTTCTTGGACTCACACATTTTTGTTGACACTTCAAATGCCGTAAGCAAGGTGCAAAACAAATCATCATGACTGAGTGGGTAGTCTTTATAGGGCATGAGTTGTTCTTTATTGTAGTCAAAGTTTTTGCCCATCCATACCACGCTTGGCACATGCGTTTGCTCTTTTGGCGCAATCATATAAGGTGCAGCGTGCAGATAAAACCCATGCTCACCTAAAGACTCGCCGTGGTCACTCACATACAACATGGCGGTTGCATGGTCTTTGTCATACTTTTTCAAAAAATCTATCACATTAGATAAAAAGTAGTCTGTGTATAAAATGGCATTGTCATAGCTATTGTCTATTTGCTCTTGTGTGCAATCTCTCAACTCGCCTGTCATACACATGGGCTTAAACTTCTCAAACTCTTTAGGGTAGCGTCTGTAATACTCTGGGCCGTGGTTGCCCATCATGTGCAAGACAATTAAAACATCTTTACCCTTTTTAGAGGCGATATACTTATCTAAACCACTCAGCATGCCGATGTCTCTGCACTCTGCATCACACACAGGATTTAAAGTGGGCGATTTAAAATCCTCATACTTCATGCGGGTAGCAACACCTTTTGAGTCAGAGTTATTATCTCTCCATAAAATTTCCACCCCATTTTCAAATAGCACATCTAGCGCATTTTCTTGATTGAGCGCCGTCTCTTTGTCATAAGCTTTTCGCCCCAAAGAAGAAAACATACAAGGGACTGAAACACCTGTAGAGGTGCCACAAGAAGTCACGTTACTTAAACTCACAACGTCTTGCTTACTCAGTAAGGGATTGGTTTCTTTATGATAGCCATTGAGTGAAAATCTGTCTGCGCGGGCTGTTTCGCCTATCACTAACACCATTAATTCAGTTTGTTTTGTAGGCCCTACAATGATGGCATCATTAGCGACATGCTTCAGTACTACTTTGTTAGCAAAGTGCAGCTGCTGAGTTAAATATTTAACAGCCGAATAGCTAGCATAGGTTGGGTTTGCATAAAAACGTGTGACCTTATGCTCCCTAATAAAAGAGAAATAACCAGCAGTGAATGGCGCTATCAATACTAATAGCGATAAAAAAAGTATCAATATCAGCCTGAGTCTGGCTTTAAACTCTAAGAGATGATGCGCGTTTTTTGGATAGTACTGAATGACCAGCCATGCTGGTAGAATCCCGAACAACACCGTTCTAACTAGCAGACTCATCGTCAACAAACCCGCGAGCTCTTGTGAAGATGTTTGCATCATATTGTCGACCATCACCACATCGATGATGACGCCAAAGGTATCCATGTAGTAGGCCGATTGCGAAGCAATTATAATAAATAAAGCCAAAATCCAACGTGAGAATCTACCTTGCGCAACAAGCAAAAAGAACATGGCTGTTAAAGCCGTGAAGAACATCGCTAACGAAGCTAAAAATGGTAAGTTGCTGGCAGTAAAAGGGTAAATTTCTACAATTCTGCTAAAAAGCGCGTAGTTGCCTGTAAGCATAATAAACAGTGTGACGAGTAAAATCGCACGACTTTGAGCACTTATTTTCATTGATTACTTCTCATTCATTTTATTTGTAAATAGTA
>CAZAHP010000139.1:0-5965 GCA_964484985.1 uncultured Methylophilaceae bacterium
TTTTTCTAACATCGTTATTATCTTTCAAAATAAAAATTTAAAGCATCAGCGAAGCACCGATTAGTAAGCATTGTGCCGCGACATTGTGACACATTTTAGGCATCTCAATTGTCAACACAACCCATTTTAAAACCATGCACCCGCCAAGCCAACATCAAAAAACTTAAATGCTCAACTTAACCCACTTAGACTATTTACAGAATCAAATAAATGATTTACCCTTATCCTGTACCTTTGTTCAGTTATGTGTTTTTTATATGGCTTTTTTATTGCATGCCTATGGCTAATCGGCCACCCCTGCAACATGTAACAAGACAAATAAAAAAACAATCAATATCAATTAGTTATAAATTATCACACACCCAATACCCGTGTGTTTTATTAGAAAGTTTTAAGCAATGCCCACCCCAATAAAAAATGTAACACTACTCGTGCAAAATGCACCTTTAATTTTAGTTGGGGGGGCTTATGTCGGTTAATCAAACGCCTACGTTTAAGGTTGGTGATGGAACGGCTAAGTCTAACATTCAAAATCAAGATATTGTTACTAGTTTACTTATTCAATCGGACGGCAAAATTATCCTTGCAGGTGGCGCAAAACCTGAATCTGGAAATTACGATTTTGCTATAGCACGTTTCAACAAAGATGGCACTCCAGATACTAGTTTTGCTAGTCAAGGGATAACAACGACCAATCTAGCCTTTAATGACTTTATTTATAGTATTGTTCAGCAATCTGATGGAAAAATTGTTGTTTTTGGCACTCAAGACAACACCGGCTCTGCTTCTATAGCAACAGCAATACGCTACAACACTAATGGTAGCATCGACGCAAGCTTTGGCGGTGGTGGCCAAGCAATAGCGTTTAATGGTAGCTATGCTGACACCAACTTTGCTGCGATTCAGAGCGATGACAAAATATTGCTTACTGGTAGAAACAGCTCTGGCGAAATGATCATACAAAGACTAAACAGCAACGGAACAATTGATACAACATTTGGAACAAACGGAAGTATTTCCACAACAATACAAGGCTACCCTATCGGAATCAATGTCTTACCTGATGGAAAATTTCTAATTCTCGGCAACAATTATTATGGCCCCCACGTTTTATTGCGCTACAACGCTAACGGTTCGCTTGACACCAGTTTCAATAGCACAGGCATATTAAATGGTAATCTAAATATATCTACAGTAGCACCAGATATCTATAGGCCAGATGCGAACACAACTGGGTTTGCTGTGCAAGCGGATGGAAAAATCGTAGTTGTAGGCTGGTCTAAAATTAACGATCCCTATGATGCTGATGTTGTTATTGTTCGATATAATTCAAATGGTAGTTTAGACACAACCTTTAGCACTGATGGTTTTGCTTCTGTAGGCTTTACTGGCGGATTAAATATTTTTAACGATTTCGCAGATAGCATCATAATTCAACCAGATGGAAAAATTTTGATAGCTGGTCGCACCAATTCAAGCCCAGACCTTTTATTAATCAGACTAAATACAAATGGCTCTCTTGACACTACCTTTTCAGATGACGGGATAGTAACTACATATATTAACTTCAGCAGAAGTGGTGGTGAATCACCCATTGTTAAGTTACTTTCTGATGGCAAAATACTTATAGGCAACTCTATAGGTGGCTCGGGCTACTTTTCCTCAGACTTCAACTTAGTTCGCTATAATCCAGATGGCAGTCTGGATACGCGTTTTAACCCTACAATTGACACACTTAACAACGCCCCGAGCTATACTGAAAATGCAGCTCCTGTAATTCTAGATAACACCGTACAAATTTACGATGCAGAGCTAGCCGCTCTAAACAGTGGTAATGGCAATTACAGCGGTGCTTCTATTACTCTTGCGCGCCAAGGGGGCGCCAATGCGCAGGATGTTTTTTCAGCTAGCGGAAATTTAAGCTTTACAGGGGGTAATGCTGTGCTCTCAGGCATTATCATTGGCACCGTGAGTAATGCCAATGGTAATCTAGTCATTACCTTTAATAACAATGCTACACAAGCACATGTCAATGAAGCGTTAAGCTCGATTGCTTATGCAAATAATTCTGACACACCACCTACGAGTGTACAAATCAATTGGTCATTTAGTGATGGCAATACAGGTTCCCAAGGCACGGGGGGAGCACAAGCTGTCAACGGCAGCACGACGGTGAACATTACCGCCGTTAATGATGCGCCTTCATTCGGAAGTAGCGTCAACAACTCCCCCAGCTATACTGAAAATGGCAACGCCGTAATTCTAGATCCCTCTGTTACTGTCTTCGATGCAGAGCTTTCTGCAAGTGGTAATTATAATGGAGCTTCGATTTCACTTGCCCGCCTTGGCGGCGCCAATGCTCAGGATATTTTTTCTGGCAGCGGCAATTTAAGCTTTACTGGCGGTAATGCAGTGCTCTCGGGCGTAACCATTGGCACGGTAAACAATACCAACGGTAACTTAGTCATCACCTTCAATAACAATGCTACGCAAGCACGCGTCAATGAGACTTTAAGTTCTATCGCCTACTCTAACAGTTCAGACTCCATTACTTACTCAAACATCGTTGACGCCTTTGGAATACAACAACGTGTTGTGCAAATTAACTGGACGTTTAATGATGGCAACACTGGCGCTCAAGGGACAGGTGGGGCACAAGCTGCTGTTGGTAGCACCACAGTAAACATTACCGCGGCAAATGATGCGCCCACCTTTATCATTGACGGCCTGAACACTCTGAACGGTATAACCCAATATACTGCGAATGGCTCACCTGTGGTGTTAGATAGCAGTGTACAAATTTTTGATGCTGATTTAGCTGGAATAAATAATTACAGTGGATCATCAATTACACTTTCACGTCAAGGCGGTACCAACGCACAAGATGTGTTTTCTGCAATTGGGAATTTAAGTTTAAATAACGGGAGTGTTTCTCTGTCAGGCGTTCCAATTGGATCGTACTTCACCAATAACGGTACGCTTAATATCTCATTTGTTGTTAATGCTACTCAAGCTAATGTGAATGAAGTACTGAGTTCAATTGCATATTCAAACACATCCAACACACCACCTGCAAGCATCACAATAGATTGGACGTTTAGTGATTCCAACTTAGGGGCGCAAGGTGTTGGTGGCATAATTACAACGACTGGATCAAGCATCGTAAATATAGCGGCAGCAGCCAATATTACGCCTCCTCAACCTGTTTCACCTGGAACAAATTCACTCCTAAACGATGCAAATTTGCGATTCGCAGCATTAGCGAATTTATCAGCATCCGATGCTATGGCAACCTTGGTGTCTGCGTTTGATAACTTGGAGGCATTTGACGTAAGCTCATTTAGCACTTTTAACTCGAGTAACGTGTCTGGCACATTAACTAACGGTGACTTTTTTTCCGCTGAGGGCTCGAATTTATTAGGTTACCCTAGCACACTCACCAGATTTGATTATAGAGGGGCAGGGGGCATTCAATTATCGACAACTGGATTGGTGAGACAAGCCAGTGAGTCTTCAGATATTCTTGGCAGTTTAAATAGTATTGTAGTAACCGATAATCGCTATGGAGCAGGACATCAAGCTATTTATACGATAAATGGCAACTTCGATGTTAATGGTAACGGCACTGATACCATTTCTAACATAGAAATCAAAAAAGATGGAAACACAATTTTCATCGCTGGGAGTTTATTCAGTGACGATTTATCACCCTCAGGTATATCTGGAACAATTAATACACTTCAATTAAATTTGGGAAATTACAATACCAACCTTACTGGACTCAGTATTAGTTATGCTGCATTTGATGCTTACACGAATTTAACCGACTTTTTGACTTATGCATTAAGTGGAAATAATGACCTAAGCGGAACAGGATCTAACGATATTCTAGTTGGATTCGCTAATAATGACGCCCTCTTTGGCCGAGAGGGTAATGATACTTTAGATGGCGGTACAGGTAATGACACTCTAGTAGGAGGTAGCGGATTAGATAGTCTGATAGGTGGTACCGGAGATGATGTCTATGTGATAGATAGCACGAGTGACACCATAACGGAAGCCGAAAACGAAGGAAACGACACAATACAAGTGGGTTTTAATTACACACTCAATGTACCCAATGTAGAAAATATCACTCTAATAGGTAGTGGTGCGATCAACGCTACCGGAAACATATTTAACAACATACTCACTGGAAACTCTAGCGACAACATCTTAAACGGCGCAGCTGGCATAGACACAATGTCAGGGGGTAATGGCAACGACACCTACATTGTTGAAAATACATTGGACGTTGTCAACGAAACAAACGCAAACACATTGATTGGCGGAATTGACACAGTACAAGCATATGTTAGCTACACCCTAGGATCAAACGTAGAGAACCTAATCTTGATGGAAAGCTCATCCATCAACGCGACAGGCAATAATCTTAACAACCACCTTGTAGGAAATGTTGCCAATAATATTTTAATTGGAGGCCTAGGGAACGATACGCTCGATGGTGCTGGAAGCGAAGACACCATGATAGGTGGTGTTGGCAATGACACCTACGTGCTAGATGTCATTAACGACAGGATTATTGAGAACGCTAACGAAGGCTCGGATACTATACTCGCAGACTTCACGTATACCCTCCTTGACAACTTTGAGAACCTCACCTTAACTGGTACAGCCAATATCAATGCGACGGGGAACGCGGGCAATAATGTGTTAACCGGCAACGCCGGTAACAATGTCTTGTTCTATACCGGTGGGGTCGATACCTTGGATGGTGGGTCAGGAACAGACTTGGTGGATTTCTCTTCCATGGCCTCTTCCGTCTGGGTGGGCTTGGCCTTCTCTGGTTTTGAGGCCTGGACCAAGGATCAATCTTCGGCGCCTACCTTGTCTAATGGTACGTGGCGTTCTTTAGCCGATCTCACCAATATCGAGAATGTCGTCGGCTCGAATTTTAACGATGAACTCATCGGTAATGCTTCCAACAATTCCTTCTCAGGCGGTCTGGGTAACGATGTCCTCGATGGGGCTACTGGCAATGATACGCTGTTAGGCGGGGCCGGCGATGACACCCTCTTGAGTAAGTCTTTCTTCAATGCAGGCCTCTACGATGGGGGCGCCGATAGCGATACCCTCGACTTTAGCCAAACCGATGCGACTACCACCATGCGTCGTGTCAATGAGGGTGCGGGGGTGTCGGTCGATCTCTCAACCTCTTCCGCAAATACCTATTTCGTGGCCGCTTCCGGTTTCTTGTGGCAGGATGCTAAGGGGGTCATGTCCTTGGCGGGTATTGAGAATGTGACGGGCTCTTCTCAGAGTGATCGTCTAACAGGCGATGCGAATGCGAATACCTTGAGAGGCGCCGCAGGGAACGATACTTTGTCAGGTGGCGGTGGCGTGGATACCTTGATTGGTGGCTTAGGCAACGATACCTATGTCTTCGATGGCGTTGATGTCATTACCGAGGAGGCTAACGAGGGCTCCGATACCATTCAGTCTGATGTGTCTTATGTCTTGAATGTGACCAATGTGGAGAATGTGCGTTTGGCCGGTTCCGCCAATATTGATGCGACGGGGAACGCGGGCAATAATGAGTTAACCGGCAACGCTGGTAACAATGTCTTGTTTTATACCGGTGGGGTCGATACCCTGGATGGTGGTCTGGGCACCGATACCGCCGATTTCTCTTCCATGGCCTCTTCCGTCTGGGTGGGCTTGGCCTTCTCAGGTTTTGAGGCGTGGACCAAGGATCAATCTTCTGCGCCAACCTTGTCTAATGGCACGTGGCGTTCTTTAGCCGATCTCACCAATATCGAGAATGTCGTCGGCTCGAATTTTAACGATGAACTCATCGGTAATGCTTCCAACAATTCCTTCTCAGGCGGTCTGGGTAACGATGTCCTCGATGGGGCTGCAGGCAGTGATACGCTCAATGGCGAGGATGGTAATGATACTTTCTTGA
>CAZAHP010000140.1:0-5940 GCA_964484985.1 uncultured Methylophilaceae bacterium
GTTTGTAGCGCGGCTTTCATGTGGGCTTGTAGCGCGGGGGTGTAGCGCTTCCACTCGCGGAAGGGGGTGACTAGGCGCGAGGCGATTTGTGGGTTGAAGGCGTTGAGTTCTATGATGGCGTCTCTCAGTAGTGCGTAGCCTTGGCCGCTAGGGTCGTGGAATTTGACTGGGTTGTTAATGGCAAAGGCGCTATAAAGTGAGCGCACGCGGTTGGGGTTTTTGATATTAAAGTCGGGGTGGTTGCGTAGTTTGGTGAAGTCTTCAAACATGGCATCGCGGTTGGCGATGGCTTGTAGTTGAAACCATTTATCAATGACGAGTTGATAGTCTTTAAATCTATTGTAAAAGTCTGCAAACACTTCGTCGCGCTCGGGTTTTGTGCTGTCGGCTAGGCAGGTGAGGGCGGCTACGCGGTCGGTCATGTTGGTGGCGTTTTCATAATGTGCTTTGGCACGTGCGGCGCAGCCTGTGCCTTTGCTCACGGTGAGTAGCTCAAGCACGGTGTTTTGTAGCGCTCTGCGCCCCATGGCTTGCGGGGTGATAGAGAAGCTGCCAGTGCTGGCATTGGCTTCATAAAGGCTCACCAGTGTGTCTTTATGTGCGCTTTTAATGGCTTTGAGTATGTGCGTGCGGGCTTGGTCTATGGCGGCTGGGTCGATAACGGCTTGTGATTGCGCAATCACTGAAATTTCGGGCAATTTAAGCGCGCGAGCGAGTAGGGCGGGGTCACCTTTTTGTTCTATGCCTTGGGCGAGTATGCTGCCAAAATCAGCGATAAATTGTGAGATGTCAGCGTCTTGATTTGCCATGACACGCGCAATGGTGCGCAGCGCAATGGTTTGGCCTGCTTCCCATTTGTTAAAGCCGTCGGTGTCGTTCAGTTGCAGTAAGCGCAGGTCATCGTCAGTTAAGTCGGTACTGAGTTTTACTGGCGCTGAAAAGCCGCGCAAGATAGAGGGCACAGGGCGTGATTTTACGTTGTTGAAGGTAAAGCTTTGTTCGCGCGCTGTCATCTCTAAGATTTGCGTCGGGTGTGTTTCATTGCCTTGTGCATCAAGCAAGCCTACCGCTACTGGAATCAGCAGAGGTTTTTTATCGGTTTGGCCTGGGGTATCGGGTTGCGATTGTTTGAGCGTGAGGGTGTATTGTTGTTGCGCTGCATCATATTGGCTGCTGGCTTGCAAAGCAGGCGTGCCCGCTTGTTTGTACCATAAGAAAAACTGCGACATATCGCGCCCTGAGGCATCTGCCATGCATTGCACAAAATCATCACAGGTCACGGCATGGCCGTCATAGCGCTCAAAATAGAGGTCTGTGGCTTTGCGGAAGGTAGCCTCGCCCAGCAAGGTTTGTTGCATGCGTATCAGCTCTGCGCCTTTTTCATACACGGTCATGGTGTAAAAGTTGCTGATTTCAATAAAGTTATCAGGTTGCACAGAGTGCGCAAGTGGGCTGGCATCTTCAGAAAATTGCAGGCTGCGTAGGCGGTCAACATCGTCAATGCGTTGCACTGCGGCTGAGTTCATATCGGCGCTAAATTCTTGGTCTCTAAATACGGTAAAGCCTTCTTTGAGTGAGAGCTGAAACCAATCTCTACAAGTGACGCGGTTGCCTGTCCAGTTATGAAAGTATTCGTGCCCAATCACGCCTTCAACGCTAAGAAAATCATAGTCGGTGGCGGTTTCTTGATGCGCTAGCACCAGTTTGGTGTTAAAAATATTGAGCGAGGTGTTTTCCATCGCGCCCATGTTAAAGTCGCTCACCGCAACGATATTAAATAAATCGAGCTGATATTCGCGGCCGTATTTTTCTTCATCCCACTGCATGGATTTTTTGAGCGATTGCATGGCGTGGTCGCATTGCGTTTCGTCGCCAGCGCGTACATAAATATGTAGGTCTACATTGCGCCCAGACATGGTGGTAAAGCGGTCTTCAATGCGCACCAAATTTCCTGCAACCAATGCAAATAAATAGCAAGGTTTTGGGAAGGGGTCATTCCACGCGGTAAAGTGGCGGCCTTCTTCTAAATCGCCTTTTTCTATGAGGTTGCCGTTAGAAAGTAGCACAGGGTAGCGCTGTTTCTCAGCTTCAATGCGCACTGAGAAGGTGCTGAGCACGTCTGGGCGGTCTTGATAAAAGGTGATGCGTCTAAAGCCTTCGGCCTCGCACTGGGTGCAATAGTTGCCTTGCGATTTATATAAGCCTTCAAGCGCGGTGTTGGTTTCTGGGTGAATTTCAGTGGTAATGCTAAGTGTAAATTGCTCACCCGCATCTTTGATGGTCATTTTATCGTCTGCGTATTCATAAGTTGTCAACGCAGTGCCGTTTAGCGCTACCGAGATAATGGTTTGGTCTTGGCCGTTGAGCACTAAATCGTTACTGGTGCTGGCAGGGTTTTTAACGTAATTAACCTCTGATTTGACGATAGTTTTGTCTTCAAATAACTGAAAAGTCAGGCTAATATGCGCCGCCTTGTAGGGCGCGGGGGTGTAGTCTTTAAGGTAAACGGTTTTGGGTGCTGAGGCAGATTCTGTGCGCATGGTTTATGGTCTTTACTGAATATAATTGGTTTTGTTAAGGATACGCTGATAAGTGATTCTGCGAGCAAATTGCGGCGTTGCGCGAAATATATAATATAAAGCTTCGCAACCTCGCTGTATAACGCATACTATCTCGGTTTCTGCGTTCCGTGCGCCTTGCACTTTATCTCGCATAATCATTTATCAGCATATCCTTGATGCGAGTGAGAGGGGTAATCTTCCTCATTGTCTTCACTAGCTGGCTCATCTGTTGAGTGAGATTCTGTTTTTTGCGTTTTGTTCGCAGCTTCCATCATGGCCGTGCGGCTTTGTGGCGACTCTAAACTAATGCGCCCAATTGCGCCGCTGCGAAAGTCTGTGAGTAGCGCCATGGCGGTTTTTTCCATGTCCCACTCGCCGCCTTTGAGCTTATAAGCTCGGCGTTTGGCAATGTGCTCTAGCAAATCTACGCCATCCATATTACTCACATCGGTTTTGTAGCGTGCATTAATCAGCGCAGGGTATTGAGTAATTAAATTATTGGCTAAAAACACGGCAACATCTTCATCAATCACCGCGTTGCGGCCTATGGCATGGCATACGGCCAGCATATAACCATCAGACTCATAAGCAATTTTAGGCCACATCATGCCGGGTGTGTCGGTAATGGTCATGCTGTCGTTTAGTTCAAAACGCTGTTGGCTTTTAGTCACGGCAGGTTCATCGCCTACTTTGGCAATGCGGCGGTTGAGCAGGGCGTTCATTAGCGTAGATTTGCCCACGTTAGGAATGCCCATAATCATCATGCGCAGCGGCTTAATGGGCGAGTCACGATGCGGCGCCAGTGCTTTGCATAAGTTAGGGATTTTTTTTGCATCACCTTGCTTTTTGCAAGAGAGCGCAACCGCTTTGGTATTAGGCTGTTTGTTATAATAATTAAGCCAAGCTTGCGTAACCGCAGGGTCGGCTAAATCGGCCTTGTTTAAAATTTTAAGATTTTGACGCTGCCTAAATAAGCGCATCTGCTCTATCATCGGGTTGTGGCTGGCCTCTGGCACGCGCGCGTCCAGCACCTCAATCACAACATCGATAAACTCCATGGTTTCTTCTGCTTTTTTGCGCGCAGAAGTCATGTGCCCAGGAAACCATTGAATTGCCAAAGTAAACCTCAAAGTAGAGTAGGTGAGTAATTATGTATTTTACCACTTAGACTGTGTAGGTTTGTTTTTAAATCATCTTAGGCTGAGTCTAATGGCGTCGCCTGATGCACATGAATCTTATTGGTAAAGCATTAAGTCCAAGCTTGAGTGATGCTTCGCCATAGTTTAAAGCAATGTTCATGCGCTTAATTTGCGCTGCGCTCTTTCATGAAGTCTAACTTGCGTTGCTTTATCTTTTCTTTAAAGGCGTTGCGCTCTTCAGGGCTCATGTTTTTGATACGGTCACGGAATTTTTGCTTTTGCTCAGGGCTCATGTTCTTCCAGCGTTGACGCAGGGCTTTACGTTCTTCTGGCGGCAGTTGCTTAAACTCACGCATGCGCTCTTTGACTAGCGATTTTTCTTCAGGGCTTAAATTTTTAAAGCGGTTCAGCTTTTCTTTGGCTTTTTCACGCTGCTCTGGCGACATAGTAGCCCAGCGGTCTGCACCTTTACTTAACCGTTCTTGGCGCTCTGGTGGTAGTGTGCTCCACTTATCTTTAATAGGCGCGAGCACTTCTTGTTGCTGCGCATTGAGTTGCTCCCAAGCAAGGCCTTCAGCATGGCTTGTATGGCTAAAAGCCATTAATAAGAGACTGAGTAATACGATGCGCAGCATTTGTTGCATGCTCATGGGCGATTGGTTTTGAATATTAAATGTCATTATTTGCCTCCTATTGAAGCGTCATTTTTTGCTGGTTTACTATGCGTTTTACTGGTGGTTTTAGTTTCAACTTCTGTCATGGCGGCCTCTAATGAGGCTTGATCTTCGTCATCTAGCTCGCCAAGTAGCTCGATTAAATCAAGCTCAGGAGTTTTGGCTTTTTCATAGGCCTGTGCTTGCGCGCAGCATAGCAGTAGGCTAAATATGAGCGGATATTTAAGCGGCATGTTTGTGCTCACTCTCTAAATCGTCAGCGGCAGCTTCATCTAGCCATAAATAAAAGCCGGGGTCGCTTAAGGTCTCTAAGTCATCGGGGTTGTCAATAAGCTCTAGCATGGCGGTTGGCTCACTTTGTATGTCATCTTGCATGGGCGCCATTGGCTGCGCGGGTAAAAAGAGCATGACGGCCATTACACTGCAAAAAGCTAAGCTAGCGGCGGGCACGAAATACTCAATGTTAAACCAAGATTTTTTCTCTGCTGGCTTGAGCGCGGTGCGGCGAATTTCTAAGAGCCGCATTTTAGTCTCGGCATCTAGGTTTTCTGCGCTATGCGCTAAGTTTGCTTTTATGCGCTCTTCAAGTGGGGTGTTCATTCTTGGTGCTCCTTTAATGCTTCTCGCAGCTTTTCTAGCGCGCGGGCGTAATGCGTTTTTACACTGCTTTCACTACATTGCATGGCAATGGCGGTTTGGCTAATGTCTAAACCTTCCCATAGCCGTAACATAAATACTTGTTGTTGCCTTAAAGGCAGGGTTTGCAAAGTGGCTTCTAAATCCTGCATAAATTGCGCGTCTTGCAGCTGAAAATCTGGAATGCTGCTAGGCTCCGCAGGCTGCTGCTCTAGCATATCCTCAGTTTGCTCGTCATCGCCATCCCATTTAAACCAGCTTCTAAAACGATTACGCACTTGTGTGCGTCTGTGCCAATCTAAAATACGTGATTCTAAAATGCTGTAGAAAAGTGGCTTCCAAGAGGCTTGCTCATGTGTGCTGTATTTTTGTACCAGCTTAATCATGGCATCTTGAACAATATCGAGCGCATCTTCACGGTTGCCTGTAGCTAAGTACGCCATGCGAAAGGCACGTCCTTCGATTTCGGCTAAAAATAGTTCCATTAGCTAACCATCTCTATTCAACGTGCCTTTCTCAAGAATACTTAATTATTGTGGGTTGCGACGTTTTGCGCGTTTGTCTAAGCGTTTATTAATGCGCTCGCCTTTTTTATCAAGACGGTTATCAGCACGGTCACCTTTTCTGTCAAAGTGCTGGTCAATTTTATCGCCTTTGTTGGTCAGATGCTCAGCACGTTTTTCATGGCCATTGGCCTCTGCTTTATCGGCTCTAGCATCTAAACGCTCTTCAATACGGTCGCCTTTGTTGTCAAAATGCTCTTCACGGCGGTCGCCACGGTTATCTAAGCGCTCTTCAATACGGTCGCCTTTTTTATCTAAATCTACCGTTTTAACATCTTCAGCCCATGCGCTAGCTGAAAGTAATAATGCAAACATGATGTGTGAAACTACGATGGCTTTTTTCATTTTTATCTCCTGAGTTGTTTAA
>CAZAHP010000141.1:0-3198 GCA_964484985.1 uncultured Methylophilaceae bacterium
GTCATATATTGAACTTCTAGGAAAGAATAATGAAGCAAAAATCTAGTGTGAAATTTTTAGTGTGGGGCATCACTTTGCTGGTGAGCTTAAGTGCAAACGCTGGCTTAAAAATTCAGCAATGGCATACCAGCAAAGGCGCTGAGGTGTATTTTGTTGAAAATCACGATTTGCCGATTATCGACATTAGCACCAATTTTTATGCGGGTAGTGCACGTGATAGCCAAGCAAAAGCGGGTGTGGCAGGTATTACGCGTTATATGATGACCTTGGGTGCTGGCGGGTTAAGTGAAGAGCAAATCTCGAATCAAATGGCGGATATTGGTGCGCAAATGGGCGGAGACTTTGACTTAGATCGCGCTAGCTTTAAATTGCGTACCTTGAGCAACACAAATGAGCGTCAAAAAGCGTTAAGCATTTACACTAAAATTCTACAACAACCAGATTTCCCAAGTGCAGTTTTGGCACGTGAAAAAGCACGTATTATTGCAGGCTTAAGCGAGTCAGCAACTCAGCCTGATAGCATTTCTAATAAAGCTTTTATGAAGGCGC
The DNA here is from genome assembly GCA_964484985.1 of uncultured Methylophilaceae bacterium. Lineage (GTDB taxonomy): Bacteria > Pseudomonadota > Gammaproteobacteria > Burkholderiales > Methylophilaceae > CAZAHP01. The sequence goes on from CAZAHP010000141.1 coordinate 550, forward strand.
TTTACGGCAAACATCCTTATGCGCAAGAGGCAACTGGCACACCTGAAAGTGTGGCGGCGATAGAAACTGAAGATTTAAAAGCATTTTACAAAGCCCATTACGGTGCTAAAGATGCAGTCGTCGCTTTGATTGGCGATTTGACGCGAGAGCAGGCCATGCAAGTTGCAGAGAGCATTACTGCAAATTTACCCGATGCACCTCAAGCCCTGCCTTTGCCAACAGTCACATTGCCAGAGCGAGACAATAAAGAAGTGATTCCACACCCTGCGAGTCAATCTCATATCTTGCTGGGTTACCCAGGCATTAAACGTGGTGACCCTGACTACTTCCCTTTGTATGTCGGTAACTATATTTTAGGTGGTGGTGGATTTGTCTCTCGCTTAACTGAAGAAGTGCGCGAAAAACGTGGTTTGGTCTACAGCGTATATAGCTATTTTATGCCCATGGCAGAGGCTGGCCCATTCCAAATTGGCTTGCAAACTAAAAAAGAGCAATCAACAGAAGCCCTAAAAGTCGTGCATGAAACCCTAGATAAATTCATGGTTGGTGGGGTCACTGAAGCCGAGCTTAAAGCCGCAAAACAAAATATCGTAGGTGGTTTCCCGCTACGTTTAGATAGCAATGCCAAGATTTTAGATTATCTTGCTGTGATTGGTTTTTACCACTTGCCACTTACTTATCTTGATGATTTTAATAGTAAAGTGAGCGCAGTGACCACTGCGCAAGTGAAAGATGCGTTTAATCGTCGTATTAATACCAAAAAGCTAGTCACGGTGATTGTTGGTGGCGAGTAATAAAGTACGCATCAGCGCGGGGGAGTGGCGTAGCCGCCAATTAAGCTTCCCCGATGTGCCCGGTTTACGCCCAACCCCAGACCGTGTCAGGCAAACCTTGTTTAACTGGCTGGGGCAAGAGCTCAATGGCTTAATCTGCCTAGATTTATTTGCAGGCACAGGTGTCATGGGGTTTGAGGCATTATCACGCGGTGCAGAGCTCGTGGTGATGATAGAAAAATCGCGCCCAGCCTACCAAGCCTTAGTGCAAAATCAGCAAGCGCTTAAGGCACAAAAAGCGCACATACTCAATATCGATGCTTTTGATTATTTAGCAAACAATGCCTCCAAACAACAGCAAACCTTTGACGTGATATTTTTAGACCCGCCCTATCATCAAGGCTTGCTAGATCAATTACTCCCCAATCTTAAGCCGCATCTAAAGCCCGAAGGTTGGCTTTACGTAGAGGCAGAGTATGCCCTAACTGCCAGCCAAGATTGGAAAATCTTGAAACATGGCAAAGCTGGCAATGTGTTTTACCATTTATTAGCCATAGCCTGATAAAATTCAATTTTAAACATTAGCAGAATCACCCTATGCAATCGCTAAAAGTTGTTTATCCAGGCACCTTTGACCCCATAACGCTTGGGCATGAAGATGTTGTGCGCCGTGCATCGGGATTGTTTTCCGAAGTCATTGTGGCTGTTGCTAAAAACCCAGGAAAAAAGCCTTTTTTTGATTTAGAAGAGCGCGTTGACATTGCCTCGCAAGTGTTACAAGGCATCCCCAATGTAAAAGTGGTTGGCTTTTCAGGCTTGCTCATGCAGTTTGTACAAGAGCAAGGCGCCCGCGTGGTGATACGTGGTCTGCGCGCCGCTTCAGATTTTGAGTACGAGTTTCAACTAGCAGGCATGAATCGCAAGCTCTACCCTGAAGTCGAGTCGCTATTTTTAACACCTAGCGAGCAATACATGTTTGTATCGTCCAGCTTGGTGAGAGAAGTGGCGATACTAGGCGGTGATGTGAGTGAGTTTGTCTCCCCCTTAGTCAAAGTGCGCGTAGATGATAAAGTGAAAGAAATTAAGTAATGGCCTTAATGATTACCGATGAATGCATCAACTGTGATGTATGTGAACCAGAATGCCCCAATGATGCAATCTATCAGGGGCAAGAAATTTACGAGATTAACCCGAGTTTATGCACAGAGTGCGTAGGGCATTTTACTAAGCCGCAATGCCAACAAGTATGCCCCATAGACTGCATTCCCTTTAACCCCGATGTTAGAGAAACCAAAGACCAGCTTTGGGAAAAATATCATCAACTGATGGCCAAAAAATAGGAGTCACCATGCGCATTTTACACACCATGCTCAGAGTAGGTAATTTAGAGCGTTCAATAGAGTTTTACACCAAAGTGCTAGGCATGAAGCTACTGCGCCAACATGATTTCCCAGATGGTAAATTCACCTTGGCCTTTGTCGGCTTCGGCAGTGAAATAGATAATACTGTGATTGAGCTCACCTACAACTACGGCGTAGAAAGCTATGATTTAGGTAAAGCCTACGGACACATCGCCATTGAAGTAGAAAATGCCTACGAAGCCTGCGACAAAGTGAAAGCCCTAGGCGGAAAAGTAGTGCGCGAAGCAGGCCCCATGATGCACGGGACTATTGTCATCGCTTTTGTAGAAGACCCAGATGGCTATAAAATCGAGTTTATTCAAAAGGGTACGATAGAGTACGCTGCGTAGTTTTTGTAGGGTGCGGATGCATTCCTACGCGTGGTAAGTACAAAGGTAAACCTACTATTAAGCCAAGTTGGGTGGGCAACTTGTTGCCCACGCGGTAAAGCTAAGCAAACGTCTCCGCAGGATTCA
>CAZAHP010000141.1:3298-5929 GCA_964484985.1 uncultured Methylophilaceae bacterium
GTGGGCAACTTGTTGCCCACGCGGTAAAGCTAAGCAAACGTCTCCGCAGGATTCATAAAAAACATTTTTCGCCAGCCTTGTGGCTGCAAGCTAAGCCGCCAAGGGTAGGGTATCAAAGAGTACACACTGTAATGCAGGTGAGGTGATTTTCCTTTTGCGTTGCCAGAGTCGCCAACCGCGCCTATGCGGCTGCCTTGGCTGGCCCAGTGCAAGGCTTGTGTGTTGATTTCTTCTAAATGAGCATAATAGTGTATGCGCCATTTGGGGCCTAATACGGCGACGACATTACCGCCTAATTTGATATTGCCTGTATATACGACTAGGCCGCTGGTGCTAGAGGTGACAGCAGAACCGCGTTTGGCAAAAATATCGATGCCTTTGTGTACGCCAGATTTGCCCCATGGGGAGTACCAAAAGCTGGCGGCGTTCCAGTCTTTTTTTGTGGCATTTTTAACTGGGATGATGCCTGTTGCGGGGATGGCGAGGCCAGTAAGCACTAGCAGTGTGACGCAAATTAAAAACTTTTTCATATTCACTTTCTAGATGTTGATTAATACCCACTCAGGTCGCATATTGAGTCGTATCGGTAAAATGCTGACACCTAAACCGCTGGTGACGTAAAGCTGATTCCCATGGTCTTGTACCCATCCGTAAGCCCAGCTGCGTGGGGCGCGAGTGGGTATTACTAGCGCGCCAAAGTAGGGTAAATACACTTGTCCGCCATGTGTGTGCCCTGCAAAGGAGAGTGCGTTGGCGTGAGGTGCCTCGGCGAAACTGGCGGGGTCGTGCATCATGACCAATGCGGGTGCATTGTTGGGTAGCTTGCTAAACGCAAGTTTTGGGTTAGCGTGTTCTGTAATATCGTCGCCTATACCGACGACCCATAGTGGGGACTGAGGTAGTTGTTGTGCCTCGTTATTGAGTACAGTAATGCCATGCGCTCTGAGTGCTGCCTGCATTTTTGCGCCGTTGTACCACCAATCATGATTGCCAAGCACTGCATATACGCCTTGTTTAGCTTTTAGTTTGCCTAGGGTTTCTGCGATGATGGTTTCTGGCGCTTGGTCTGAGGGCGATACTTTGTCTTCTTCTGCAATGAGGTCACCAAGAATTAAAATCACATCGGGCTGTGCGGTATTGATTTGGTCAACGATATGCTCCGCACGTTCAGGTGTCATCACGCGCCACAATGGTTTTTGTGTAAAGTGCCAGTCAGAGACAACGGCGACTTTTAGGCCTAAGGCTTGATTAGCGAGTGGTAATCGGGCATCTAACTCTCGCTTTGCTACCCAGCGTGGCTCAATAAGCACTGACCACAGCGTAAGCAAGAGGAGGGTTCCATAAATCACTTTTGTTTGTTTTTTCATGAGTGTCTTTCAAGTAGGCACGTCTATCAATATAAGGCCTTTGCAACGATACAAAGGCCTTAATTTTTTACGCCAGAGATTTTACCTCGCCAATTTGATACCAGTCGATTTTACGCGTCACTACCATGGTCACGGCTAATAAGCCAAAGACCAATAATGAGCCCATGAGTAAGGCGTTATCTTCAGAGGCTAAGATGGCGTATAAGGCACCATACAGTGCGGTGAGTAAGCTTGCGAAGAAAAGCCCGTTAGAGGTGCTTTTTAGTACATGGCTTAAATAGTAAGCAAGCAAACTCACGCAGGCTAAGCTCGCTGAGGCGTAAGCGAGTGCAAAGCTGATGTGTTCGGCGAGCGATACGAGTAATAGGTAGAACAGTGCCATGGCTAAGCCAACCAAGGTATATTGCGCGGGGTGAATACGCAGTTGTTTTAAAATCTCAAAGATAAAAAAGCCAGCAAAGGTCAGGCTAATAAAGAGCAAGCCGTATTTGGTGGCGCGGTCAGCTTGGCTATAGACATTGATAGGCTCAACAAACCCTACGCTGAGTGATTCTAGTGACGCGTCTTTATCTCCATGCAATCTGTTGATAAGGCTTGCTTGATTGCTGCTTGAAAGAGATGAAATGGCCCATTTTGCACTAAAGCCGTGTTCGTCAATTTGCTGCGTAGCGGCATCGGGTAAAAAGCTGCCGTTAAAATGTGGGTGTTGCCAATCAGAGTTGAGCGCAATCGTGTTGTTCTCTGCAATCGGCACAAAGTTAAAGGTTTCCATCCCGCGTAAATTGAGCTTGATTTCAAAAGCGATGCTTTGCTCAGTGCTCACATCTATAGCGCCCAAATCGGCATGTATGCCATTACCCAAAGCGCTCAGCTGGCTACCCTGTGTAAAGTTAATTGCCTGATGCGCCCAATTTAGCGTTGGTTTGCCAGCAATGCCACGTGCGTCACTAATACCCATGCTCAAGTAAGCTGGTTTTAGGCGAATCACACCTTGTTCGTGTTCTGAGTGTAAGTTGAGTTGCGCAGGCAGCTTAAAATGCCCCTTAAGGCTGCCACCTAATTGATACATCAAGGCTTTGTAGATGCCTAGTTTTTTGTATTCATTACTGAACCCACCTGTGAGTTGTAACTCTTCAGGCAGTAAATAGAGATTGCCCGTATTGCTACGCATGATGATTTGCTCATCTTTACCTTCGCCGAATTTTTCTGGGTATTCTTCTACATATGGCACAACTAACACAGGCCCAGTAATGGTCTGCTCACC
>CAZAHP010000142.1:0-5829 GCA_964484985.1 uncultured Methylophilaceae bacterium
TCTTTGGTGCGTATGCCTGTAATAGCGGCGGCGTTGTGGTGTTTGTCTGCGGCAAAGCCATGCCATACGGGGCTGTTGCCACCGACGAGGTTGCCTTGTGCGCTGGGGCTGTGGTCGTGGGCGTGGTCAAATACTTGGCGGTGCGTATCTGTGGCGGTGCGTTGCGGTGCGCCAGCAGTGGTGGGTTGTATGCCGCCTTCGCCTTGGCCGTTATAAAGAGCTGCGATGATGATGGGTCTGTCGATGTCGCCTTCTATAAATTGCACGAGGACTTCTTGCCCAATGCGCGGTAGAAATTGCCAGCCCATGCCTGCGGCGGCGCTGCGCTGGGCGACGCGTACCCAGCAGGTGGCGGTGCTGTTGTTGCTGCTGGTTTGGCTGGCATAGGCGTTTTGCCAATGAAAGCGTATTTTGACGCGGCCTAGGCGGTCGCAATAGAGTTCGTCTTGGCCGTAGCTGTGGTCGCTGGGGTTGTCGAGGCCATCTGGGCCGACCACAATGGCGGTTTGGCTGCCAGGGGCAGTGGGTTTGGGGTTGTGCAAGGTGCCTGTGCCGTCTTCGAGTACGGAGCGCCATGGGATGTCGATGCGGATGGCTTCAAAGGCGTTGGCGTAGCCTAGGGTTTTGGCGTGTTCTAGGTTGGCATTGAGGGTGTCGGCTGTGCTTGCTTGTTGAGCAAGGTTGGCTTGATGCTCAGGGCTGAATCGTTGCACAAACTGTTGATAAATCGCCGCATGATCCACCCCCTGGTAAATCGCGTTCTTGTTCTGCGTTGGGCGGCTGGGACGGAGTACCCAAGCTGGGTCATCGCGCGTGCCTCCCGATTCGGCATAATGCGTTTCTGTGTCATGGTAATCTCCCTTGTGCATTTTTTGGATGCTTTGTTTTAATAGTGTGCTAACGTCGCCCATCATTTCGCTGATGGCCTCTAATGCGGGTTTGGGTAGGTTGTTAATGCCGATGCTGCGGACGGTGAGGACGAGGTATTCTGGGGCGGTGGCGTCACCTGCGTAGGTGTCGCCTGCGCTCACGGGGCTTTGGGTGAGGGCAAAGCGTGTGCCGGGGCGTAGTGTACGCACGGTGGATTTGGCTTGCCAGATTTTATTGCGCGCTTCAAAGGCTTGTTGGTGTAGGTTGGCGTAACGGCTGGCTTCTGCGCTGTTGGCGTAGGTGTAAGCACCACTGGCATCAAAGCTTTCTAGGGCGGGGGCGTTTTGTCCGCCGTAGGTGTGGTTGGTGGGGGCGCTGGCGGCGATGATGCGTTTGGATTTGTAGTCGTAGGTGGCGACGGTGGTTTGTGCAGGGTTGAGACTGCGTTTAAAGGAAAGGTATTGGATGGCGTCTTGCTCTTCGCGTGAGCGCCCACCGTGAAAGCGTATGCCGCGCCCGCCTAGGTGGCTGGTGCTGCTGAGGTCTTCGGGGATGCTGCTGGCTTGTGTGGTTTCAGCAAAGATGACCATGCGGTGGTGAGCGGGAGCATTGCTTTCTGTTTCTGGGTGAGCGGCAGCTTCTTCCACTCTAAAGCTGAGGCCTTCTTCTGCGAGCAGGCGGCTGATGAATGCGTAGTCTGTTTCGCGGTATTGCACGCAGTAGCTGCGGTTACGGGCGCTGGCCATGAATGGCATGACGTCGTCGCTCCACTGCCATGCGGCGTATTGTGGGTACCCTGCAAGAATGCTGTCGATGATTTGCATGACGCTTTGCTCTTGCCATACGCGGCTGCGGGTTTGTTGGGTGAGTAGCCATAGCCATGAGCTTAGTTTGAGTTGATAGCGTGCGAGGCCACCTTCTGAGCCGATTTGCGCTGCTTCGGTAATGATGCCTGTGTAGCGGGTGCGGGTGGCGTTGCTGAGGCTGATTTCTAAGCTGGCGGTTTGACCGAGCAGGCTAAATAGATCAATACGTGCATTGGTAGAGAGTGCAATAATGTCGTGCGTACTAAATTTGTGGAGCGCTTCTGTGCCTACAAAACCTTCAACCAGCAACCCACTGGCGCCTAGTGGTGAGCTATCTGAGCCACTTGTCAGTGCATCATTCTGGTGCAACACCAGCTCATACAACCTTGTTTCACTTGAGTATTCTTGTGCAAGTAGGCCGATGATGCTGTTGGGGTCTGCCATAGCGCGATTCCGTATTTTTTATCAAAAATTATAGGGTGTTAGTCATATTATTATACTTTAATCCTCATAAAATATGTAATTTATTTATACTATGATATCAATATTACTGTGAACGATTATTTCGCAAAAATTAAGTATAAACCATCAGCTGATGGCGTTTTACGCGCAACCAAGCTTAGCCCTACTATTGCACAACAATGGTGCAAGGAATGCATTCATGGTTCAATATCGCCTATTGATCATATCAAACAAGCCTATTAAAGAGCCCTTTCACAAACCAAGCGAGCTCGGGCATATTACTTGCTTTTTTCAATAGTAAATCTAAGAGATTTGATTATTCATCAGTGGGCTCAATGGCGAGCCACTTGATTGATTAAGAGAAGCGCACTCAATATGACTCGCTAAATCATATTGCTGCGTTCTAACTTTTTAAAGACAACGGCGTCTTAAACCACATGCTTTGCATGGTGGTTTATGACGCCTTTTTTATTGCGATTTTATTTTTGCAGGAGGTCGCCTGAGCCATTTGAAAAACAGACACACATCGGGAAGAATCAATTTAACTTTATTGGCACAAAAGCAAAACGTGCGCTTTAACTTTCATTTATCCAGCTCAGTCTAAATGGCTGAGGCTTAACTTATCTCACTCACGAGGCCTCTATGACACGCAATGAAGTAACCGAACTTATTATTACGCAAAAACTTAGCTTAAATCTAACATGGAAACAACTAGCTGACGCGATAGGTTTAAGTAAAGAATGGACAACCGCTGCGCTGATGGGACAAATGACTTTAAGTGCAGAGCAAGCCAACATTATTGGTAGCATGCTACAACTACCCACTGAGGCAATTACACAACTACAAGTGGTGCCATACAAGGGCTCACTACCAACAGCTGTGCCAACCGACCCGCTGATTTATCGTTTTTATGAATTAATCAGCGTTTATGGCACCTCTATCAAAGCCTTAATTAATGAAGAGTTTGGTGATGGCATTATGAGTGCGATTGACTTTAATATGGACATTAAACGCGAAGCTGACCCTAAAGGTGACCGCGTCAACATCACCATGAGCGGTAAGTTTTTACCTTACAAAACTTATTAAGCTTAGTAATTTAAATAGTATAAGCATATTAGACCAAATCTTACAAAAGTTGGTCTAGTTATTTGTTTCAATTAAATCTATGGCAAAAAAGTAGCCGTTTAGATTTAACCCAGATTTTCCATTAGGCGATTTTCAATCTACTTGAGCGTCAACTTGCCCATTTTGCGTCCTAATGGAAAATCTGGGTTAAAAATAATGATTGATTAAGCCTATAAAACCACACATACTTCATGGTCTAGAAGTTGCTTATCGTTATACATGTTTAAACTAGACCATATGGAAATTACCGCTGAAAATGTAGTGCTAGTTGCAAAGCAACATAAAATTGTAGAGTTGAGTCAACTTGCATCAACTGCCGATTTTGTTGAGGTTATCTGCAATCTCATACACAGCTTACAAGCGGAGCGTGGCTCGAGCTGCCTTTACATTGCCTCGTCTGGGCAGAAGTTCAGCAAAACAAAAGAAGAAATCATTCATGAATCGCGCATTCTGGCGGAAAGATTGCGTGAACTTCTCTCAGAGAAGTTATCTCACTCAACCTACGCCAATGCAAAACTATTATCTCTAATGGCTTGGGTGTTATTAGGCCTCGATGATTTAACCGTATTACGTAAAAATATTCACGCTTTTAAATTGACTGCGCATGAGTGTATTGATGCCTACAGCCGATTAATTTCTGGTTTAATTGCTTTAATTTTTGATGTCGCTGATACCGCCGTTGACCCACGCATTTCAAATTTATTGGTTGCACTATTTAATTTAGTGCAAGGCAAAGAATTAGCTGGGCTTGAACGTGCTTTGGGTTGCTATGCTTTTGGTTCTGGCAAAATGGCATCTGATTACAAACAACGGATTTTGCATCTAATAGAAAGCCAAACCAGACATTTTGAAGTGTTTTGCGAGTTTGCCAAGCCTACTTATGTTGAAAAATGGCACCAGATTGAACAATCTGATTCAACCAAATTTCTACATCAATTAAGAGCGCAGCTTAACACCTCCAATACCCCCGACCAAAACTTAAGCGAGCTTTGGTTTCAGCACTGCAGTGAACGCTTAACTGATATATGGGAATTGCAATGCGAGTTGATTCATCGCATTAAAATCTGCTCAGCTAACTTAATTGCTGAAGCAGAAGTTGACTTACAAAACGCGCAAGGGCTTATCGCCAAACTACGTGAAAACCCTCCTTCTAATGCAAGTTTAGGTGACCGTTTTTTTGACCCCAATATTCCAGTCGAACTGGCTTTTGGCTTTGTATCATCTAAAGCGCAAGACAGCGGCCACAGCAAAACCATTATTGACGTGCTGCAACTTCAATCCAAACGCTTGGCCGATATGGAGCTAGAGCTACAAAGTGCACGCAGTGCTTTAACAGAGCGCAAAACGATTGAGCGCGCCAAGGGTGTACTCATGACGCAATTTAACATTACCGAAGAAGTAGCCTACAAACGGATGCGCTCAACCGCTATGGAGCAAAAGAAAAAAATCATTGATGTTGCCCAAACCATACTCAGCATTAATCAACTCTAAAACATTTCTAAGTAAGCGCGTTTAGCCAATCAAGCCCCTCAATTCTGCGGCAAACGTTACATTGTTTTTATTTTGAATTAATTGGGTGGCTTAATCTTCTCAGTCTTGCGCTATTGAGGTGCACTTCGCTTCATTTACGTGCACCCAATAGCGCATCACCCACCTCAAAAAAACCCAATAAAACAACTAAACCCATGTAATTAATTAAAAAATTAACATTGGCACGTAAGTTGCTTTATTAACAACAAAGTTTCTACCAATGTCGGCAGAAACATCATTCTCAATACTAATCAACGTTGATTAGTATAAATCAGACAAAGGCGTCTATACCAGATAGTACTGGTATAGGCGCTTTTTGCATTTTAGCCATCCACTAAAAGGAAATGAACATGAGTGACGAAAAAGAAGTAAAGAGCAATAGCAATGAAGCAGGCGAACAATTAAGCCGCCGTAACTTTTTTCGCGGTAGTGCCGCTGCAATTTTAGGCGCATCAGCGATGATGGGTTTAGTGCCACAACAAATCCGCAACAACGCATGGGCAGCAGGCTCTGATGCTCCAGAAATTACTGAAGTAAAAATTGGCTTTATCCCACTTACAGACTGCGCACCAATTGTTGTAGCAGCGCAAATGGGCTTTGATAAAAAGTATGGCATCAAAATTACACCTTCAAAAGAAGCTTCTTGGGCAGGTGTTAGAGATAAATTAGTCAATGGTGAGTTACATGCATCGCACGTGTTATACGGCATGATGTATGGCTCAACAATGGGCATCGGCGGTCAGCAAAAAGACATGGCTGTACTGATGAACCTCAACAACAATGGTCAAGCCATCACTTTATCAAATCAATTAAAAGACAAAGGCGTGACTAGCGGTGCAACACTTAAGCGCGTGCTTGAAAATGAAAACCGCGACTTTACCTTTGCACAAACCTTCCCAACAGGCACACATGCAATGTGGCTCTACTATTGGTTAGCGACCTATGGCATCAACCCAATGAAGGATGTAAAAACAATCGTTGTGCCTCCACCACAAATGGTGGCCAATATGCGTATCGGCAATATGGACGGCTACTG
>CAZAHP010000143.1:0-4626 GCA_964484985.1 uncultured Methylophilaceae bacterium
GTCATCTTGCTCTGTGCAGCCCGGACTTTCCTCCCTCAACGTAAGGAGACCGCAAGGGTCTTCCCCAATTTATCATGGCAATAAATTGCCAGATAAAGTGTGACGGCGACTGTCTAGCCAACTTCATATGCATTTTAACATGCACAACTTTACATATGAGGTATAAATCTACTTAGTTTGAGCAACAAATAAGCAATTCTTAGTCGACTCATTTATAATGCTCGTCTACTTTAAATAGATAATTTGTAAAGAGTACCCTATACAAATTAATAACGACTTATGACCCCGATGCAAAAACTTGCCACAGATGATGTGCGCATTAAAGAAATTAAAGAGCTAACGCCACCTTCAGTATTATTAGATGGCCTGCAAACTAGCGCGAGCACTACGCAGCATATTATCGCTACGCGTTCTGCGATACACCGCATTTTGCACAGTGCAGATGACCGTTTATTAGTGATTATTGGTCCATGCTCAATTCATGATTATGACGCTGGTATAGAGTACGCAAAGCGATTGCTCGCAAAGCATGCAGAATACGCAAACGAGCTTTTAATCGTGATGCGCGTCTACTTTGAAAAGCCACGCACTACCGTGGGCTGGAAAGGTCTAATTAATGACCCGCATTTAGATGGCAGTTTTGACATCAACGCAGGTTTGCTCTTAGCTAGACGCTTTTTATTAGATGTAAACGAGCTTGGCTTGCCTGCAGCTACTGAATTTTTAGACACCATCACCCCACAATACACTGCAGATTTAGTGAGCTGGGGTGCAATTGGTGCACGTACTACAGAATCGCAAGTGCATAGAGAGCTTGCTTCAGGCCTTTCTTGCCCTGTAGGTTTTAAAAATGGTACCGATGGCAACATTCGCATCGCTGTGGATGCCATTAAAGCAGCGGCTAGCCCACATCACTTCTTATCCGTTACCAAAGAAGGGCGTTCAGCCATTATTTCAACAGCTGGCAATGAAGATTGCCATGTCATATTACGCGGTGGAAAAGCGCCTAATTATGACGCAGCCAGTGTAGAGGCCGCAGCTAATGAACTAGCGCAATCAGGGCTTAACAGTAAGTTGATGATTGATTGCTCTCATGCAAACAGCCAACGTCAATACAAACTGCAAAAAGAGGTCGCCGCTTATGTTGGCGAACAAATTAGCAATGGCGACGAACGTATTATGGGCTTGATGGTAGAGTCACATCTCAATGAGGGCCGCCAAGACCACACACCTGGCTGCACGCTAGATTACGGAAAATCAATTACTGATGCTTGTCTAGGCTGGGATGACACACTAGAACTGTTAGAAGGTTTGGCAAACAGCGTAAAGGCTCGCCGACTTAAAAAACAACTTTAGGGCGTCCAATCATCGACCTTATCTACTTGATAAGGGGTTCTTTTATTGATAAGGGATTCTATTACCAGCCCTTGCCGCTTAAAGAACCTCGGCTATAGTCTTTATCTCCAACATGAATGCAGCGCCCCAGACCAAACAATCCTGGCCTACTGCCTGGTGGGCAAGTCTGCTCATCTGACTGTTGCTTCATCACTGCAGCCGCCTCAATCGCTTTTTTACTGTCAACAAACTCCCAACGACCATTAGGATGCAAAATCACCTTATCGCCGCCAGTTGTTGTGGCCTCCATCTTTTCAATAAGCTCATCTGCAAAAGACAGCGTGCTCAATAGCAACAAAAAAACAGTGAAAACAGCCCTCATCTATAACCCTTAAATTTCATAACAACACAAAATTGAACAAGCAGACCTAAAATACAATTAACCTAATTATTTACCTCACTATTTAACTACTGCATCCAACTCGCCTTTTTTATAGCGCTCCGCCATAGCATCGCAAGTAATCGACCTAATTTTATTGGCCTGCCCAGCTGAGCCAAATGCCTCATAACGTGCCACACATATATCTTTCATGGCTTTAGTTGCAGCAAGTAGATATTTACGCGGGTCAAAATCTCGGTCATTTTTATTGAAATACATACGAATCGCACCTGTGGTTGCCATGCGCAAATCAGTATCAATATTCACTTTACGCACGCCATGCTTAATACCTTCTACAATCTCTTCAACAGGTACGCCATAGGTTTCACCCATATCACCGCCATATTCGTTGATGATTTTTAACCACTCTTGTGGCACTGAAGATGAACCATGCATTACTAAGTGAGTATTTGGAATACGCTCATGAATCTCCTTAATGCGCTTAATTGAAAGCACATCGCCAGTAGGTGGGCGCGTAAACTTGTAGGCGCCGTGCGAAGTGCCAATCGCTATCGCAAGGGCATCAACGCCCGTGCGTTTTACAAAGTCTGCCGCTTCTTCAGGGTCTGTAAGCAATTGTGAATGGTCTAAAATGCCTTCAGCGCCTGAACCATCTTCTTCTCCCGCCATGCCAGTTTCTAAAGAACCCAGCACACCAAGCTCGCCCTCAACAGAAACACCTATCGTATGCGCAACCTCAACCACTTTACGCGTGGTTTCTACGTTGTATTCATATGTAGAAGGCGTTTTTGCATCTTCCATCAAAGAGCCGTCCATCATCACACTAGTAAAGCCTGAGCGTATCGCCTGCATACATACTGCTGGCGATGCGCCGTGGTCTTGGTGCATCACAATTGGAATATGCGGGTAGGTTTGTGCTGCAGCAAGTACGAGATGGCGCAAAAATGCTTCACCAGCGTATTTACGCGCGCCTGCCGAGCCTTGCAATATCACTGGGCTATTGGTTTGGTCGGCCGCTTGCATAATAGCGTGTATTTGTTCCATATTATTCACATTAAACGCAGGTAATCCGTAACCGAATTCAGCGGCGTGATCGAGTAATTGACGCAGTGAAACCAATGCCATGGCAAACTCCTTATATAGACGATGAGTTGATGTTATTAAATCTAGGGCGCTTCTATAAATACTGTACTGAGTATTGTAAGTATAGTACCTATTCTATACCAAAGTGAACCATTGATTTGCGGCGTCATTTAATCTTTAGTTACTTTCAGCATAAACGTTATTTAGACCATAAAAAAAAGGAGCCCAGCTCACTGCTTAGCTCCCTTTTTAATTGCTATTGCCAAAATCAGGCTTGCGCGCGCTGCTCTAAAATATCTACCGCTGGTAGTTTTTTGCCTTCTAAAAACTCTAAGAATGCACCACCTGCTGTTGAAATATAAGATACTTGGTCGTATATATCGTATTTTTGAATAGCGGCAATGGTGTCGCCACCACCTGCCAAAGTAAATGCCTTGGTTTTTGCAATGGCGTTTGCGATGGTTTTAGTGCCTTCGCCAAATTGGTCAAACTCAAACACGCCTACTGGGCCGTTCCACACAACAGTGCCTGCTTTCATAATAATGTCAGCGATTTCTTGTGCTGATTTTGGGCCTATGTCAAAAATCATGTCATCATCTGCTACATTTTTGGCATCTTTGAGCACAGCAGGCTCTGCCGCATCAAACTTCTTACCACAGACCACATCTACCGCAATCGGCACTGCCGCGCCGCGGGCTGACATTTTGCTCATTAAAGCTTGTGCGGTAGGCACCAAATCATCTTCACACAATGATTTACCTACTGGCTTACCATCGGCTTTAAGAAAGGTATTAGCAATGCCGCCGCCTACGACCATTTGGTCTACTTTCTCTGAAAGGCTCTCAAGCACGGTGAGTTTAGTTGAAACTTTTGAGCCGCCCACAATCGCCACCATAGGGCGGGCAGGGCTGAGTAAGGCTTTAGTGAGTGCATCAAGCTCTTCAACCAGCAAGATGCCCGCACAGGCTACAGATGCAAATTTAGCCACACCATGAGTACTAGCCTCTGCACGATGTGCTGTGCCAAAAGCGTCCATCACAAACACGTCGCACAAGGCTGCGTATTTTTGTGAGGTTTCATCTAAGCTTTTTTTCTCGCCTTTATTAAAGCGGCAGTTCTCTAGTAACACCACTTCACCTTCAGCGACATCAAAACCGCCATTCACCCAATCTTTAATCAGGCGTACAGACTTGCCTAGCTTAGCAGAAAGCACATCAGCCACTGGTTTAAGTGAGTTTTCTTCTGAGTAAACGCCTTCTTCTGGGCGACCCAAGTGTGAGGTGACCATGACTTTTGCGCCCGCTTTAATGGCAAACTCAATCGTAGGGATAGAGGCCGTAATACGCGCGTCAGAGGTGACTTTACCCTCTGCAACTGGCACGTTTAAATCAGAACGAATAAAAACGCGCTTGCCTTTTAAATCCAAATCGGTCATTTTAATTACTGACATGCTTTTCCCCTTTTGCAATCCATTGACCTAAATTTGAGTGGCTGAATCAAAACCAAGCCACGCTAATCTTTCACTTTGCAATATGCTGTACTAAACGCATTAAATTGCAGGTGTATCCGTATTCATTGTCATACCAGCCGACTACTTTAACGAAAGTGGAATCTAGCATAATGCCAGCACCCTCATCAAAAACTGAGGCTTGTGCTGCGCCTCTAAAGTCAGTAGAAACGACTTTATCATTGGTATAGCCAAGCACGCCCTTTAGGCTTCCTATTGAGGCGGCCTTCATTGCAGCGCAAATGGCTTCGTAGCTAGCCTCTTTTTCAAGCTCACAGGTTAAGTCTACTACAGAAACATT
>CAZAHP010000143.1:4726-5795 GCA_964484985.1 uncultured Methylophilaceae bacterium
CTTCGTAGCTAGCCTCTTTTTCAAGCTCACAGGTTAAGTCTACTACAGAAACATTCGATGTAGGCACACGTAGCGCCATACCAGTCAATTTTTTATTGAGTGATGGAATGACTTTACCCACCGCTTTGGCCGCGCCAGTGCTTGATGGAATAATATTCTCAAATACACTGCGTCCACCACGCCAATCTTTGCTTGAAGCGCCGTCAACTGTTTGCTGTGATGCGGTGGCTGCATGCACTGTCGTCATCAAACCACGCTTAATGCCAAAACTATCATTGAGCACTTTAGCTAAAGGCGCTAAACAGTTAGTGGTACATGAAGCGGCTGAAACAATTGCTTCACCTTTATAATCCTCATGATTTACCCCATACACAAACATGGGGGTGTCATCTTTACCTGGTGCAGATTGCACCACTTTTTTAGCGCCTGCGTTAATATGCTCCTGACAACTCTCTTGGGTTAAAAATACGCCTGTGCAATCCACCAACACATCTACGCCTTGAGCAGCCCAATCCAGCTTACTTGGGTCACGCTCAGATGTCATATGTATGGTTTTACCATTAATGACGAAATGACCATTTTCAACACGTGCATCTGCATTTAATACGCCATGTACCGAGTCGTACTTGAGCATATAAAGCATGTAATCTATCGCTTGAGTGCCGTTAATAGCCACCACTTCAATATTATTAAACTCTGCCTCATTAATCACAGAGCGCAATACCATGCGCCCAATACGACCAAAGCCGTTAATGCCTACTCGAATTGACATGCCACTTCTCCACCCAACCAAAAATTATTTTTTATATCACAATATTTTAATACAACCATAAAAAAAGAGCCTCAAACGAGGCTCTTTTCTATTTTCAGACTACACAGACATACTGAAATTACAGCACTGATTTAACAGTAGCAACAACATTTTCTACTGTAAAACCAAAGTGTTTCATTAAAGCACCGCCTGGAGCTGACTCACCGAATGTAGCGAGGCCAACTACAGCGCCATCTAAACCAACATACTTACGCCAGAAGTCTGGGTGAGCAGCTTCAACAGCCACGCGTTTAACGC
>CAZAHP010000144.1:0-3816 GCA_964484985.1 uncultured Methylophilaceae bacterium
GGCGTGATGACTAAACTCATCAAGAAAAACACGACGATTCCTACCAAGGCATCACAAGTGTTCTCAACTGCTGAAGACAACCAAAATGCAGTGACGATTCAAGTGTTGCAAGGTGAACGTGAAATGGCTTCTGGCAATAAGAGCTTAGGTCAATTTAACTTGAGCGATATTCCACCTGCACCACGTGGCATGCCACAAATTGAAGTGACTTTTGACATTGACGCCAATGGTATTTTGCATGTTTCAGCAAAAGACAAAGCGACTGGCAAAGAAAACAAAATCACAATTAAAGCAAACTCTGGCTTAAGTGAAGATGAAATCAAACGCATGGAAGAAGATGCAGCAAGCCATGCCGAAGAAGACAAAGCTTTACGTGAGTTAGTAGATGCTCGCAATGCAGCTGATGGCATGGTTCACAGCGTGAAAAAATCACTCACTGAACATGGTGACAAATTAGATGCTGATGAAAAAGCAAAAATTGAAGCCGCCATTAAAGATGTTGAAGATGTGATGAAAGATGGCGACAAAGCGACCATTGAAGCCAAAACAAATACTTTGATGGAAGCTTCACAAAAATTAGGTGAAAAAGTGTATGCTGAGCAACAAGCTGCACAAAACACTGAAAGTGCTGCTCAACCTCAAGGCGAAAAGGCAGTCGATGGTGAAGTAGTCGATGCCGATTTTGAAGAAGTGAAAAAAGACTAAGCAATCATTTCATAAAAACAACATAAAGCCCACTTGTGGGCTTTATGTTTAAGGCAAATTGGATTACACGTATGGCAGCAACAAAAAAAGATTTTTACGAAGTTCTAGGTGTTAATCGTGACGCCTCAGACGATGAAATTAAAAAGGCGTATCGCAAACTTGCGATGAAGTATCACCCTGACCGCAACCCAGACAACCCCAAAGCAGAAGAGCAATTTAAAGAGGCAAAAGAAGCCTACGAAATCTTATCTGATAGTCAAAAGCGTGGCGCTTATGACCAATATGGTCACGCAGGCGTAGACCCAAGCATGGGTGGTGGCGGTGCTGGTGGCTTTGGTGCAGGTAACTTTAGCGATGCATTTGGTGATATTTTTGGCGACATTTTTGGTGGTGGCCGTGGTGGTCAACGTTCCAATGTATACCGTGGTGCCGACCTGCGCTACAACATGGAAATCTCGCTTGAAGATGCAGCACGTGGCACTGAAACAAAAATCCGTATTCCTGTCATGTCAGAGTGTGAAACCTGTCACGGCTCTGGCGCACGTCCTGGTACATCTCCCGTCACTTGTACAACCTGTAATGGTCACGGTCAAGTGCGTATGCAACAAGGCTTTTTCTCTGTACAACAAACCTGCCCTAAATGCCATGGTACTGGCAAAATGGTCAAAGATCCTTGCCCGACTTGCCACGGTGGTGGACGCGTTAAGCAGCACAAAACACTCTCAGTCAAAATCCCTGCGGGTGTAGATGAAGGAGACCGCATTCGTTTAAGTGGCGAAGGTGAAGCTGGCGTCAACGGCGGACCAGCGGGAGACTTATATGTTGTCGTTCACCTCAAGAAACACGATATTTTTGAGCGTGACGGTGCTAATTTGCATTGCGAGATGCCTATTAGTTTTACCACAGCAGCTTTGGGCGGTGAAATTGAAGTGCCCACTTTAGATGGTCACGCCAAGATGAAAATTCCAGCTGAAACACAAACTGGCGCAACTTTCAGACTACGTGGAAAAGGTATCAAACCTTTACGCGGAAATGAGAATGGTGACTTGATGTGCCATGTCGTCGTTGAGACCCCCGTCAAACTCACAGAGCGTCAAAGAGAGTTATTACGTGAGCTTGAAGACATCAACCAAACCGACACAGGCAAGCACAGCCCAAAATCTAAATCATGGTTAGATAAAGCAAAAGATTTATTTCAATAAAATGCATTAAGTTTTAATGAAAGCCTGCTAAAAATGTCGGCAACGATTTATAATAACAGTCCATTAATACGCCAATTGATGCCTTAGCCTACTTAACAGAGGCCAATACCAGCGTGCTACTTAGTATGCACGCCCAATATGTAGCGTACTAAAAAAAGAAATGCCAGATTTAAGTTTTATTCTATCAACCTTTAAATGAAAGAAATGAATCAACATGAGCAAAAATACCGCTGATATTGGCTTAGTTGGCCTAGCCGTGATGGGTCAAAACCTTGCATTAAACATTGCAGACCATGGTTACACAATTGCAGTGTTTAATCGTGACCCACAAAAAACACGTAACTTTATAGAAACCTGCAAAGCCAACGAACCTTCTCACGAGAATTTAATTGGCTTTGAAGATATGGCAAGCTTTGTATTAAGCATCAAACGCCCTCGCAAAATTGTTTTACTTGTTAAAGCTGGTAGCGCGACAGACGTTACAATTAATGCAATTACACCATTCTTAGAAGAAGGCGACATCATTATTGATGGTGGTAACTCATTGTGGACAGACACGATTCGTCGTGAAAAAGAATTGGCAGCTAAAGGCTTTGAGTTTATTGGCTCAGGCGTTTCAGGCGGTGAAACTGGTGCACGTTTTGGCCCATCACTCATGCCAGCAGGTACACGCAAAGCTTGGGCATCATTAGAGCCAATCTGGCGTGATATTGCTGCAAAAGTAGACACAGTAACTGGTCAACCACTTGAAGGCGCTGCTCCAGGCAAACCTGTTGTTGGCGGTTTCTCTTGTACAGAATATATCGGCACTGACGGTGCTGGCCATTATGTAAAAATGGTACACAACGGTATTGAGTACATTGATATGCAACTTATCTGCGAAGCTTACTGGTTGATGAAAAATCTGCTCGGTATGGAAGCAGACGAAATTGGTAAAGTATTCCAAGAGTGGAATAAAGGCGAGCTTTCAAGCTTCTTGATTGAAATTACTGGCGACATCTTGCAACAAAAAGACCCAGTTGGCGAAGGCTTCTTGGTTGACAAGGTGATGGACGCCGCAGGCCAAAAAGGTACAGGCCAATGGACTGCAGCCAACGCGCTTGAGCTTGGCGCACCAGCAAATGCTATTGCAGCGGCGGTATATGCGCGCGCACTTTCTTCAATCAAAGAAGAACGTGTTGCCGCTAGCAAAATCCTCAAAGGCCCAGTGATTAAACATGAAGCTGACCGTGCAGCAACGATTGATGCCATTAAGAGCGCGCTCTACTGCAGCAAAATCTGTGCATACGCTCAAGGCTTCCAACTGATCGACAAAGCTCAAGAAGCTTACAATTGGAATCTCAACTTTGGTCAAATTGCTCAAATCTGGCGTGGTGGCTGTATCATCCGCGCAAGCTTCTTGCAAAAAATCACTGATGCGTACACTCTTAACTCTAAACTGAAAAACCTCATGCTAGACCCTTACTTCACTAAAGAGTTAGATGAAGGCCAAACTAAATGGCGTAAGGTGTTAGCACTTGCTGTGACTAACGGTATTCCAGTGCAAGGTTTCGCAGCTGCTATGGCCTACTACGATGGCTACCGCAGCGCGGTATTGCCAGCAAACTTACTACAAGCTCAGCGTGACTACTTCGGTGCTCACACCTATGAGCGTGTAGACCAACCAAGAGGCAACTTCTTCCATGTAGACTGGCCTGCAGCTGACCGTCCACAAGAAAAAGTGTAATTTAAAAGCTTCAACTATTAAGTCTTGGTAACGATAAAAGAGCCTGCTATTTGCAGGCTCTTTTATTTCTAGCCATCCAAATTACGCAAACTCATCTAAAATAGCGTTTATGTCACGCCACATTCTGATTGTTGAAGACGAAGTCGCCATTGCAGATACGCTTATCTATGCCTGCAAAGAAGA
>CAZAHP010000144.1:3916-5775 GCA_964484985.1 uncultured Methylophilaceae bacterium
AAACCATTTAGCCCGCGCGAAGTTGTTGCAAGAGTGAAAGCGACTTTAAGGCGTATTGAGCAATCTGGGCACCCAATGCAGCACAAAAACGCCAGCCCATTTTATTTAGACGAAGCGGCCTGCCGTATTCAATTTCAAGAGGTATGGCTTAATCTAACGCGCTATGAGTATCTCTTATTAAAGACACTACTGGCGCAACCTAGGCGTGTCTTTTCGCGGGCGCAATTGATGGACGCCGTGTGGAAAGATGCTGAAGATACTTTAGAGCGCACCGTGGACGCACATATTAAAACGCTACGCGCTAAACTGCGTGAGGTCGATGAAAACAGTGAAGCCATTATGACGCATCGAGGCATGGGCTACAGCTTGGAAGCAGCAGAATAAGCGCTATGAAAATTAGCCTTAAAATTTTTCTTGGTTATTTTCTTCTAGTTGGCTTAGCGGCTTGGTTTGTGCTCACCATATTTGTAGATGAGGTCAAACCTGGCGTGCGTCAAGCCATGGAAGATAGCTTAGTAGACACCGCTAACCTTTTAGCCGAGCTAGCCACGCAAGACATGAAGTCAGGTCATATGCAAACAGGCACGTTTGCCAAAAGCTTGGCGCATTATCATGCAAGAGCCAATAAAGCCAACATTTGGGGCATCAAAAAACAATCTGCAGATTATCGCGTCTACATTACCAATAACAAAGGCATCGTCATTTTTGATTCTGCAAATCTTGCACTTGGGCAAGATTACTCGCGCTGGAATGACGTGTATCTTACGCTTCAAGGCAAGTATGGCGCACGCTCTAGCCCCTTGGTCGCAGGCAGTGATAACAGCGATACGGTAATGTACGTTGCCGCGCCGATTAAAGATGGCAAACACATCATTGGCTCACTGACTGTAGCCAAAGCAAACCGCACCTTATTGCCATTTATTGAACGCGCACAAGCCAAAATTATCCGCTGGGGCGCGCTCTTATTTGTATTGTCTATCGCACTCGGCGTACTGTTTACTTGGCGTTTTACACGCGCCATCCATAGGCTACGCGACTACGCACTGGCTGTATCACAAGGTAAAAAAGCCGCTAAGCCAAGCTCAAGCAACGACGAGCTAGCGGAGCTTGCTAACGCCATGCAAACCATGCGCGATGAGTTAGATGGCAAACAATACTTACAAGACTCTATACAGCACTTAACTCATGAGCTCAAAAGCCCCATTACTGCGATTCAAGGCGCAACTGAGCTTATTTCACCCGATATGCCAGCCCATGACCAAGTGCATTTTTTAGGGCAAATTAAAACACAATCACAGCGACTACAAACCATTATCCAAAACATGCTAGGTTTAGCGGCTTTAGAGCATCAGCAACAATTAGCGCATTTAAGCCGTGTGAATTTGGCAGACTTGCTGCAAGTGCAAATAGCGCATTTAGCAAGTAAAGCACTAGCTTGTGAAGTGCAGCTGCAATGTGCGCCAAACAAGCCGATTGAAATTGCCGCCGAGCCTTTTTTATTGGGGCAAGCAATTTATAACTTAATCGAAAATGCTATCGATTTCAGCCCAAAGCAAAGCACCATCCATATCTCCATCGTTGCTGACAAAAGCCATGTGAACCTGAATGTGCAAGACCAAGGCTCAGGCATACCCGACTATGCTTTAGACAAAGTATTTGATAAGTTTTACTCCCTACCCCGCCCGAGTACAGGGCAAAAAAGCACAGGCTTAGGCCTTAACTTTGTGCAAGAAGTAGCCAAATTACATGGTGGAAATATTACTCTCAACAATATCAAGCCTAGCGGAGTAATTGCCAGCCTTAGCCTGCCCTTATAAACACTTCACATTCACTTCACACAAGCGCATTAAGACTTCACT
>CAZAHP010000145.1:0-5629 GCA_964484985.1 uncultured Methylophilaceae bacterium
TTAAATACTTTATTGTGCGATCTTAGTCTCGCCGCACATTGATATAAACGCTATTATCGTGTTTTTTATGAGTCACGAAAACCTTATTCGTTCAAAACATGCAAATTTCTCACTTAATTTTATATGGTACTAGCGCATGCCACTTGTGTGAGCAGGCTGAGGCTTTGATGCAAGAGGTGAGCTTGGTGTATTTTAGCCTGCACAACATGCCATTGAAGTGGCAGGTGGTTGATATTGTGGATGATGAAGCCTTGATGGAGCGCTACGGCTTGACCATTCCCGTACTAAGTATGGAGCGCAGTGGTGTGGTCTCAACGCTAAATTGGCCGTTTACTCAAAGTGATATTTTGAGTTTCTTGGCGTCTTAAGTGCTACTGAGTAGCTGAGGTGCTTAGCATCATCCTGTTTTCACAGCTGATGCTAAGCTGGTTTTGATATTAGCCGAATTTACCTGTAATGTAGTCTTCAGTTTCTTTGCGGCTTGGATTGGTGAATATCTTGTCAGTGTCGTCATATTCCATCAACTCGCCAAGATACATATAAGCGGTATAGTCTGAAACACGAGCAGCTTGTTGCATGTTGTGAGTGACCACTAAAATAGTCAATTTGTTACGCAATTCGCTCATCAACTCTTCAATGCTAGCTGTTGCCATTGGGTCTAGTGCAGACGTTGGTTCGTCAAACAGCATAATTTCAGGGTCTGTCGCCAAGGCGCGGGCAATGCACAAACGTTGTTGTTGGCCACCTGAGAGGTTGAAAGCAAGGTCGTGTAGACGGTCTTTTACTTCATTCCATAGCGCGCCACCCTTAAGTGCCTCTTCTACTTTATCGTCCATCACATGTTTGTTTGATTCACCGCGAACGCGTAAGCCATAGGCTACATTCTCATAAATCGATTTTGGGAATGGATTCGGCTTTTGAAACACCATGCTAATACGCATGCGCACTTCAATCGGGTCAACGTTTTTGTCTAAGATATTGGTATTGTCTGGGTGCATGACAATCTCACCCTGATAGCGGTTGCCTGGGTAGAGGTCATGCATGCGGTTAAAACTTCTTAAGAAGGTTGATTTTCCGCAGCCAGATGGGCCAATTAAAGCGGTAATTTTGTTCTCATACAGCGGCATATTAATGCCTTTGAGCGCGCGATTGCCATTGCTGTAAAAGAACTCTAAGTTACGCGCTTCGGCTTTAATTGGAGTGGTAGATGTGACCATGAATACTATTTCCTAAATATTGAATTAAGAGATTTACCACTTAATGTTTTTACGTATCTTATAACGCAAGTAAATCGCGGTGCCGTTCATTAATAAAGTTACTAAAATAATGAGTGCGCCAGTTGCTGCGGCGTTCACGTGGAAGGCGTGGTCAGGACGTGACAACCAGTTAAACATTTGAATTGGCATCACGGTAAAGCCTGAGCTTAACCATTCAAAATTGATGAACGGCGCTGTTTCTGTCACTGGCATAGGCGGTAAAAACGCAATAAAGGTCAGTGCGCCTATGGTAATGATAGGTGCTGTTTCGCCTAATGCGCGTGCCATACCGATAATCACGCCAGTTAAAATGCCGCCGTATGAATATTTTAAAACGTGGTCGTATACCACTTGCCATTTGGTTGCGCCTACGGCGTAAGCGGCTTCGCGAATCGCAACTGGGATGCCGCGTATGGCTTCACGGGTTGAAACAATGACGATAGGCAAAATCAGCAAGCCTAGCGTTAAACCTGCGGTCAAGATGCTTTGGCCAAGATCTAAAATATACACAAACAAACCTAGTGCCAGCAAACCATAAACGATAGAAGGCACGCCAGCTAGATTGGTGACGTTAATTTCAATGAGGTCAGAAAACCAGTTTTTAGGTGCATACTCTTCAAGGTATAAACCAGCGGCTACGCCCATAGGCACTGCCACTAAAAATGTGACTAACATTACCAAAGCTGAGCCTACCCAAGCAGAAAGTAAGCCCGCGTGTGCTGCGCGACGTGAGGGGAAGTCGCTCAAAAATTGCATGTTAAAACGCTCGTAGCCATCCATCACTAAGTCGGTAAACAAGGTGAGTAAGGTTAACAATGCAAACATCAGCGCGAGTAAACCTAGTAGCGAGAATAGGTAATCATTCAGCTTATGACGTTTAATCATCGCGCGCACTGCGTCTAGGTTTGCTAGCACAGAGGCTTGTGTTTGCGAGCCTTGAGTGGTTTTATCGTTGTTCATTGTATTGTCGCTCTTAATAGTGTTCGCGGTATTTCTTACGTATCATGTGGCCAAGTATGTTGAAGCAGAGCGTCATGACCATCAAAACCAAGCCCGCAGCGAAAATACTTTGATAGCCTATGCTGCCGTGCGGAAGGTCGCCCATTGCAACTTGCACGATATACGCAGTAATAGTGGCAGCACTTTCCATAGGGTTGAAGCTCACAATAGGTTGCTGGCCTGCAGCAACAGCCACTACCATGGTTTCACCTACTGCGCGTGAGATACCCAAAATATATGCAGCAATAATGCCTGAAATGGCCGCAGGTGTGACGACACGCACTGCTGTTTGAAAGCGCGTTGCACCCATGGCATATGAGCCTTCACGCATACTCATTGGTACTGCGCGCATTGCATCTTCTGCCACTGAGGCGATATAAGGCACAATC
Organism: uncultured Methylophilaceae bacterium; assembly: GCA_964484985.1. Lineage (GTDB taxonomy): Bacteria > Pseudomonadota > Gammaproteobacteria > Burkholderiales > Methylophilaceae > CAZAHP01. The sequence continues at coordinate 2,645 of CAZAHP010000145.1, forward strand.
ATAACGCCCATTACAATGCCTGCGCTGAGCATATTAAAGCCAGGTAACTCAGGGAATACTTTTTGCAAAATAGGCGTTAAAAAGAGCAAAGCGAAGTAGCCAAACACAATGGTAGGTACGCCGACTAAAAGCTCTAAAATAGGTTTTACCGTTTCACGTGTTTTGTGTGTTGCAAACTCAGAAAGGTAAATCGCAATGATTGTGCCGAGCGGGATAGCCACAGCGAGCGCGATTGCTGAAGTAGTGAGTGTGCCAGAAACTAAAGGCAAAATTCCGTAGTGAGCATCTTCAAATAGCGGGGTCCACTGAGTGTCAGTAAAAAAGTCAACAACAGAGACTGTTTTAAAAAAGCTAAGTGACTCATATAGCAAAATTGCTACGATTGATAATGTAGTCGCAACCGCTGAAAGTGCCGCTAACATTAAAATAAATTCAATGATGCGCTCTTTGATGTTGCGTCTAACATTTTTAGCCAGACGGGGGCTGATGGTTAAGTCTAAAGGTTGGTTAAGCACTTGAGTTGCCGTATTCATAGTGTTAAGACTCTTCTATTGTAGCGGAATTAGCGCTATTGTTGCTAGGTTTAGCGTGTATTACCTATGATTGCTTGAGTAATTAAAAGGGCAGATTCTGCCCCTTTTTTGACTGCTACTTACTTGATTCTGCTAAGTAAATCTTTAATTTTAATGCCTACCTCAGGCGTACCATTAAAGCCGGTGCCTGGTTTTAATGCTTTAAAGTGCTCTTTTACAGCAGCGTAATCTTCATCAGGTAGTGGTACATATTTCACCTCTTTAACAAGCTCAGGTGCATTTTGTAAATAGAAGTTAACAAAAGCTTTCACTTCAGGCTTAAATGCAGCCGCAGTAGCATTTACGTAGATGAAGAGTGGGCGTGACAATGGTTGGTAACTACCATTTTTAACGCTCTCAAATGATGGAGCTACAGCCGCTGCACCCGCTTTTGGTGAAATTGATAATGCTGTGAGCTTGTCTTTGTTTTCTTCATAATAAGCTAAGCCAAAATAAGCCATACCACCCACATTGCTTGAAACGCCTTGTACTAACACATTGTCATCTTCTGATGGTGTGTAGTCAGTGCGGCTTGATTTTGCTTTGCCGTTAATGGCTTCAGTAAAGTAGTCAAAAGTACCAGAAGCTGTGCCTGGGCCATATAAAGCTAATGCTTTGTCAGGGTAAGCTGGGTTGATTTGCTTCCAGTTTTTAATGCTAGAACCAGATGACCAAATTTTCTTTAAATCTTGCGCTGAAATGCTTTTAATCCAGTCGTTTTTGGTGTTAACAACCACAGTTAAACCATCAAACGCCACTGGCAGCTCAATAAACTGAACACCAGCTTCTTTACAAGCATCCATTTCTTTTTGCAGAATAGGGCGTGATGCATTTGAAATGTCTGTTTCACCGCGGCAGAACTTTTTAAAACCGCCACCAGTGCCAGATTCACCTACGGTTACTTTTGTTTTAGTTTTGATTTGAAACTCTTCTGCTACCGCTTCAGTAATTGGGTATACGGTGCTTGACCCGTCAATTTTAATAATTTTTTCAGCCGCCATTGCGGTAGTGACGTTAAAAGTAGCTGCTACAAAAGCCGCTAGGCCTAAACATTTAACAAACTTAGTTTGCATTAAAATCTCCAAAAATTAAATAACTATAGGTGCTGCAACAACATTAACGAGTGTCTCAGTATCTCGCTTACTTCCTTTGGTGAACAATATATAAAAGTTTTGTGACAATATTGTGACAATAAGTGAAATTGCTCATGCTTGGCAAGTTGTTTGTTAGGCGAGAAGTAAATGCCTCAAAGATGTATAATCACGCCTTTAAGTTAAAAGAATCAGCAGTATGGAAGCCGAACAACTCAATCAAATCGCCAATCGCTTAACCGATTTAAGCGCCCGTCACCTTGCCCTTCGGGGGTATCTTTGACTTTGAAAACAAGTCACAACGCCTAGAAGAGGTGAATGGTCTACTTGAAGACCCTAATATTTGGAACGATGCTCAAAAAGCTCAAAAGCTAGGTAAAGAAAAGCGTGAGCTAGAGCTAGTTGTGAATACTTTGCAGTCTTTAGAGGGTGCTTTGAATGACAGCCAAGAGCTGTTTGACATGGCACGCGAAGAAAATGATGACGATACTTTGCTTAGTGTAGAGACAGATTCTCTCAGCATAGAAAAACAAGTGGCTGAGATGGAATTTAAACGTATGTTCTCGGGAGAGTTGGATTCCGCAAACTGCTTTATCGAGTTTCAATCTGGCTCAGGAGGCACTGAGGCGCAAGATTGGGCGGGCATGCTATTGCGTATGTATTTACGCTATTGTGAGCGTAAAGGCTTTAAGGTCGAAGTCATGGAAGAGTCTGACGGCGACGTAGCAGGCATTAAAGGTGCTAGTGTTAAAGTCAGTGGTGATTATGCTTACGGTACTTTAAGAACTGAAAATGGCGTGCATCGCTTAGTGCGTAAATCACCATTTGATAGTAATGCAAAACGTCATACTTCTTTCGCTAGTGTGCAAATATTCCCAGAAGTGGATGACAGCATTCAAATTGATATCAATCCTGCCGATTTGCGTATTGATACTTATCGCGCCAGTGGTGCAGGTGGTCAGCATATTAACAAAACTGATTCCGCAGTACGTATTACTCACTTACCGACCAATGTGGTCGTGCAGTGTCAAAATGACCGCAGCCAACACCGCAACCGTGAAGAAGCGATGAATATGCTAAAAGGTGCTTTGTATAACCTTGAGTTAAGCAAGCGCAATGCGGATAAGCAAGCGATTGAAGATGCTAAAACAGATATTGGCTGGGGTCACCAAATTAGAAGTTATGTGCTTGACCAAGGGCGCATTAAAGATTTGCGCACCAATGTAGAGATTGGTAACACTCAAGGTGTGCTGGATGGCGACCTTGACCCGTTTATACAAGAAAGTTTGAAACAGGGAGTTTGATTTCCACCTGCATACAAA
>CAZAHP010000146.1:0-5612 GCA_964484985.1 uncultured Methylophilaceae bacterium
CACCATGTTGCCAACCATCTTTAACTGCTTGTGGTTTCAACCATGTACGTGTACCAAGTTCTTTCTCACCAATTTTCAATTGGTCAGTAGGGATCTTAGCGAATGAACCACCTTGCTTGTTGCCACCGTTTACGTCTTGGTAAACTGATAATGCGTTGTAAGCAGGATTGTCTTTGTTGAAGTCAGCACCTAACATTACTTCAGCATCTGGGCCTGTTGAGTAAGCTTTCCATGCTAAAGAACCGTCTTTGATGTTGTATGCAGCGATAAAGCAACGTACGCCGAACTCAGCACCTGAACAACCTGTCAATACTTTGTCTTTGATCACGTGTGGAGCGTTAGTGTTTGTCGCGCCAACTTTTGGATCGTTAACTAATACTGACCATACTTTAGCACCAGTTTTAGCGTCTAAAGCAACCAAGTTACCGTCATTTTGTTGAAGGTAGATTTTGCCATCGCCGTAGCCAAGACCACGTGAAACGTTGTCGCAGCACAATACAGCTTGTACTGATGGGTCTTGTTTAGGGAAGTATGACCAAACGATTTTTTGGTTGTCGTTTAAGTCAAGTGCGTATACGTTGTTTGGGAATGCTGTATGTAGATACATCATGTTGCCCACAACAACTGGTGAACCTTCGTGACCACGGTTTACACCAGTAGCGAATGTCCAAGCACCTTTAAGGTTTTTTACGTTACCTTTGTTAATTTGTGCTAATTGTGTGTAACCATGGTTCATCATGCCACCACGTGGATGAGCCCAGTTATTTTTATCAGCAATAGCAGCTTCTTGGTCAGCAGCAGCAGATGCAACCATTGGCAATGCCAATGATGCGCCTAATACTAAGCCTAAAGCTAGATTGATTTTGCGAATCTCCATTTTAAATCTCCATAGTTATTTAAGTACTAAGGGTTGTGTATATTTGGTTTTTGACTACTTTTAATCTATCCACTTTTAATTCCGCAGCTTCGATTAAATTCCATCTGAACCAAAATTTCGCTGCAATTTCTTGCGCGTGAAGTATATTAGCGCTAAACCAAATGTTTTGCAATACTTTACTTACATTTTAGTTACAATTAACTCGATTTGTTTTCATCGCGATACACCTTACCCGACCAATGATCCTGTTGAATTTAAATAAATTACAATATAATCATGATGATAGATTTAATCCATTAACCAAAGTCATATTTACCGTAGTTACAATTTTGCAATATCCATCTTTGTAACAAATTGTACAAATACAAACAAACTTACTTTGTTCACCAACAAAACCATTGATTAAGATAGAATTTCGCACATGTCTACAAACACACACCTCTTATTCCCTGAATTAACACCTTTTGAGACAGGTCATTTAGCTGTTTCAGATTTACATCATATTTATTATGAACAGTGCGGCAACCCGAACGGGCAAGCCGTGGTGTTTTTACATGGCGGCCCAGGTAGTGGCTGCAACCCTAATCAACGCCGCTTTTTTGACCCTGCTTATTACCGCATCATATTATTAGATCAGCGCGGCTGCGGGCGCAGCACACCATTAGGCTGCGTGACGGACAACACCATATCGCATTTAGTTGATGATATTGAGCAATTAAAGTTACATTTAGGCATTAACAAGTGGCATGTATTTGGTGGGTCTTGGGGCAGCACATTAGCAATTGCCTATGCTTTAGCTTACACAGCGAGCGTCTCTACACTGATTTTACGCGGTATATTTTTAAGTAGAGCCTCTGAGCTAGCGTGGTTTTTAGGTGATGTGAAGCATTTTTACCCTGAAGCTTGGCAGTGTTTGCTAGATTACTTGGCGCCCAATGAACAAGATGACCCTCTTAATGCTTATGCAAAGCTTATCTTCTCTGATGACACTCAAATAAGCGTACCTGCGGCAGTGAGTTGGAATGCATTTGAGAGCAGCATTATGACTTTGCTCCCACCCAGCAATAGCGCAGGCAGCTCATCAGTCTCGGATGAGGTGCAAGTTGCACGTGCACGAGTGCAGCTACACTATATTATGCACATGTGCTTTATAGGTGAGCGCGATGTTTTTAGTGAGCTTGGTAAACTAGCTCATATTCCAACCACGATAGTACAAGGGCGTTATGACATGGTGTGCCCACCGCGCACTGCCTGGGAGCTCGCAAAAGCAATGCCACATGCTGAGTTTTATATGATTCCTGATGCAGGTCACTCGGCTATGGAGCGCGGTGTGATGTCTGCTTTAGTAGCGGCTACTGAACGATATAAAACACGTGCGCTCTAAGCTTAGTTACTATAAGTATAGTTATTGCTTAACAAATGAGTGTCAGCCTCAAAAAATATATGTGCACTATTGTTAATGCGTATGAATGCGCTCTTTTAATTAGGCCATGCCCATGACTAAGTTTGAAACTGTAAAAAACATTAGCCAGCACCCTGCCATATCCAAGCCTCGCGCTGCTTATGCCAAGCGCCGTTATAGCACGCCATTATTTGTGCTGCGTGAAACTTTGAGCGCATTTCAGCTACATAATGGCTTAGGGCTTTCTGCCTCGCTGTCTTTTTATGCGATGTTTGCTTTAATCCCGATGGCGCTATTGATGTTCTTTTTACTCAGCCATTTGGTGATTTCTTCAGACTACGCCATTGTTAAGCTCGCCATACTCACGAGTAATTTAGTGCCCAAACTCAGCAGCCGAATTATGGTTGAGGTCTACAATGTCTCTCAGCACAAAGCGGTGTGGGGTATATTTGGTATATTCGCGCTATTTTGGGTAGCGACGCCGCTTGCCGCCGCTTTACGCTCTTCTTTTTACACAATTTCATCTATTGTTGAAACGCCATCTTTTATAAGACGCAAACTTAAAGATGCTTTTGCAGTGCTAGGCATGTTGCTGCTATTTTTCTTATTCACGTTCAGCGGCTTGGTATTAGACAAAATCATTGCCTTTGTGCAGCCTACTGCTGCGCATTCACAATTCATCAGCTCTTTATCGTCTTTAGTACTCACCACTTTTCTTGTTTCTGCTTTTTATCGCATGTTTTTTCCTGCGCGCGTCGCATTTAGCCAAATTTTATTCGGCTCATTAGTCACCACCTTGCTGTGGCTCGCGATACAACCTGCATTTAACTTATTTTTATCGTTTAACGAGTCTTACGGCAGCATGTTTGGCGGCTTAAAGAATATGTTTATTTCAATAGGCTGGTTGTATTACACCTTTATCGTATTTTTGTTTGGCACTGTGCTCATTAGCACCATGCGTAAAAAAGACGTGTTGCTGCTCAGAGGTTTGTTTACCGTCATGCCTAAAGACAAAGATAATTATCTGCTAGAGCTCATGGAGCGCTACGGAAAAACTTTTAAGAAAGATGAATACATTTTCAAGCAAGGCGAGCATAGCTTTGATTTATATTATGTCGTCTCAGGTACGATTCAACTACTAGATGAGTGCAGGCTGATACGCGAATTAGGCGCAGGCGACTATTTTGGCGAAATGGCTTTACTGACCGATAGCGCGAGAATTGCCGATGCATTGGTCACCTCTGAAACAACCGAAGTCATCGTGATTAGCGCGCAAAATATAGAAACGCTACTATTAGGTGAACCTAAAGTCGCCATGAACTTCTTAAAACAAATGGCACTTAGGCTGCAACACAATCAAACCAAAGCCTAAGTTACCTAATATTTAAGTTACTTATATTTAAGCTTCATCACCAAAACCGCACCTGCTAGCAGTAAAGTAATGGCGTTTGCAATCACAACAGGCCAAGCGCTGACTAGCAAACCATACACCAACCACATAGCCACGCCCAGCGTAAAAAACGCATACATTCCAAGCGAAACATCTTTAGTTGATTTACTCTGCCACACCTTCATTACCTGCGGCACAAATGATACCGTTGTAAGCGTGGCAGCCGTATAGCCGATTATTGATGAAAGATACTCCATATCACCCTAAACATTAGGCTTTAAGTCAAAAGCGATGCAAATACGCGCTTCATTTGCACTAAATGGAATGGTGCGATGAAACACAGAAGAAGGGAAGAAGCACACATCCCCCACTTTAGGCGCCACTAACTTGGTAGGGAAGTTATCATGTTTTTTAGGGTAGTTATCGCCATGCGTACTGAGCTCAATACAACCTTCTTCTTGCGAGGCGATTTTTTGCGGAATCGCCAAGTACACCGCGCCGCTAATCCAGCCTTCTTCATGAATATGTGAGCTTAAGTGCCCGCCCGTTTGCATCTTCACATACCATGAGCTACTAAACTCAATATTTTTAGGGAAGGCTTGAATAAACATGCTGTCGTCAGCTGCGAAGTGCGTAAAGTATTGCTCAATCGTGCGCGCAACCAAAGCTGAAAGTTTTTGAAATGAAGCCTCAGGGCGCTTAAACAAATTACCTGAAGACTGTATGCCATTCACCAATCGACTTTGCTTGCGCGCAGAAATCTCAGCCTGCTCAATATCGCGCAATAAATCTTTAAGCAAAGCGCTATTAGGCTCAGCCAACTCAGGAATACTAGCGTGATACACATAATCTAAAGGCGCTTTACAGAAGTTATAAGTGTCTTCTTGACCAAAATTAATGGCGTAATGTGTTGACAGTGTAGCAAGCAAAGGCGATGTATTCACCTTGCCAGATAGTGCATTTAAACGCGCCTTAAACTCATCATAGCGTTCAGTTTTGTACAAACAATAGAGCACACGCTCTTGCCAATCACCATATTGTGAACGCTCAAAATGCGGAATCGCCTTATCCAGCTCGCCATTGTCATACAAAAACACCGCAAGATTGTAATTAGCGCTAGGGTTATCTTCATCTATCGCCAGTGCCTTGTGAAAGCTCTCAACCGCCGCATTCAGCTCACCATGGTGCCACAATGACTCACCCAAATTACTATACGCTTCAGCATATTGAGGGTTAAGCTCTAAAGCCTTTTTAAAGCTAGCAATCGCATCTTCAAGCAAACCTTCATTACGCAAAGCCGTGCCCAAGTTAAAATAACCCAAAGCGTCAGGGCGTATACTAATTGCCTTGCGATAATTGGTAATCGCCTCTTGCAACTTGCCTTGCTGCTGCAACACCGCGCCTAAATTACCAAACGCCTCACAAAAATTAGGCTGCAAAACTGTCGCCTTTTGATACTGCTCAGCCGCTTGCGCCCATTTACCTTGAGACTGCAACAAAAAGCCAAGGTTATAAAAAGCATCTACAAACTTAGGGTTAAGCTCGGTGGCTTTGCGATAATGCTTTTCCGCCTCATCTAATTGATTAGAATTCGCCAACATCAAAGCCAAATTAAAATGCAGCTCAGGCGAATATGCATCCACCTCAACTAACTTTTGAAAACTAGGCACAGCCTCAGCATGCTTACCCTGCCCAGCCAATGAAGAGCCCAGCACATTATGCAAAATAGGCACATTCGGATACTGCTTCACCATAGACTTAGCAAGCGCTTCAGAAAGCTTTAACTCACCCGCATTAAACAGCTTAAGTAAGTTCTGCACCTCAGCCTGAGTAGGCTGTTTATTATGAAATTGCGCACTCATTCACGTTCCAATTAGTAAAGCCAGCATGGTGGCCCCCCTGTGAGTCGAACACAGCACCAACGGATTATGAGTCCGCTGCTC
>CAZAHP010000147.1:0-2303 GCA_964484985.1 uncultured Methylophilaceae bacterium
TGCCTCCACCACAAATGGTGGCCAATATGCGTATCGGCAATATGGACGGCTACTGTGTGGGCGAACCTTGGGGTGCGCGCGCCATTTTCGACAAAATTGGTTTTACAGTTGCAACAACCCAAGACATTTGGACAGACCACCCAGAAAAAGTATTGGGCTGTACGGCAGAGTTTGTTGCCAAACACCCAAATACTGCATTGGCGATGACCAAGGCTATTCTGGAAGCATGCCGCTATATTGAAGCAGTTGAGCACCGTGCTGAGGTTGCAAAACTGATTTCAGGCAAAGCGTATGTGAATGCACCTGAAGAGGTCATTGCAGGTCGCTTTATGGGTGATTACGACAATGGCATTGGTAAGAAATGGAAAGACCCTAACTACATGAAGTTCTTCAACGATGGCAAAGTGAACTTCCCTTACCTATCAGACGGCATGTGGTTCTTAACACAGCACAAACGTTGGGGCTTGTTGAAGTCTGACCCTGACTACTTAGCAGTAGCCAAAAAAGTGAACCAAATTGACATCTACACAGAAGCTGCTAAATCACTTGGCCTGAGCATACCAGCTAGCCCAATGCGGACCAGCAAGCTGATTGACGGTGTAGTGTGGGACGGCAAAGACCCTAAAGCCTATGCCAATAGCTTTAAGGTAAAAGCTTAATTAATTGTAATTAGGAGCGAAACATGAGCGCTATCGGCATCAACAAAGAAAGTATTAAAGACATCATGAGTGAAAAATCAACAGTGGTTAAACAAGCAAGCACAGCAACTGAGGCTACCGAGGTTGCGATTAAAGCTGTTGCTGAAAAGCCTGCTAAATCTTTTCAGCTTGGCAACACTTTAAAAGCAGCATTTGCTTGGGTGCTGCCGCCAGTGATTGGCTTGCTGTTGCTGATTGCAGTATGGTCGCTCATTTCGCAACAATCACCCAACTTGCCAGGCCCGATTAAAACTTGGGCCTCAGCGGTTGAGTTATTTAGTGATCCTTTTTACGTCAACAGCCCAAATGATGTGGGTATCGGTTGGAACATACTTAATTCGCTACAACGTGTGGGCATCGGCTTTCTCATGGCGGCATTCGTGGGGATTCCTTTAGGTTTCATTATCGGACGCTTTGAGTTTATGTCGAGAATGACTTCACCCATCATTAGCTTGTTAAGACCAGTCTCACCATTGGCTTGGTTACCCATTGGCCTGCTGGTATTTAAAGCCGCTGACCCTGCGGCGATTTGGGTAATTTTTATCTCCGCTATTTGGCCAATGATTATTAATACTGCGGTTGGAGTAAGCAAGGTGCCGCAAGACTATATGAACGTTGCTAAGGTGCTTAACCTTTCTGAATGGAAAATTGTCACTAAGATTCTGTTCCCTTCAGTATTGCCCTACATGATGACAGGTGTACGCCTTTCAATTGGTGTGGCTTGGCTAGTGATTGTGGCGGCTGAGATGTTAACTGGCGGTGTTGGTATTGGTTTTTGGGTGTGGGATGAATGGAATAACTTAAACGTTGAACACATCATTATCGCGATTTTTATTGTAGGCATTGTTGGCTTGTTACTTGAGCTTGCACTAATACAAATTGCTAAACGCTTTAGCTACGAATAGGAAACATCATGGACAAAATTTTACAAGACCGTTATGTATTAATTGAAAACGTCAACATGACCTTTCAAACCAAAAAAGGCAGTTTTCAAGCCTTAGATAATGTGAATTTAAATATCAAAGAAGGTGAATTTGTTTCCATTATTGGGCACTCAGGTTGCGGCAAATCAACGGTACTGAATTTAATCGCGGGTTTACTTGAGCCAACTGAAGGGCACTTATTCTGCAATGGTCGTGAAATTAACGGCCCAGGGCCAGAGCGTGCGGTGGTGTTTCAAAACCACTCATTACTGCCATGGTTAACCTGTGCGGAAAACGTGTATTTAGCTGTTGAGCGTGTATTTGGCAAAACTGAAACCAAAGCGCAATTGGCAGAGCGTACCAAGGCCGCATTAGAGCTAGTTGGTTTGGCGCATGCTGCTGAAAAACGCCCCAATGAAATCTCTGGCGGCATGAAACAGCGCGTTGGTATTGCCCGAGCACTAGCGATGGAACCAAAAGTATTACTTCTAGATGAGCCATTCGGTGCATTAGATGCCTTGACTCGCGCCAACCTGCAAGATGAGTTAATGAAGATTATGGCTAAATCAGGCGCAACTGCGGTGATGGTAACCCACGATGTGGATGAAGCAGTATTGCTCTCAGACCGCATTGTGATGATGACCAACGGCCCTGCCGCCACGATTGGTGAAATTCTACCTGT
>CAZAHP010000147.1:2403-5584 GCA_964484985.1 uncultured Methylophilaceae bacterium
AATATTGTAGACCCTGGCTACACCGATGTTAATCAGCTCTATATGGATTGGTCAGGCATTAAAAACAACAAAGTGCGTGTAGGTCGCCAAGTGGTGAATTTAGATAACGTAAGGTTCATTGGTGACATTGCTTTCCGCCAAAACACACAAGTATTTGATGGTATTTCTGTAATCAACAAAATGATTCCAGACACTGAAATTTTTGCAGCTCACTTTTCAAAAGTGCGCCAAATCAACACCAAATTGCGTGATGGCAATATTGATTTAGTCAATATTAAATACCGCTGGTTGCCCACCGAATCTATCACTGGTTATGGTTATTTTGTAGATGTGGAAAATTTAAGCCAAAACAATGGCAACCCTGCGGCAGCGGGTACAGCAGCGCAAGGTGGTAATGGTCTAGGCGCAAGCAATGACCTAGTTAAAACAGCCACCACCGATGCCAGCAGCAGAACCTTAGGTATCAGATTAGACGGCGTTCATGTGATTGACCCCAACTGGAGAACCTTGTACACAGCAGAGTATGCCAAGCAAGACGACTACAAAGGCGGCAGCCCTCTGATTGATGCGCATTACATTAAAGTGGGTGGTGGTGCAGCTTATAACGTTTGGTCTTTAAGACTAGATTATGAAAAACTCTCTAGCAATGATGGCAAATACGCTTTCCAAACACCTTTAGGTACTAACCATTTATTCCAAGGTTGGTCAGATCACTTTTTAGCAACCCCACGCCAAGGTATGGAAGATTTATTTCTAACATTTGATGGGAAAATTGAAAAAGCTGCGCTACACGCTGAGTATCACGTGATGAAATCCGATGAGAAATTTGCATCGATAGGTGCTGGCAATTTTGGTGATAAATACGGTACTGAATTTGATGCCAGTGTGATGTATCCATTAAATAATTCTTTATGGGCAAAAGTTGAGTACGCCAAATTTAATGAAAGCGATGTCTACGGCACTACCTTGCAAAATGCGGCTCGCAAGGGTGATAAAGAAATTGTATGGGTAACTGCACAATATTCTTTTTAACTTAACATTCTCAAACTAAAATTTGCACCAAAATAGAACTTTAATTTTGGTGCATAAGCACTTAATTAGGGCGAAAAATAAAAGGTTAAAAAATATAAAAATACAAGCAATTGTATTTAAACAAAAATTAATACTAGGCCTATTTATTGCTTATTTATTCGATGTTTTTTAAAGGTTGCACCAAAATATGTCAGGCAAAGTTTTTTTAATCGGCGCAGGCCCAGGTGACCCAGAGCTTATCACGCTTAAGGCGCTTAAAGCTTTAGGTCTGGCTGACGTGGTGCTGGTAGACGACCTCGTGAACCCAGAGATACTGGCACACTGCCCTCAAGCGCGTGTAGTGCATGTGGGTAAGCGTGGCGGTTGTAAATCAACCCCGCAGCATTTTATTAATCGCATGATGGTAGCGCTGGCTGAACAAGGTGAAACCGTGGCGCGATTAAAAGGTGGCGACCCATTTTTATTCGGACGCGGTGGCGAAGAAATGCTCGCCCTACAAAGCGCGAACGTTGCATACGAAGTCATTTCAGGCATTACCAGTGGCATTGCAGTGCCTGCGAGTTTAGGCATACCCGTTACACATAGAGAGTTCACGCATGGCGTGACCTTTATCACCGGCCACACACAAAATAATGAAGCACCCAATTGGCAAGCCTTAGTTGCTAGCAAAACCACCCTAGTGGTGTATATGGGCATGACGCACCTTGCTGAAATTGTGCAAGCGCTCATTGCCGCCAATATGGCAGCAGATACGCCAACGATTGCGATTCAAAATGGCACGCTTGCTGCTGAAAACTTTGTCAGTTCGCCACTTTCAATGTTGCCTATGGCGGTACATCAAGCAGGCTTAGCTAGCCCTGCAATTTTAGTGATTGGTGAAGTAGCGAGTTTGGCGCGTAGCCAAAATCTGAGCCAATCAGCGCTCATGAGTCAATTAGCAAGCGCTGCGTAAGCAATCAGTTGTAAATAGGTCTTATAAGGATAATGATTATGAAAAAAATGAAATTAGTAGTCGTCGGTAATGGTATGGCGGGGATGCGAGTGGTTGAGGAGCTACTCAAAATTGCCCCAGATTTATATGACATCACAGTATATGGTGACGAGCCCTACCCTAACTACAATCGCATTATGCTGTCGCCTGTGTTAGCAAATGAGCAAACGATTGAAGACATTATCCTCAATAGCCGTGAGTGGTATGCAGAGAACAACATCACCCTACATACCAATGCTCGCATCAACAAAATTGACCGAAAAGCACGTATTGTTTACGCTGAAAATGGCACCAGTACCGAGTATGACCGCTTACTCCTTGCGACTGGCTCTAAACCATTTATGTTGCCGATTCCGGGCGCTGATTTAGAAGGCGTGATTGGCTACCGCGATATTAAAGACACCAACGACATGATAGAAGCGGCTAAAAAATACAAGCACGCTGTCGTCATTGGTGGTGGTCTGTTAGGCTTAGAAGCAGCAAACGGCCTTAAAATTCAAGGCATGGAAGTCACCGTTGTGCATAAAAACGACTGGCTACTTGAGCGCCAATTAGATAAAGCCGCAGGCAAAATGCTACAAAAATCGTTAGAAGCCAAAGGCCTAACCTTTTTGCTTGAAAAAGATACTGAATCACTTACTGGCAAAGACGGCCGTGTCGCCAGTGTTAAATTTAAAGATGGCCAAGAAATCCCCGCAGATTTAGTGGTCATGGCAGTGGGCATACGCCCTAACTATGCCTTAGCTGAGTCAGCTGGCATACACTGCAACCGCGGCATTGTGGTAAATGACACCATGCAAACTTATGACCCGCGCATTTACGCAGTAGGCGAATGTGTCAGCCACCGCGGCATCTCTTATGGCTTAGTCGCGCCCTTATTTGAAATGGCTAAGGTGTGCGCCACGCACTTAGCCAACTTTGGTATTGGCTTATATAAAGGTTCTGTGACCTCAACAAAATTAAAAGTCACAGGCATAGACCTTTTCTCAGCAGGTGATTTCACTGGCGGCGAAGGTACTGAAGAAATTGTGTTGCACGATGCTGTGGGCGGGGTATACAAAAAACTCGTCATACAAGATGACAAAATCATCGGCGCCGTGCTCTATGGCGATACTGCCGACGGAGCCTGGTATTTCCAGATGCTCCGTGACGGCAAAC
>CAZAHP010000148.1:0-3352 GCA_964484985.1 uncultured Methylophilaceae bacterium
ACTATTTTAACACTGGCCGACTGGTTGCAAGAGTTGATTGAGTCTGCCTTGCTGATGGGCGAGCTAGACCCTGCAGATGCGCCTTTGGCAGCGCTGAGCCCTACACAAGAAGGCTTGTTGTGGGAGCAAAGTATTGCGGCGGCTTTAAAAGCGAACGAAGCTGCTGATTTGTTTGATACCTCTGGTTTGGCGAGTGCGGCAATGGAAGCGAATCGATTGCTGATTGAGTGGAATTTAAGCCTAAACATGGCGCAGGCGACTGAGGAAACCCAGCAGTTTGTGGCTTGGCGGCAGCGTTTTCAAAGTTTGTGTAAGCAAGCCAATATGTTGGAATCTGTACGCTATGGGGTATGGCAAATTGATTGTTTGCAAAAGGGCGTGGGCAGTTTGCCCGCGAAGATTCAGTTAGCTGGTTTTGACCGCATACACCCGCAGCTAGAACGTTTAATAGCTGTGCTTAAAGCTCGTGGGGTAGAGGTGAGTGAGTATCCACTTACGCTAGAAGCACCGCAAAAGCTAGAACAGGTGTTGCTGGATAACCAAGATGCAGAATGCCGTGCAGCTGTGGCATGGGCGCAGCAAGTGCTCGCACAACATCCGCAAGCTAAGTTGGCAATTGTTGTGCCGCAATTGGAGGTGTTGCGCGCTAAGCTTTCTGGTTTGTTAGATGATGTGTTTCACCCGCAAGCTGCCGCACCTGCATTTGCCGAGATGCCACGTTGTTATGATTTTTCACTGGGCGTGCCATTGTCAACGCTGCCCATTATTGCCACTGCACTTGATTTGCTGCGTTTGGCGTGGCAAAAAAGGCCAGTGCAGCAGCCTGATATTGCGCGTTTATTGCTCACGCCTTATTGGTCTAGCAGCCAGTTTGAGCGAGATGCGCGGGCTACGTTAGATGCACGTATGCGGCAAGATTTGCCTTTGAGTTTTAGCATCAATCGTTTACTGAGTTTTGTGCAACATGCAAGCGAGGGTGAGCGTGCGCTTAGTGTTACTGGTTTGGCCGATGATTTGCGCCAGATGCTGAATATGGCTCAGCAATATACGCGGCAGCAAACGCCTGCGCAGTGGGCTATCGTGTTTAAGCAAGTCTTGCAGGCAACGCATTGGCAGGGTGATAGAAGGCTATCTAGCCATGAATATCAAGCGGTGCAGTCTTTTGAGCGCGTGTTGCAACAGTTTGCTAGTTTGGATGCCCTGCTAGGCAAGGTGACAGCCAATGAGGCGATTAAGCGCTTAACACAGCTATGCCAAGCGCAGATTTTTCAGCCTGAAAATAAAACCCGTGCAGCCATACAAGTGATGGGGATGCTAGAAGCCGCAGCTGAGCCTTTAGATGCGATTTGGGTGATGGGTATGAATGACCACGTGTGGCCGCCTGTTGCTAGACCGAATGCTTTGATTCCTGCCGAGTTGCAACGTATAGCTGGCTCGCCAAATGCAAGTAGTGAGGTGCAAACTGAGTTTGCGCAGGCGGTGCATCAACGCTTAATTAAAAGCGCTAGGCATGTAATTTTTTCTAGCGCAGAAAAAGAATGTGAGCGCTTACTTCGAGTAAGCCCTTTAATTGGAGCTATTCCTACAAAAACTTCAGAAACCACTATCACGGCGACCTTGGCAGAAAAATTTGCCCAAGAGGCGGCGCATGATTGGCAATGGTTAGATGACCACCAAGCGCCACCTGTGTTAGAAAATGAGCACGTTTCAGGGGGAACGGCGCTGCTTAAAGCGCAGGCAATTTGCCCAGCTTGGGCGTTTTATCAATATCGTTTGGGCGCACGTCAGCTAGATGAGCCTGTGAACGGCTTAGACGTCATGGAGCGCGGCAATTTAGTGCACGCGGTGTTGGCGAAGTTTTGGCTAGGGCGCAACTCTGAAGATTTGATGCTGATGCCTATTGATGAACTGAGGGCGCAACTTAAAACAATTGCAGAGCAAGTGCTGGCAGAATTTAATTCACAAAAAGAAGGCACTTTTTCGGAAGTTTTTATTACCTTAGAAACTGAGCGCCTCGCCAAGCTGGTATTGGCTTGGCTGATTGAAGTAGAAATGCTGCGTCCGCAAGGGTTTGAAGTGACTGCTTGCGAGCAGGAGCACAAGGTGAATATAGAAGGCATTAGTGTAAAGCTCGTGATAGACCGTATTGATACCTTAGATGATGGCCGCTTGCTGCTGATGGACTATAAAACTGGCCGTCAAATGGACTATAAAAACTGGGCGCAGCCCAATATCACCGAGCCGCAATTGCCGATATATGCAGCTTTTGTGTTGCAAGATGCTGATATTGGCGCGGTGTGCTTTGCCAAAATTCGCACCGCTGACCACGCTTTTGTAGGCGTTGCAGCGGCCGCTGATCTAGTGCAAGGCGCAGTGGTATTTGATGATAAACGTGGTAGAAAAGTATTTGATGAAACGCTCTTTCCTGATTGGCCTAGCGTGATAGGGCATTGGCAATCACGTATTGCCGAGACAGCAAAAGCACTCAAAGCGGGTGACGCTGCCGTGACTTTTGAAAATGAAAAACAGCTTGAGTTTTGCGAGGTGCTGCCACTCTTGCGGCTACCAGAACGGCAGCTACAGTTTGAACATAAAGCTAAACTCGGTGGTGCAGCATGAGCCAGCAAGATTTATTATCAGAAGACGCGATAAGCCGTGAAGAGGCGCTTGAGCTTGACTCATTTATTGTAGAGGCGCCTGCTGGAGCAGGTAAAACTGAGCTATTAACTCAACGATATTTGAAGTTGCTACAAACAGTAGATTCGCCTGAAGAAATCATCGCCATTACCTTTACCAATAAGGCGGCATCAGAAATGAAGCTGCGTATTATGGATAGCTTGGAAATGGCGGCTAAAGGTGAGTTGCCGCCGCAAGCGCACAAACAAGCCACCTTTCATTTAGGCACGGCGGTACTAGAGCGCTCAGTACAGCTCGCTTGGAATTTGCTTGATACCCCCTCGCGCTTGCGCATTTACACCATAGACTCTTTAAGCGCCAATCTGGCACGGCAAATGCCGCTGCTTAGCCGTTTTGGCACTCAGCCTGCGGTGAGCGATGACGCGAGCCTTTATTATCAAGAAGCGGCAACACGGGCTTTAGAGAATTTAGAAGATGCCAATATAGGTGGCATTATTCAAAGTGCCTTGCGCTATTTTGATAATGATACCTACAAACTCACGCAGCTCTTGGCCGATATGCTCAAAAAGCGCGACCAATGGCTGCCCTATACGCAAAGTCACAATACTGCGCAGGCAGCAGAGGCGGCGCTAGCGGCCATGATAGGCAGTGATATTCAAGCGGCAGCCAGTGTGCTTAACCTGCGTATTCAGCAAGCTTTAATGCCCATAGCGCG
>CAZAHP010000148.1:3452-5541 GCA_964484985.1 uncultured Methylophilaceae bacterium
AATCAAACCTTGGGTGCAGAGCAAGCCTTGGCGCGAGTGCGCAGTTTGCCCAACCCACAGCAGAGTGCAGCCACCTGGCAGATGATAGCAACGCTCGCACAGCTTTTACATATTGCCGTGGGCGAGCTGTGGCTAGTGTTTCAAGCGCATGGCGAAGTGGATTTTGTTGAAATTTCACAGCGCTCTTTGCAGGCCTTGCAAGATGTTGAAGGCAACGCTACCGATTTAGCGCTCAAGCTTGATTATCGTATTCAACATTTGTTAGTAGATGAATTTCAAGATACTAGCCCGACGCAAATTAAGCTCATACGCGCGCTCACCAAAGGCTGGCAAGCGGGCGATGGACGCACGCTGTTCTGCGTGGGCGACCCTATGCAATCGATTTATCGCTTTCGTAAAGCCAATGTGGGCTTGTTTTTACGAGTTGCTCAACACGGCATTGGCGATGTGGCGCTCACATCACTTAAATTATGGCGCAATAACCGCTCATGCCCGCCCGTGGTCGATTGGGTCAATCAAGCGTTTGAGCAGGCTTTTCCTAAGCAAGACAGCATTTTGCATGGCGCGATTCAATATCGCCCTTTTGTTGCAACTAAAGCTACCGAGCCAGCTTCTGCGGTTGTGATGCATGCCATGCTTAGTAATGGCGTGGCTAGCGAGCTAGATGAGGCAGACGAAGAAGCCTTGCCTAGCGATGTTAGGCTGCTAGAAGCTGACCGTATCATTCAGATTATTCAGCAAACGCGGGCAGAAAAACCCCAAGCAAAAATAGCTGTATTGGTACGTGCAAGAAGTCACTTAGAAGCCTTGGTCAACGAAATTCGCCGCAACCATCCGCATTTAAACTTTCAGGCAGTCGAGATTGAAGAGCTGGCTAATCGCCAGATAGTGCAAGATTTGCTTTCACTATGCTATGCGCTCCATCAAGTGGCTGACCGCGTGCATTGGTTGGCTTTGCTGCGCGCCCCATGGTGTGGGCTGACATTGGCCGATTTGCATGCGCTAGTGGCTAACGATAAGTACAGTACCTTATTGCAGCTGATGAATAACCCTGTGCGTTTGCAAAGTCTGAGTGATGATGGTCGTGCGCGCTTGTTCCATGTGCGCGAGGTGCTTGAGCAAGCTTTGATGCATCAAGGGCGCATGTCGGTCAGCCGCTGGCTGCATGGTGTGTGGCTCATGCTAGGCGGTGCAGAATGCCTATGGGATGCAGGCGACGTGCGCGATGTGCAAGCGTTTTTTGAGCGTGTACAGCAGCTTGAGCAAGCGGGGCAGTTTTCACCTGAGCATCTTGCCAAAGAAGTGCAAAAACTTTACGCCGCACCCAATGCAAAAGCCGATGACACCTTACAGTTTATGACTATCCATAAATCTAAAGGGCTGGAGTTTGATACCGTCATACTGCCAGGTTTAGATAGAAAGACAGGCGGCAATGAGCAACCTTTACTGCTTTGGGAAGAAGTGTCGCCAGAAGGCGCTCACCACGATAGTGATGAAATTGATTTGGTAGTCGCACCTTATATTCCCAAAGGCCTAGAAGATGTGGGGCGCACAGACAAAGTGCCCACACCTTACGACTACCTAAAAATGCTAGAAAAAGAACGTGCCAATTTTGAAGATGCACGTGTGCTCTACGTCGCGGCAACACGTGCAGAGCGCTGCTTGCATTTGTTAGGCGCAGCTAAGCTCGATGACAAAGGCGTTGCCAAAGCACCTAAAGGCACATTTTTAGAAATGTTATGGCCGATTGTGCATGCACAATTCACTGTAGATGCTGCAATTAAGCCAGCAGCCAAGCAGCAGCAAAACAATGAAATTACGCTACAAAATTTTGTGCCGCAACTTGTGCGCTTAAATAAACCGCAAGTGCCTGCCGTGCTTGCAAGTAGCGCCCCTTATAAAATTTCTAATGGTGAAAGCGTGGAGAAGGTTGATGATGGCGACACATTAGATGCGGATGTTGGCATTTTAACGCACTTTTATCTGCAGTTGATTGCTGAGTCTGGTGTAGGTGCTTGGCACGCTGAGCGTATACCACCACTATTCAATGCGATGCAGCGCTGGTTTAAACAAAAAGCTTATGATGCAA
>CAZAHP010000149.1:0-2579 GCA_964484985.1 uncultured Methylophilaceae bacterium
CCTTACATATCATACATATGCTGCGTCCAAATTTTTTAATCGCGCCTTGCCTAGCGTAGCAACTTCAATTTATAGGAGCACCCTTAGCTATCACGTGAATTGCTGAGTGCAATTTGCGTGATTCATTTAGTAAGCCCTACTAATAAAGCTGGTATGATTAAACCAGACCACCATGAGAAAACACAGCGATGAAACCAGAATCTTTACCCACTAGCGCTAGCCCAGAAGCAGGTTCGCATTTCAGCATCGCCAATGAGTTGCTGCTTGCGCCCTCAGGCCTCAGTGTGTCTGCGCTACAAGGTGTGCTTGGCAATATTATGGGTAATCAGGTTGATTACGCTGATTTGTATTTTCAATATACGCGCTCAGAAAGCTGGGGTTTGGAAGAAGGCCAGGTTAAATCGGGCAACTTCAGCATAGACCAAGGCGTTGGCGTGCGTGCTGTCAGCGGCGAAAAAACCGCGTTTGCATACTCAGATGACATCAATCTACCTGCCTTAGAGCAAGCCGCAAAAGCGACCAAAGCCATTGCAGCTTTAGGCGGAGAGCATACCGCGCATGCGGTACAGCGAGTAAGCGCACCTAAGCTATATTTGCCAAATGACCCTATCGCTTCTTTAAGCGCTGATGCCAAAGTAGCCCTGCTAGAGCGCTTAGAGCAATTTGCGCGCAAAATAGACCCGCGCGTCACGCAAGTCATGGCCTCGATAGCAGGTGAGTATGATGTGGTCATGGTAGCGCGTCATGATGGTGTCATGGCTGCCGACGTCCGTCCTTTGGTGCGCGTTTCTGTGCAAGTGATTGCAGAGCAAAATGGCCGCCGTGAGCAAGGCTCTTCTGGCGGTGGTGGGCGTTTTGACTACAGCTATTTTAGCGACGATGTGCTACATGACTACGCACAAAAAGCCGTGCATCAAGCGCTGGTTAACCTAGACGCGCGCCCAGCGCCTGCTGGCAGCATGACTGTGGTTTTAGGCAACGGCTGGCCTGGTATTTTATTACACGAGGCTATCGGCCACGGCTTAGAAGGTGATTTTAACCGCAAAGGCAGCTCTGCTTTTTCAAGCATGATAGGCAAGCAAGTAGCCTCAAAAGGCGTAACCGTGGTCGATGACGGTACCATTAGCGACCGACGCGGCTCACTCAATGTTGATGACGAAGGCAACCCAACACAGCGCACCGTGCTGATTGAAGACGGCATTTTGCGCGGTTACATTCAAGATAGCTTAAATGCGCGCTTAATGGGCATGGCGCTCACAGGCAATGCCAGACGCGAATCCTATGCGCACATCCCTATGCCACGCATGACTAACACTTATATGCTCAACGGCAATTTGCCGCCCGAAGAAATTATCAAGTCGGTTAAAAAAGGCCTGTACGCGGCCAATTTTGGTGGTGGTCAAGTCGATATTACCAGCGGTAAGTTTGTGTTCTCAGCAGCCGAGGCCTATATGATAGAGGATGGTAAAATTACCTACCCTGTCAAAGGCGCAACGCTGATTGGCAACGGCCCAGACGTGCTTACACGCGTAAGCATGATAGGCAATGACATGGCTTTAGATTCAGGTGTGGGTACCTGCGGAAAAGAAGGGCAAAGTGTGCCTGTAGGAGTTGGACAACCTACGCTTAAAATTGAAGGGCTGACAGTAGGTGGCACTGCTTAAATCATCTTAATTTGCAAATTTTGTATTTAAAAGTTGATACAAATCAAAAATCTAACAAGTATTTAACTTGGTAAAAAAACTAGCAAGGTTTAAAATTACTCGTTTACAGAAGAGCGTTTGTTTATGTTCTTCTATTTTTGTTCTAAAATCTGTAACATATACCCAATAAAATTCCATATAGACTGTAATTAAAGGTTAATAAATGATTATCAAAGAAGAGTTCTCAGACATCCAAACCCCAACTGGTGAAATGCGCGTGCATATTTTCCGCCCTGCTGGAGAAGGCAAGTATCCAGGTGTGTTGATGTTCTCAGAAATTTTTCAAATTACAGGCCCTATTCGTCGTACAGCTGCAATGTTGGCTGGTCATGGCTATATCGTAGCTTGCCCAGAGATTTATCATGAGATGGAGCCAGCAGGCACAGTGCTAGGCTACGATGAAGAAGGGGCAGGCAAAGGCAACGCTTATAAAATCGCTAAAGAAATCTCAGCATATGACAGCGATGCTCGCGCAGTTTTAGACTACTTAAAAACTTTAGATTACTGCACAGGTAAACTTGGTGTGCTTGGTGTATGTATTGGTGGTCATTTGGCCTACCGTGCGGCGATGAACCCTGATGTATTGGCAACCGCTTCACTCTACGCAACAGACATCCATAAAAAGAGTCTAGGCAAAGGCATGAACGACAACTCTTTAGAGCGCGCTGGCGATATTAAAGGAGAGTTGATGCATATTTGGGGTAGACAAGACCCACACATCTCACAAGAAGGCCGCAACCTCGTGAAGGCGCGCTTAGAAGAAGTGGGCACTAACTTCACATGGTTTGAGTTCAACAGCGTACACGCGTTCATGCGTGACGAAGGCCCACGTTACGACCCAGCGATGGCAAGAATTTGTTGGGGTTTAATTTTAGA
>CAZAHP010000149.1:2679-5533 GCA_964484985.1 uncultured Methylophilaceae bacterium
ATCATGGCAGTAAGCAAAGAAAAAGTAGCAAAAGCATCCTCTGCAGTAAAAGCGCCAGCCGCCCCTAAAAAAGCCGTTGCAAAAGCCAGCCCTGCTAAAGCAGCAGCAAAAACAACTACCCCCAAAAAAGCCGCAAGCCCCAAAAAAGCGACAGCAAAAAAAATTACTCCTGAGCAGCATTACACGATGGTTGCAGAAGCCGCTTATTATATTGCTGAGAAAAATGGATTTGCTGGTGACCCACAAGAATTTTGGGTTGAAGCCGAAGCGCAAATTAGCGCATTACTCTCTAAGTAAAAGACACTATTAGTACGGAGCTGAATGAAAGCTGCTAATTTTAGTCTGGCTGAATATTTCAATCGAATTTCATATCCAGCCGCTAGCCTCTCTAGTAGCAGTAAAATCGGCATCAAAGAACTGTCTGCGATTATGCGCCAGCAGCTTTTTACTGTGCCTTTTGAAAACACGCAAGTGCAGGCAGGTAGTACGCCTTCGCTAAAGCCCGAAAATATCGTCACTAAAATTATTGAGCATAAACGCGGTGGATATTGTTACGAAGTGAATGGTTTATTTGCCTTAGCTTTAGAGGCCATGGGGGTGGACTATTATTTTGTAGCAGCGCGCCCTATGTTTTATTCTACTATGCGGCCTAAAACCCATATGGCGATTATCGTAGAGCTTGATGGAGAGCGTTATTTATGCGATTTGGGCTTTGGTAGTTATGGCTTACGCGCGCCATTTCCTGTAAGCCAGTTAGATGTAGAAATTCAGCAAGATTCAGATGCATTTAAACTCACACAAACAGGTGAGCGAGAGTACTGCTTGCAAGCCAAGGTCAATGGCGCTTGGGCCAATCAATTTGGTTTTGATTTTTATCCGCAAGAGTGGATAGATTTTAGCCCCGCCAATCATATGAACGCCACCCACCACGACTCAATTTTTGTGCAAAAGCTTTTGATTGTGCAACATCATGAGCAAGGCCGCACCATATTGTTTGGGAGCAACCTCAAACATATGCTGGCTGGTGCTACCAGCCATACTGAGCACATTGATAAAGCGGATTTGCATGATATTGTGCTGCGAGAGTTTGGTTTGCAGATGCCCTATACTGCGCCCCCTTAAATTCTCGCTGCCAGCTATAATAGCGTTTTTACAAAATATCAACGGCTGCGCACTATGCAACAAGGCTCCAAAAGCCTGCCCCTAGCGGCAAAAGGTCAACTCAAACGCATACCCACTTTGTTTACAGGTTTAGACAGCCTACAGTTGGGTGAGCTTGCATTATCACTTAAGAGCACAAAACAGTTATTAGTCATCTTAGCATCCAGTGCTTTTGAAGCGCCGCGTTTGCTTGATGAAATTAAATGGTTTAACCCTACGTTAAATGTGCATCTTTTACCCGATTGGGAAACGCTGCCCTACGACCATTTTTCGCCGCATCCTGATTTAACTTCAGAGCGTTTATCCACGCTGTATCAAATCAGCCAGCACAGCTGCGATGTGGTGATTATCCCCATCTCAACCGCGCTGATTCGATTCGCGCCGCAAAGCTATTTAAGCGCGCGTACTTTTATGTTTAAAAAAGGGCAAAAGCTTGATTTAGAAGCACTGAGAACCCAATGCGCTAATGCGGGCTATCATCACGTCACGCAAGTGATTAGCCCTGGTGAATTTAGTGTGCGCGGCGGCTTGGTTGATTTGTTCCCCATGGGCAGTGCTTTGCCATTTCGCATCGATTTATTTGATGACGAAATTGAGACCATACGCACTTTTGATGTAGACACCCAGCGCAGCCTCTATCCTGTGCCAGAGATACGCTTGCTACCAGCACGTGAGTTTCCGCTTGATGAAGCTGGCATTGCTACCTTTAGACAAAATTTCCGCGAGACTTTTGAAGGTGACCCTTCTCGCAGCCGCATTTATAAAGACATAAGCAAGGGTATCCCCACAGGGGGCATTGAGTGGTATTTGCCGCTATTTTTTGAGCAAACCGCTAGCTTATTTGAATACCTGCCAGAAGACAGCGTGCTTGCCATGCACGGTGAGCTAGACGCTGCCGCACAAGCCTTTTGGCATGATGCAAGCAGCCGCTACCGCTTGCTCGCGCATGACGTAGAACGCCCGATTGTTCACCCCGATAAACTCTTACTCAAGACCGATGATTTTTTTGCGCAAACGCATCAATATGCGCGTTTGCAAGTCAGTGTAGAAAAAAACACATTACCCGACCTCAATATTGAACGTCGCGCCGAGAACCCCTTATTTAAACTCAATGGTTTTATTCAAAGCTTTAAAGGCCGTATTTTAATTGCGGCAGAGAGTTTAGGCCGTCGTGAAACCATGGGGCAATTACTGCAAGACCAAGGCCTTGCATTTAGCACCTGTGAAAACTGGCAACAATTTGCAGAGGGCGATGCCAAATTAGTGCTTGGTGTATCTGCCCTGCATCAAGGTTTTGTTGCCGATAAAATCGCCATTATTACTGAGGCCGAGCTCTATGCTGGCACGGTGCGCCAACAACGCCGGCGCAATCAAGAAAAAGCGCGCAATACTGAAGGCATGCTCAAAGACCTCTCCGAGCTGCGCGAAAATGACCCAGTAGTTCACGAGCAGCACGGAGTAGGGCGCTACCGTGGTTTAGTGAATCTAGATTTTGGTGAGGGTGAAACCGAATTTCTGCTGTTGGAGTATGCGGGCGACGACAAACTCTATGTGCCTGTTTCGCAGCTTTTCCTCATTTCACGCTACTCAGGTGGGCCGCCAGAAAGCGCACCATTACATCGTTTAGGCAGCGGCACATGGGAAAAAGCCAAGAAAAAAGCGCTTAAACAAATCCGCGATACTGCGGCAGAGT
>CAZAHP010000150.1:0-5396 GCA_964484985.1 uncultured Methylophilaceae bacterium
GGCAGATTTCTGCCCACGCGTTGTTGAAGTATCAAAGATTGTTTCGCGTGGGCAACAAATTGCCCACGCTACTCGGCTGGAATGACGGAGTTTAGTACGAGATAAGCAAGGCTTGCATGCCTACATTTCATCAAAAAAAGCTAGCTATTTGAGTACAGAGCCTAATTAATCAACTATTTTCATAAAATGCCCAAATCATGTCAGTGGCATTAATGGCTTGTGAGCTGGCTGGTTTTTTAGCGCGCACGCTTTTACCTCCGGGCCATGAGTGGCCGCCTGTTTCTGTGACGCAGAGCTTTACTTGGGTGTTGTTTTTGCAGTTGCTGTAAACATCGCAATAAGCACCTTTTACCTCTAAAACTCTTTGCGGGGTGCTGTTGCAAGCATTGAGGCTTACCCATTTTTTAATGGTGTTGGGCACTGATACAAAATCTGCATGCGTTTGAGAGTCTACGCCTGAGCCACCATTAAATAATACGCGGTCATCATCTAAAGAGTGAATGTGCAAAATTGAAACTGGTTTGCTGGGGCTGCATTGTTGAGTGCCGTCAGTGCCCGCCACTGAGGCAATGGCGCTAAAAGTGTCACTCAGCTCACAGGCTAGGCGGTATGACATCATGCCGCCGTTAGACATGCCGTTAGCGTAAATGCGCTTGGGGTTGATATTGGCCTTGGTTTTTATATCGGCAACAAGGGCTTTGATAAACCCTACGTCGTCTATTAGTGCATCACGCGCTTTGCCACAGCAAATGCCTGCGTTCCAAGTGGCTAGCTTGCCTCTAGGGAATCGGCTATAGCCATTAGGAAACACTGCAATAAATCCCGCTTGTTCAGATTTTGAAATCAGCTGGTAATGCTCGTCATTGGCTTGGTAATGCATATTGCCACCACCGCCGTGTAGCGCCACTACCAATGGCACTGCTTGGCTGGGATTGTAGTTTTTGGGCACGTGCACTAGGTATTGGCGCGTTTGGTTTTGGTGTTGTAGGCTAAAAGTGAAATCACCTGCTGTTAGCGGCGCGCCGTCTTGTTGTGCTTGCTCAGCTTGGCGTGACTCTCGCTTTTGTTGTAAAAGCTCTCGCAAACGCCCTTCTGCATGGGCATTGATACTGAACATGATGACTAATATAAAAGGGATAGCACAACTTATTTGTTTGAAACTAACGCGCATATTGAGCACCTTGTGGGGTTGATATTAGTTTAAGCCATATAAGCTAAACGATGTGATGGTGATTTTGTCTACACATGATTAGAAAACTCAGTTAGTGCGGAATAATGCCATCTATTCGGCCATATCATCACGTTCGCATACAAGCACTCAACTATGCTATTTGGTATATACTGCTTTACCTATTTAAGCAGATTTTAGTTGCATCACAAGGCTTAAAATAGAACTACTACAAAAAGACGCTATCTCAAGTTTTCAGGCGCAACACATGGCGATGCAATGCCTCGCTTTTTAAAGACGATGTTAAATAGAGGAGACTGTAATGAGAACAAAATTAGTTTGCTTATTGATGTTTTTTTCTGCCACTGCTTTTGCACAAACTGCAACGACCAATGATCAAGATTGGGAAGCTGCGAGCATTGAAGTGCAAAGTGAACACTTTGCAGGCATACAAAACGGGTCTGATGCTCAGCTTGAGCTAAGCCACCCTTGGCAATATGGCCGCGATGACAGCGACACGATAGTAGGTCGCAATCGCGACGAAACGAGCCATGATTAGTTTTACAGAAACAAATAGTTGAAATAAGGCGCACCTAAAAACAGGTGCGCCTTACTCACTGAGTCGATTTTTATATCAGCTCTTCAATATGCTTTTTAATATTTGCCGCTATTTTCTTGGTGGGTAAATCATTGTCATCGCCGCCAAACGGGTCTTCAATTTCTTCGGCTATCAGCTCTAAGCTTGCCAGCACATAAAATATAAACACCACTACGGGTATGACGTAATAACCTAAGCTAAATACAAAGCCAAAGGGCAAGCTCATAATATAAAAGAAGATAAACTTTTTAATAAACGCGCTGTATGAATAAGGGATAGGCGTGTTTTTAATGCGCTCACACGCACCACAAATATCAGTGAATGATTGTAGCTCTGAGTTGATAATAAAGAATTGGTCACCTGTAATTTTGCCTGTTTTGTATAGCTCATTAGATTTTTGAAACAGTTGTTTGGCGAGCTGATTAGGCTGGTGTTTGCGGTGGTCTATTTCTAAATCTAAGCCTTCAAACAGTGCTTTGCCAACTTCTTCATTAGATAAATGTTTTGAGAGCACTTCTGCATAGGCTGGTATTACTTTTCTGAAATAGGCTTTGCCGCTCTCATCAGTTAAATAGGCGTCGAGCTTAAATGCTAAATTACGGCTATTGTTAACTAATGCGCCCCAAAGCTTTCTGCCTTCCCACCAGCGTTCATAGGCGGTGTTGGTACGGTAGGCTAGCAATAGCGACAAAACAAAACCTATTGAGGTGTGCATGATGGGGATGTTTTTTACATGGCTATTGTCTGTAAGCTTCCAAAACTCCATTTCCAAATAGGCAATACCACCTGCATATAGTCCTATAAATATCATCATGGGTATCAGCTGCCTAAAGGTATCTGCCTCATGAAAACGAAAGATAAAGGTTATCCAGTCTTTTGGGTTGTATTGAATCATGGTGTCTATTGTGTGTTAATGGTTGCTGGTGAGTATAGCATGCGCCTCTGGTGCAGCTTTTTACAATAGCTTTAATGAGGCTACCGATAGCGTTTTACAAGTCTGCTCTACTAAAATTATTTAGTATGGTGAGGCGCACCAGTTGGCGGTACGCCTTGTGTTGACACCCATAGTTTAGATGAGTCTTTAATCATCTACTTAGGTGTTGTTTCTGCCTCAACCAAATCACGATACACATGCCATGTGGCATGGCCAACAATGGGCATGGTAATGATAAGGCCGATAAAGTATGTGGCGAGCCCAATACCAACAAGCACTACGATACTTAAGCCCCAAAACAACATGGTTAAAGGGTTTTTCATGCAGGCTATCATACTGGCTATGGCTGCGGTAATGGCATCTGTTTTGCGGTCTGCCATTAAAGGCACAGCAAGCACGCTGATGGCAAAGACAAAAGCGGCAATAGCACCGCCAACTGTAAAATAAACAATGGCAAAGGTTGGGTTTTTTAAGGTAATAATATTACTTACAACATCGGCTAAACTGGGGAAAACGCTGTTTTCAAAAAATAGCGCAAAAATCACCAGCGAAGCACGCGCCCATATCAGCAAAATTGCAATTAATAAGCCTGCAAAAAGCCCCACATTGAGTATATTAGGGCGCCATGCGGTGAGGCTGGGTATAAGTTTAGGCGCTTGGCCTAACTCAATTTGTCGGCTAAGGTCATATAAACCCATTGCCAAAAAAGGGCCTAGCAGCAAAAAGCCTGTGATTAAGCCTGATAACAAGCCTGGATTTTCAGCCAGTACAATTTTCATCAACCAACCACAGATGGCGAAAAAAGCACCATAAAATACACTCGAAAAACCACTCTGGTAGCTATCTTTCACCCCTGCTTTTAGCCAGCCAATAACATTGCTGGTTTTAACTTCGCATATAACAGGAAAATTGCTGTGGCTACTTTCTTGGCTTGGTAACTCTTCATCGCTCATGGTTGAATCTTTCTAAATTTCTATTTTTAGTAAAGTTAAGCCTTGTTAGCGTTTGCTAATGAGCTTAATGACGATTGCTGCTGGTTACTACGCTTGTGTTAGTACTTAAGCCCTACGTTAATTTTAACGAATACTGAAGATTATCAGGTTGATAAGAAATGAGATAGAAAAAAATCACATACTGTTTTTTAAAATACAGTGTGTCTGTGGCTTATGTTTCTTTGCTTTTTAAAATGGCTTCAAACGCTAAGCGCTTACATGGCTTTTAAAGCAGCAATCTTTTGTTGCAGCAACTCACTTGCTTGCGTGTTAATGCTGGCAATTTTGAGATTTAAGGTTTCTAGTGTTTGCATGTCTTTTTCTACTAGCGCGATTTCGCTTAGCGCCAGCAAAACGTCCAAATCATTTTGATTGAGATTTTGCGCTACTTTAAGGTGGGATTTGGCTTGGGTGTTTTCATTTAGCCCAATTTCAGCTTGCGCTAAATAGTACCAAGCATCGGGAGAGTTTTCTTCTTGGCTTGTCCATAGCCTAGCGATTTCTTTTAGTGATGCCCATTCACGATTTTGAAATGGGATGACGACTTGCATGAAATAAGGCCTTTGATTTAAAGGCAATGCCCAAAAAGGGACTTCATCGGTTGCTAGGCTATCGAGTTCTTTGCCAGCCATTAAGGTTTTAATCCAATCTGCGGGCAAATTATAAAAATAAGCTTGTGACCCTGGGCTTTTAAAGGTGGTAATGCCAATCAAGTTAAATTGCTGGTCAAATAAGCCGCCACCGCTAGAACCAAGCGCAAAAGCGGCGTTGGTTCTAATAATAAGGCCTCCATCTAAGGCATAAGTGGCTTTTATATAGCCAAAAGAGGGTTGCGGTACATTGTTACCTACTGGGTAACCAAGGCTAAAAATCTCTTCTTCATACCTGAGGCTGGCGGCATCTCTCAATTTAACAGGCTTAAATGGTAGGCCTTCAAATTTGAGTAAACATAAATCGTGCTTCCAATCTGCTTTTATAGCAATTGGGGTGTAAGAATCACGGTATTTAGAAATGTCAGCGCCTTTTGCATTGGCGAGCACATGGCAATTTGTAGCTACATATTCTTTGCTCACGACCACGCCTGAACCCGTGCCAGTTTTGCCGTTGCCAAGGTCAACCGATACTTGTACTAACGAATCATTCAGTGAAAGTATGCCCACTATATCTGGCTGAGCATATAAATAAGGTGCAAACACTGAGAGCAAAATCAGTATCATTTTTTTCATGAGCATTTCACCTATTGTCTATGTTTTTAAACTTTCTATTGTTGCGGCATGCATTTGAACAGTACTTTACTTCGCTCCAAATGTCCTTCCATTTTTTTCGCCAGCTAAATGGTCTGTTGCAGACCACACAAATTTTGCTGGGGAGGTTTTGCTTTAATATCATTTAATGTTAGCGGCCGATTTTATATTGGCTTGCACAATAGGCGCGTGTGACTGCAGCGGGTCTTAATTTTAGATGTTTGATAGAGCGCTCTTTTACACGCTTTCTCCAAAGTTTATAGCTGCTAGATTTTAATTCAGCTCGCATCAGCTTCATTAATGCAGGTTCATCTAAGCCATAAGTCGCTTTAATAGCTTCAAATGGGGTGCGGTCTTCCCAAGCCATTTCAATAATTCTTGATTTGTCTTGCTCGATTAATTCACTGTCTAGTATTGGCATATTTACCTTTTACGGAGTATGCATTTTAGTGAGCATAAA
>CAZAHP010000151.1:0-5386 GCA_964484985.1 uncultured Methylophilaceae bacterium
ATCATTGCGGGTGATTTTAATGACTGGAGCACACGCTCTGGGCGAATATTTGCACAGCGCTTACATATGCAAGAGGTGTTTCAGCACCATGCAGGCAAGCATGCGCGAAGCTTTCCTTCTTTTTTACCCATGTTAAGCCTTGATCGTATTTATGTGCGCGGCTTTGATGTGACGCAGGCAGATGTGCACTCAGGCATGAGTTTGATAAAAGCCTCTGACCACGCAATATTGAGCGCAACGCTGAGTCGAAAGTGATGTGGCATGGCAAGCTTTATTGAGGGCAATCAAGTTCAATTGCTGCATAGTGGCGCAGAGTACTTTCCTGCACTTGAGCATGCGATTGAACATGCACAGCATGAAATATATTTGCAAACCTATATCTATAAAGATGATGCCATTGGGCTGAAAATTGGCGATGCGCTCAAACGGGCTGCAGAGCGGGGTGTTGCTGTTTATCTTTTACTAGATGGCTTTGGCTGCAAAGATTTATCTAAATCTTTTGTAAAAGATTTAAAAAAGTCTCACGTTAAACTATTGTTTTATCGCCCTAGAATATCTCCTTGGACGCTTGAAGTGAGTCGATTGCGTCGTATGCATCGTAAAGTGGCTGTGATTGATAAGCAACTCGCGTTTATTGGGGGGATTAATATTGAGGACGACTACACCCCTTATCTTGAGCTACCACGCCTAGATTACGCGGTATGTGTTAGAGGCGCTGTAGTGGATTTTATCGAACATGATATAAAAAAGTATTGGAAGCTCCGTGCTTGGCGGGAGTGGCAAAATGTATTACAGCCACAACACAATGCGGCTCATGCAGAAGCGCTACAAGATGCAGGTTCACTCAGAAAAGTGGCATTTGTCACGCGTGATAACTTTTTACACAGGCGTGATATTGAAACTGCTTATCTAGCGGCTATTAAGCAAGCAAAGTCAGAAATTATTATTGCCAATGCTTACTTTGTTCCCAGTCGCAGATTTAGGCGTGCATTGCTGGATGCGGCAAAACGCGGGGTTAAAGTTAAGCTCTTACTGCAAGGCCGTAAAGAGTATTTTTTAATGTTTGCAAGCCATGTTTTTTATAGCGTTTTTTTACAACATGGCGTAGAAATCTACGAGTATCAAAAAAGCTATATGCATAGCAAGGTGGCGGTGATTGATAGTCATTGGGCTACCGTCGGTTCATCAAATCTAGACCCATTTAGCTTGCTATTGGCGCGCGAGGCTAATGTAATTGTGCTCGACCACGCCTTTGCAGCTGAGCTACGCGTGGATATTTTACGTACTATTGACGAGTGCGCGCAGGCGGTATCAAGTAAAGAGTGGCTACATGGACATTTGCTCACACGCTTTGTCGCTTGGTTTCTATACGGCCTGATTTGTATCAGCTTGAGCATAATTGGCTACTCAAATGAGCGTTAGCTTCACACAGCTCTGTTTTTATCACTTAATCATTATCCCCAAGTATACATAGTCTAAAAATCGTCAACATGACAATATTTGTTGTCAATATTTAGACAATTTAGCTTGGTAGTAATGATGACTTTAATATCCTCTTTGTTGTTTTCTTGAAATAATCATTACAAATCATTATGTTGCAATGTATTTTTGTGTGTGGTTTGCTCTGGCATCCAACTTGCATTATTGATAACAAGTAGTACCCGTGTTGATTTTTGATAAATGCGTAAGGCTAGATAATAGGAGCTTAAAATGAACCGTACACAAGCAAGCAGTAATAGTGAAATTGAATTTTTGATTAGAGAGTTAAAGTCAACTTATCCAGTGAGCTCGCGCTATAGCAATGCGATTCCAGAAGATGATTATTTTGAATATAGCGCTGCATCAGCAGATGCGGATGATATTGTCGATATTGGCATTGATGCAGATTACGCATTTAATGACAGTCACTAAGTAAGTATTGATGCTGGTGTGTCTGCGTAGTCTGATTTTGACTCACTACGCGTGAGTGATAGCTCATTTACTCAATCTAGGCTGTTGTTAGTTTAATTGAGTGCGTAAGCGATATATAAGTAGTATAAGGAGTTGATAATGAGAAAAGCCGCCGAAATGTTAACGGAGCTTGAAGAGTTAACCGTAGAGTTTGAAAAGTTAAGCCAAGTATGGGAAGAAGACGCACAGCTAGTGAAAGCTAGTCTTGTACGTAAGGATGCATTGCTTAATCAAGTGATTATAAATGTTCCTGAATATCAAATGCCTAGTTGCTTTAGGTCAATGCGTTAATTGACTGTTGATACTCAAACCACTCAAAACTCATGCTATCAGCGCATCATGTTGCGCTGAGGTCTGCATGCCCATCTAACAAAGCTGTCGAAAAATCATCGTCCCCTTACAATAGTTCGTCAACTGTTAGTCAGTGACTGACGCGCTAAGCAGGTGTGTGAACATACCTTTTACGATTGTGGTTATATAATATTGTTTTAAATTAATAGGTTATACATTTTTACAATCAATGTATTGGCAACATTTTAATTTGGTCTGAGAATTGCATTATTCATAGTTAAGTAAGCAGAGTGTTAACTGTCTGCAAGTGCATAATGAAATAAGGAGCTGATCATGAATACGACACAACAAACTAGCCTATACACTGACATTGAGTTCTTAATTAAAGAATTAAAATCAACTTACCCAGTAGATATGCGCCATAACTTTGTAGATGAAATTATTGATATTGGTATTATGGAAAGCTCAGCAGTAAAATAATAAAATTCCATTCAAGCTCGTACACATCGTGTGCGAGCTAATGAGTAAGCACTTTAAGTGTTATCAAGTTACAAGTTGTATACTCAAAGTAAGTAGATATCTAACCCCCCCCATTACGCTGCATCCAATGTGTTTTATTGCAAAATGTTAGCCGATTCTGGATCAAACACATCAGTTTGGCATAATATAAGTTGATTATTTTTTAAAATTAGCAGATAATCGTCGGTTTTCTGCAAGCGCTATTGGAAAGAGACATCGCATGAAAGCTGAAATTCATCCTAATTACCCAGAAGTGGCTGTTACTTGTAGCTGTGGCAACAAGTTTAAAACACGTTCTACAACTGGTCGCGACTTCAACGTTGAAGTTTGCTCACAATGCCACCCGTTTTACACTGGCAAACAAAAGATTTTAGACACTGCAGGTCGTGTTGAGAAGTTCCGTCAAAAATACGGTATGTAATCTTAGGCTTAAAGCAATTTAAGTTAAAAGTGTATAACTAAAAAGTATTGACCGAGAAAAATTTAAAAGTTTCGCAATAAAAAAGGCAGCGCAAGCTGCCTTTTTTATTCGTCTTTTATATCCGTCATTTCTATGGCTTACCCCAACACATAGTCTATGCATTAGAATATCGATTCATATGAGTAATCATTACCACCATGGCTTTTGAGCTTGAACATGATTGGCAGGCAAACTTAGCTACGCCGCGCGCGCGCGTGGGCGAGCGGGTTAAAACACGTCTGTTAATTTTGCTTTGTTTTGTATGGATTGTCATGGGTTTAATCGGGCACGAGCCATGGAAGCCTGATGAGGCAATGAGCATTAGTGTGATTCATCAAATGATGACGGGTGATTTTGTGAATATGACACTAAGCCCAGTACCCATAGGTAAATCTACGATGGAGACGCCGCCTTTATATCATTTAAGTGCAGCGGGCTTTGCTTGGTTATTTAAGCCATTGTTAGCGATGCATGATGCCGCTCGCCTAGTGAGTGGTGTGTGGTCAGCTTTAACTTTGCTTTTGGTTGGAATGATAGGGCGTGAGATGTGGGGCGTGGGCGCAGGGCGTCAAACGACACTCATCTTTATTGGTTCATTAGGGTTGTTAGTGACCTCACATATGCTGATGCCTGAGGTTTCGTCCTTAACTGGCTCGGCAATGGCTTTATATGCTATGGCTTTAGCTAATAGAAGACCATTTCGCGCTAGCGTGCTTTTAGGATGCGGTGTTGCTATTACATTTTTGTCGACAGGGTTGACCCCTGCGTTGAGCGCAGTGCTGGCTTCACTCTTGTTGCCTACTATATTTCAAGCTTGGCGCACGCGTCGTTATCTGATTGTTTTAGCAATTGCTTATAGTATTTTGTTAGTCTGGCTGTTGTCATGGCTGGTGATTTTTCCATTATTAAGTGGACAAGCTTTGCCTGATGCCGTGTCAGTTTGGTGGCAAAACAATTTGAATGACTTAAAACATTCAGAGCATATTTACTATTTACGCACGCTGGCTTGGTTTGCGTGGCCTTCACTACCTATCGCTGCGTGGGGGCTGTGGCGTTATAGACGTTACCTGCTGTTAAAGCCTAAGTATCAACTTTTGCTTGTTTTCTTTATCGTGAGTTTTATTGTCATTGGCTTAAAAGAAGAGACGCGTGAAATTCACGCGCTGCCTCTTTTGTTGCCCTTAGCCGCACTAGCTGGTGGTAGTGTAGAAACACTAAAGCGTGGTGCAGCTGGTTTGCTTAATTGGTTTGGTTTAATGCTGTTTGGTAGCATAGGCTTTTTGGTGTGGTTGGGCTGGTTTGCGATGATGGCAGGCTGGCCAAATAAGCTTGCAGAGCGTATGCATATTATTTCAGGAGTGCCGCAGGCAGAGCTTAGCTGGTTGGGCTTACTATTTGCAGGTTTGGTGACGCTGGCTTGGTTGTTGGTGATTAATAATTATAGGCATTCGAACCGTGCTACCGTCACAGATTGGGCAGTTGGCATGACCATGAGCTGGGCTTTGCTCATGAGCTTGTGGTTGCCTTGGGTGGATAATGTAAAGTCTTACGCTAGTGTGATACAAAGCATGGGGGCTGCTATGCCTAAGCAATATGCATGTGTTACCAGCCGCAATTTAGGCAGCTCACAACAGGCTTTGCTAGACTATTATATTAATGTGCGTACGCAGTCTTTTGAGCGTGTGCAAAATTTAAATTGTGATTTATACCTGATACAAGATGAGCGTGGCAGAGAAAAAGTAGAGCCAGGCTCAGATTGGAAGCTGATTTGGCAGGGCAAGAGACCTGCTGAGAGACGCGAAAGTTTTAGGCTGTTTAAATTTCAACAATAAACCAAACTTGGTTTAATCGTTTGGTTTTGTGCGATGATTTTTTACATCAATTTGAGGGGCTTTAGCCCTTCAGTCTTTATTCTGCGCTTAAAGTAAACTCTTTCGAGAGGTAGTCTGTAATTGCGCCTTGCACTACGGTGCTTAGGCCATTTCCTTGTTTTTCTAGCATATGTTTAATAATTTGCTCGCGCATGGGTTTTGCCCAAAATCGCTTGATATGGCTGGCAACCTCTTTTTTTGCCTGATTTTGGTCAGGGTATGCGCCGAAGAATTCACCAATTTGGTTGGCCATGGTTATTAAAGTGTCGATATTCATATCATTCTCAATTTTGTT
>CAZAHP010000152.1:0-5229 GCA_964484985.1 uncultured Methylophilaceae bacterium
GTCAGTCAATTTCTGAGAGAAACAAATCTTATATTGATTAATTATTTACTTGGCCAATTTAATAACGCTATATTCACCATACTTTTCAGCTCTTCTTGAGTCGCGCCATTGACAGCTTGGACTGACATTCCTTGATGTAAAGTTGCTAAATATTTTGCCAAATCAACTGCGTTTAAACCTTGAGATAAATCACCTTCCTGTTGTGCTAATTCAAATCGCTCGGTCAATAGGCCTTCATAATGCTTTCTATATTGAATAAGTTGCTCTTTGATAATCTGTGCGCCTTCTCCGCATGAAAGGGCGCCTTGTACAATCATGCAGCCTTTGGGGTGCAGGTCACTTGTCAGAAATTCAGCACTATTCAATAAAAACTTTTCTGCTACTTTGCGTGCCGTTGGCTCCTTCATCACCATTCTTACAAATGCTGCAGGGCCAGATACATACTTAGAGAGTGCTTGCTTAAACAAGTCTTCCTTATTACCAAAAGCGGCATACAAACTTGGTTTGTTCACACCAAGCGTAGACGTGAGCTCTGCCATTGAGGCGCCTTCGTAACCCCTTTTCCAAAATACATCCAAAGCCTTTTCTAAGGCCTCGTCGTTATCAAATAGTTTTGGACGACCTCGTGATTTTTTTACTTCTTCAGACATATCAAAATGACTTAAAAATTAATTTATACCAATTGTTACAAAAAACTGTTGACAAGGCAAGTGCTGTTGAATAATATTTATATACCGTTTGGTATTTTAATATGATTGACTTGTAAACGACAGAGGAAAAAATGAATACAGTAAATAAACTTGGTACAGCACTAATCACAGGCGCATCAACAGGCATTGGTGCAGTGTATGCAGATCGATTAGCAAAACGTGGGTACGACTTGATTTTGGTAGCACGCGATCAAGAGAAACTTCAAAAAGTAGCAGATGAGATTAAGAGCGCATCTGGAAGTCATGTTGAAATCATGCCAGCCGACCTGACTCTGAAGGCAGATTTAGTAAAAGTTGAAACACGTTTACGTACAGACAGCAGCATCACCCTACTAGTGAATAATGCTGGCGGCGGTGCATCTACCACATTGGTGGAGTCTGATATGGACGCGATGGAGAGAATGATTCAATTGAACATCACCGCGCTCACTCGACTTTCTGGTGCAGCCGCCAAACGATTTTTTGCTGAAGGCAAAGGTTCAATCATTAATGTTGCTTCAGTGCTTGCCTATATCCCTGAAATGTTCAATGGCGTTTACAACGCCACTAAATCTTATGTGGTGATGTTTACACAATCCATGCAGCATGAGCTCGGAGACAAAGGGTTGCGCATTCAAGTGGTGTTGCCTGGCGCTACTGATACTCCGTTTCTAGACAAGGTAAATATGCCCGCGAGTCACTTGCCACCTGAAATGGTCATGAAAACGGATGATCTCGTAGATGCAGCGCTAAAAGGATTTGATTTGGGCGAAGTGATCACAATTCCATCTCTGCCAAATCTTCAAGATTGGGAAGCATTTGAAGCGGCAAGAAAAGCATTGGGGCCGAATTTGTCATTAGCTAAACCAGCTAAGCGCTATCTGAGCTAAAAAGCGCAACTAAAGAATTCAATTATACATTTGACTCAGCAGGAGATATTCGTGAATAAACTATTAACATCATTTTTACTTATTGCCACTACCTTATCCATCATCGAATCAGGTTCGGCTGGGGCAGCAGACAAACTAGAAACAACACCCACAAAATTTGTGGAAGCCAATGGCGTTAAATTCTCTTACCGCACACTTGGTCCGAAATCAGGTACTCCACTTGTGTTTCTACAACACTTTACAGGCAACATGGATGCTTGGGATCCGGCCGTAGTGAATGCTTTGGCCAATAATCGTCCTGTGGTGGTATTTAATAACAGAGGTGTCGGTTCCACGAATGGTGTGGTGGCAGACAATATCGCACAAATGACCACAGATGCGTATGCCTTTATACAAGCGCTGGGCTATAAACAAGTGGATTTATTGGGCTTTTCGATGGGTGGGTTTATTGCTCAAGAACTTGCTGCTCAACACCCAGAACTAGTAAGAAAAGTCATTCTCGCGGGGACGACCTATCAGGGGGGTGGCAATAACCTGATGAAAGTATTGGGTGAGGCATTTTCAAGAGCCAATGCGCCAGATCCGCGCGACTATTTATTCTTCTCGCAAAGTGAAGCGGGTAAACAAGCTGGGGCTGCATTTTTGTCTCGCGTGTATGTCAGAAAAGAAGGGCGCGATCCTGAAAGTGGTAAGGAGATTACAGATGCGCATGGCAAGGCCTTAATTGTATGGACGAGCACGCCTGACCCTGAATTCAAAACATTAAAAGCCATTCAACAACCTGTTTTGGTGATGACGGGTAGCAATGACACTATGTTGCCAACCGAGGGTTCGATTACCTT
Organism: uncultured Methylophilaceae bacterium; assembly: GCA_964484985.1. Classification (GTDB taxonomy): domain Bacteria; phylum Pseudomonadota; class Gammaproteobacteria; order Burkholderiales; family Methylophilaceae; genus CAZAHP01. Next base: position 2,422 of record CAZAHP010000152.1, read on the forward strand.
ATTTAAACAGCTTAAAAATGCGCAACTAGTCTTATATCCAGACTCGAATCACGGTTCGATTTTTCAGTACCACGATGCATTTGTGAACACGGCTGAGTTTTTTCTGAATCACTAGTCTTGAACTCGCCACAACGTCTAGACCACGTTGTGGCGAGTTTTTTATTTCATTAAGTCGAATCAGAGAACCCCATGAACGCAACCATGCAGCAGATACCCCCAGAAAAGAAAGCAATGCCATCGGCTTGGCGTGTCTTTGCCATCGCCAGCATTGCCATTTTCATGTCATCCCTAGATACGGCGATTCTGTACGCTGGGTTCAATAATATTCTGCGAAGCTTCCCTGATTCTACAGCTGCCGATTTGTCTTGGGCGATGAGCGCTTACTCCATCGTCTATGCTGCGATGCTAATCCCAGCTGGGGGTATTGCAGATAAGTTTGGACGTAAAAAAATATTCACACTAGGAACGCTATTATTCATTGCAGCTTCATTTGCATGTGGAGCGTCCCCCAGTGTTTCATGGCTGATTTTCGCTAGAGTGCTACAGTCTATCGGTGCTTGTTTACTCACCCCATCCGCACTGGCGCTAGTATTAGAAGCGTTTCCGCGAGAAAAAAGAACAGTCATCATGGGCGCGTGGGGCGCTGTCGGCGCGTTAGCCGCTGCCTTAGGTCCAGGTATTGGTTCTTACATTATTGATATTGGCGGTTGGGAGTGGGCGTTTTTTATCAATATTCCCATTGGTTTATTTTGTATCTGGCAGAGTGTCGCTGTCTTGCATGAGTCTGTTCACCCAAGAGAGCATGTGCGTCTTGATGTAGTCGGTATGTTGCAATTGATTTTAGGCGTAGCTGCGATTGCGTTTGGCATCGTAGAAATGAAGTCTGCAGTATGGTACCCATCTGAATTAACAGGCATCGTGATTTTGGGTTTCGCCATACTGGCAAGTTATATTCCTTGGGCGAAAATTTACCCTGAACCATTGTTTGACCTCAACTTATTTAAAAATAAAACCTTTTTATTTGCAAACTTAGCAGGCTTTACCTTCGGGATTGCGTTTTCCATCATGTTTTTTTCATTCTTTTTTTGGATGAAGAATATATGGCATTTGAGTCAATCTTTAGCAGGCGCATCTGTCATGCCTGGACCGCTCATGGTTGTGCCCACAGCGTTGGTGGCGGGCAAAATTGCCTCAAAAATAGGGCATCGCCCTTTGCTTATTACTGGCAGCATCACCTATGCCTTTAGTGGTCTTTGGTTTCTATTAGTCCCTGATACGACCCCTGATTATATGGGTACATGGCTGCCAGGTTTAATTTTGAGCGGCATATCTGTTGGCTTGGTAATGCCGTCCTTATCAGCTGCTGCTATGTTCGGATTGCCGCAAAAAGACTATGCCGTTGGCTCTGCTATCAATAATGCCGTTCGACAAATCGGTACTGTAATAGGTGTATCCATAACCGTTTTAGTGCTTGGCAAAACACACCTAAATCCTACTGACTTTATACCAACTTACAGTATTCATATTGCATTGGCTTTAATCACAGCCCTGCTGTGTATACTGATTAATACCCATCCAAAACAATTAAACAATCTAACTAAATAGAGATTACAACAGGTTGTGATGAAGTGAGTAGTTAAGTACTAGCTGATGTAAGTGAGAAGTAATGATTAATTTTTTAATGGAGAATATGATGAATGATGCACCAAAAGATTTAAAGTTTAACGGGGAGGAGTTTTTTGTCACTCTCAAAGATGGAGAAAAGGTAAGAGTGATCAAAGCAGGGCAAGGCGAACCACTTTTATTGATGCATACCATCAGAACTCAGATTGAGTTGTTCAGCGAAATGATACCCTTTTACGCTAACAAATATACTGTCTATGCGATTGATTTACCAGGTCATGGGCAATCCTCTATCAATAAAAAAATAAACTATGATGAGCCGTATTTAAGAAATTCAGTCATTGATGTTATTGAAAAGCTGAATTTGAACAACCTTACCCTAGTTGGCGAGTCAATTGGCGCTACTTTATCTTTGACGGTGTCGGCAGAAATACCAGAAAAGATTAAGCAGGTGATTGCCGTCAATACTTACGATTATGAAACTCGCTATGCGGATGGCATTAGGCGCGGAAATTTCATCGCAAATTTTATGATGTGGAATTACTCAATCCCTATCAATGGAGCGATTTTTGCGGCACTTGAGAATCGATTTTTCCTTAGTATGGTTATGAATGGTGGCGTGACTAAAATTAAAAAAATCCCAACATGGTTAATGAAAATGTTTGATAAAACAGGACATAGGCCAGGCTACAGTTTTCTAGGAAGAAATATTTTAAAAAACTGGCGTAGTTGGGCTCAGGCTAAAAGCCAGTATCATAAAATTAACTCCCCTGTCACCCTAATATACGGTGAGAACGATTGGTCAACAACAGCAGAAAGAAAACAAACACTAACTAAAATACCTCATGCCAAATTTGAAACAGTCGCTGAGTCAGGTCATTTTCTTAGTGTTGATAATCCAAATGCACTCAAGCAATTAATGTCAAAATACTTAATGGCTAGCTAGATTAATTATCAAATCACAGGGCTCTTGAGTGTGACACTGAAAAGTGTCCGCTAAGCGAATAATCGAGCCATTTAATATTGGTTGGTAATTTATCAATTGGCTTCGTTATATGGTTTTGAGTAGCTATTATGAATTGGAATGACAGGTTTGTTTGAGCTGTCATTCCAATTCATTAGCGTATCAGCTTGCTAATCTGTTTAAACGCATCGCCTTCGGCCTTGCCTAGGCACTCAAAGAGT
>CAZAHP010000153.1:0-2323 GCA_964484985.1 uncultured Methylophilaceae bacterium
TCCATATATTTCTCATCAATCACCACTGAAATTTTAATTTCACTGGTAGAAATCATGCCGATATTGATGCCTTCTTCAGCCAATGTACGGAACATTTGGCTAGCAATGCCTACGTGTGAGCGCATACCTACGCCGACTACAGAAACTTTAGCGATTTTGTCATCGCCGTTAATTTCACGTGCGCCAATATGGCCTTGCACTTTGTCTCTCAAAATTGCCAAGGCTTTATTAAGCTCGTTTTTGTGCACGGTAAAAGTGAAATCTGTAGTGCCGTCTGCGCCCACGTTTTGAATAATCATATCGACATCGATATTGGCATCGGCGATTGGGCCTAAAATTTGGTAAGCAATGCCTGGTTTATCTGGCACGCCTAGCACTGTCACTTTGGCTTCATCGCGATTAAATGCAATGCCGGAGATGATGGGTTGTTCCATATTATCTGTTTCCTCAAATGTAATCAGTGTGCCTTCGCCTTCTTCTTCAAAGCTTGAAAGCACACGTAGTTTAACTTTGTATTTTCCTGCAAACTCAACTGAACGAATTTGCAACACTTTTGAGCCTTGAGAGGCGAGCTCTAGCATCTCTTCAAAAGTAATCGATTTTAAGCGGCGTGCTTCTGGCACTACGCGTGGGTCTGTGGTGTAAACACCGTCTACGTCTGTGTAGATTTGGCATTCATCTGCTTTAAGCGCAGCGGCAAGCGCCACGCCTGTGGTATCTGAGCCGCCACGGCCTAGTGTGGTGATATTGCCTTCTTCATCCACGCCTTGAAAGCCCGCCACGACCACTACGTAACCTGCTTCTAAATCTGCACGAATACGTGCATCTTCAATATTTAAAATACGTGCTTTAGTGAATGCGCTGTCAGTGACGATGCGCACTTGTGAGCCCGTGTAACTCTTGGCTTTGATGCCCAGCTCCATCAACGCCATAGAAGTGAGGCCTATGGTCACTTGCTCGCCAGTAGAAACCATCACATCTAATTCACGTGGGTCTGGGTCTGGCATGACTTCTTTAGCGAGTGCAATGAGGCGGTTTGTTTCGCCAGACATGGCAGAAACTACCACGACGATTTGATGCCCTAAAGCTTTGTAACGCGCAACGCGGCGCGCTAGATTTTTAATGCGGTCTGGTGAGCCTACAGAAGTGCCACCATATTTTTGTACAATGAGTGCCATGATTTAAAGTTTGAAATCCAACAATTGGTTAAGTTAAATAAATAGATAAGTTATGAAATTTTTGCTTTCACCCAAGCCTCAACACTGGCTAAAGCTTCAGGTAATTTACTTGCATCAGTGCCGCCTGCCATTGCCATGTCTGGCTTGCCACCGCCTTTACCGCCTACTTGGCTAGCCACGTGATTGACCATGTCGCCTGCTTTTAGTTTCGCAATTAAATCTGGCGTAACACCGGCAGCCAAGCTGACTTTGCCTTCATTGACGCTGGCTAGCACAATAGCGGCTGATTTGAGCTTGTCTTTTAGCTTGTCCATGGTTTCACGTAGGGCATTAGCATCTGCGCCATCTAGAACAGCGGCTAACACTTTCACACCGTTAATCTCTAGCGCATTGGCGGCTAAATCATCACCTTGTGATGATGCTAATTTTGATTTCAGACGTGCAAGTTCTTTTTCTAGCGATTTAGCATGCTCGCTTAACTGCGCGACTTTGTTCGCTATCTCACTCACAGGCGCTTTAAAATCTGCCGCTAATTGCGAGATTAAAGCTTGTTGACTGTTAATCAGCTTAAGTGCGCCCTCGCCTGTGGTGGCCTCAACACGGCGCACACCAGCCGCCACGCCACCTTCAGAGGTGATTTTGAATAGGCCAATATCGCCTGTGCGGCTCACATGCGTACCGCCACATAGCTCACGTGAGCTACCAATATCTAACACGCGTACTTCATCGCCATATTTTTCACCAAATAGCATCATCGCGCCTGTTTTTTGCGCAGATTCAATATCCATCACGCGCGCTTGGCAAGCAGCATTAGCGAGAATTTCCGCATTCACAATCGCTTCTACTTTAGCGACTTCTTCATCTGTCATGGGCGTATTATGCACAAAGTCAAAGCGGGTTTTTTCAGTATCGACCAAGCTACCTTTTTGTTGCACATGCTCGCCTAGCACTTCACGCAGGGCTTTATGCATGAGGTGAGTGGCCGAGTGGTTGCGCATGGTCGCAGCGCGGGCTTGGGTGTTTACACGTGCGCTCACAGCGCCGCCCACGACTAATTTACCTGTTTTTAATACACCGTGATGGCCAAACACTGCGGCTTGAATTTTTTGCGTATCTTCAACCGCAAAAATACCGTCTGTACCACG
>CAZAHP010000153.1:2423-5190 GCA_964484985.1 uncultured Methylophilaceae bacterium
CTCTAAAATTTGCATGCCGTTTTCAATGGTTTCAAAGAAGCGGTCTTCTTCAAGCTTTAAAATTTCCATCACACGCGTTTGGCCATTGGCTAGCTCTGGGTAGGCTTCGCCCATTTCGCTAACTAAATCAGGCACGATTTTGTGGAAGAAAGCACTACGGCAACCGAGTTTGTAGCCGTGACGAATAGCACGGCGGATAATGCGGCGCAGCACGTAGCCACGGCCTTCGTTACCTGGAATCACGCCGTCAGCGATTAAGAATGAGCAGGCGCGGATATGATCGGCTAATACTTTTAAGCTGGGGCTTGTTAAATCGGTCGCTTTGGTTTCACGCGCTGCGGCGGCGATTAAGGTTTGGAATAAATCAATTTCGTAATTAGCGTGTACGCCTTGGAGCACCGCAGAAATACGCTCTAAACCCATACCTGTATCAACTGAAGGCTTTGGTAGTGGATGCATCACGCCCGCTTCATCGCGGTTGAACTGCATAAACACGTTGTTCCAAATTTCGATAAAGCGGTCACCATCTTCATCTGGGCTACCCGGAGGGCCACCCCAGTGCTTGTCACCGTGGTCGTAAAAAATTTCGGTACATGGGCCGCACGGGCCTGTGTCACCCATCATCCAGAAGTTGTCTGAGGCGTAACGCGCGCCTTTGTTGTCACCTATACGGATGATTTTTTCTTTCGGGATGCCAACTTCTTGATGCCAAATATCATAAGCCTCGTCATCTTCAGCGTATACCGTGACCAACAGTTTTTCTTTAGGTAGTTTGTAGACTTCGGTGAGCAATTCCCACGCGTATTTAATTGCATCGCGCTTAAAATAGTCACCAAAGCTGAAGTTGCCTAGCATTTCAAAAAAGGTGTGATGGCGCGCGGTGTAGCCTACGTTTTCAAGGTCATTATGTTTGCCTCCAGCTCGAACGCATTTTTGGCTTGAGGTGGCGCGTGTGTATGCACGTTTATCAAAGCCTAAAAACACGTCTTTAAACTGGTTCATGCCTGCGTTGGTAAACAGCAGGGTTGGGTCGCCATGTGGCACTAGCGAACTAGAAGCGACAACTTGATGGCCTTTAGAGGCGAAAAAGTCTAAAAACGTCTGGCGTATTTGTTTACTTGTGGGTTTTGCGTTCATTCAAATTCTTCAGTGATGTCTTAATTAATTTCTTTATTAGAATTTAATACTTTGTTAATTATGTCAAAGCCAAAACCACGGCTCTGTAAAAACCTTGCTTGCTTTGCCCATTCTTCACGGCTAGTGGGCGCGGCTTTATATTTTTTACGCCATACTTCATTGGCGTTGCTTAGTTCGTTACTTTTAACCTCTTCAACGGCGTTTGCAATTAAATCATCGGCCACGCCTTTTTGGCGTAGCTCATGTGCGACGCGAGCACTGCCAAATTTAGCTTGCCGCGCATGCACTATCTGCTCGGTAAACCTTTCGTCAGATAGCCATTTACGTTGCTTAAAATCTGCCAAAATAGCAGGGATTTCTTCACTATCTAACTCATACTGCTGCGCAACGTTTTTGAGCTTTTTACCTAGCTCCGCCTCACTATACTCACGCTTAGAAAGGTAATCTAAAGCGCGTTGCCGCAGGCTCACCTGCGGCTTGTTAGCCTTATTAGTCGGCTGCGTCATCCGGGCCTATGGTTTTAACCAAAACATCTAAATTGCCTTTAGCATTGGCGCGGATTTTAGCGTCAATTTCATTGGCAATTTCTGGATGCTCGCGCAAGAACTCGCGAGAGTTATCTTTACCTTGACCAATTTTTTCGCCTTTGTAGCTATACCAAGCGCCTGCTTTTTCAACAATTTTTAGGTTCGCGCCCAGCTCGATAATTTCGCCTTCACGTGAGATACCTTCGCCATAGAGAATATCAAACTCTGCTTGTTTAAACGGCGGCGCTACTTTGTTTTTTACAATCTTCACGCGGGTTTCTGAGCCGACGACTTCATCACCCTTTTTAATCGCGCCAGTGCGGCGAATATCTAAACGCACAGAAGCGTAGAATTTAAGGGCGTTACCGCCTGTTGTGGTTTCAGGGTTACCAAACATCACGCCAATTTTCATACGAATTTGGTTGATGAAAATGACCATAGTGTTAGTGCGTTTGATATTGCCAGTGAGCTTACGCAAGGCTTGGCTCATTAAGCGTGCTTGCAAGCCCATGTGGCTGTCGCCCATTTCGCCTTCGATTTCAGCTTTTGGTACAAGCGCTGCTACCGAGTCAACAACGACAATATCCACAGAGCCAGAACGCACCAGCATATCGGCGATTTCAAGCGCTTGTTCACCTGTATCAGGCTGTGAAATGAGCAAATCTGGAATATTAACGCCTAATTTTGCTGCGTATTGAGGGTCTAAAGCGTGTTCTGCGTCAATAAACGCTGCTGTGCCGCCTAGTTTTTGCATTTCCGCAATGACTGAGAGTGTAAGCGTAGTTTTACCTGATGATTCAGGGCCGTAAATCTCAATAATACGACCGCGTGGCAAGCCGCCTATACCAAGCGCGATGTCTAGGCCAAGTGAGCCTGTAGAAACGGCTTGAATATCGTTGGCGACTTCAGCATCGCCCATGCGCATGATAGAGCCTTTACCAAATTGCTTTTCAATTTGCGAGAGTGCAGCGGCTAAGGCTTTGCTTTTATTATCATCCATCGTATTTTCCTGTGAAATTAGCGCTTAAAATGAGTGCTTTATGTAACTCGTGATTATTTCATAAATCAAGGTTTAAGGTAAGGGCAGTTATGCAAATTCAGAC
>CAZAHP010000154.1:0-5190 GCA_964484985.1 uncultured Methylophilaceae bacterium
CGCTCTGTTGAAGAAATGTCATCACTTATCGTGCAGCAGATTAGTTTTAAGCAAGCTAAAATGCAATTAAGCTAAAAATAGTGCGTAATGCATATATTAGTATTCGACAATCTGACTCACGCCTGCGAAAATAGCGGAATTAAAGAGTTTATTTTATTATTGACTGAATTATTTTACTGAATTAAAGAGGAATAGGTATGCAGGGTTATGTAATCCCATTAGAAAAGCTTGGTATGCACGATGTAGACAAAGTGGGCGGCAAGAATGCATCACTTGGCGAAATGATTAGTAATCTTGCTGCTAATCATGTGCGAGTACCAGGTGGTTTTGCGACTACAGCAGAAGCCTATCGAGACTTTTTATCACATCAAGGCCTAGAAGCTAAGATTAAAGCAACACTTGCAAGCTTAAATGTGGATGACGTAGTTGCCTTAGCAAAAACAGGCGCAGAAATTCGTCAATGGATTGTAGATGCACCCCTGCCATCAAAACTAGAAGCTGAGATTCGTGAGCAGTATACAAAATTGGTAGAGGGCGGCGAAGGCAGCTTTGCAGTGCGCTCATCAGCAACTGCTGAAGATATGCCAGATGCCTCTTTTGCGGGTCAACAAGAAACCTTCTTAAATATTGAAGGCATCGACAATATTCTTCATGCCATCAAAGAAGTATTTGCTTCTCTTTACAATGACCGTGCGATTTCATACCGCGTGCATTCAGGTTATGACAATATTGAAGTTGCGCTTTCAGCAGGCGTACAACGTATGGTGCGCTCTGATTTAGGCGCATCAGGTGTCATGTTTACACTAGATACTGAATCAGGCTTCCGTGATGTGGTGTTTATTACCTCATCATACGGTTTGGGTGAAATGGTAGTGCAAGGTGCTGTGAACCCTGATGAGTTCTACGTGCATAAACAACAGCTTGAGGCTGGCTTCCCAGCGGTGATTCGTCGTGGTTTAGGCTCTAAAAAAGAGCGCATGGTATTTGACCGTAGCCGTTCAGCTGGTAAATCCGTACGTGTTGAAGAGGTTGAAGCTGCCGACCGCGCTAAATTCTCTCTCACAGATGAAGAAGTGCTAGAGCTGGCACGTCACGCCATGTCGATTGAAAAGCACTATGGCTGCCCTATGGATATTGAATGGGGTAAAGATGGCTTAGATGGTAATCTGTACATTGTTCAAGCTCGCCCTGAAACAGTTAAATCACGCGCAAAAGCTGGTGTGACTGAAAAGTACGTACTAAAAGGCTCAAGCGAAGTTTTAGCAGAAGGTCGTGCTATTGGTCAAAAAATTGGCGTTGGCCCTGTACGTATCGTTGAAAGTTCAGCTGATATGCATTTGGTGCAAGCAGGTGACGTGCTTGTGACTGACATGACAGACCCTAACTGGGAACCTGTGATGAAAAAAGCATCAGCGATTGTGACTAATCGTGGTGGTCGTACTTGCCACGCGGCGATCATTGCGCGTGAGTTAGGTATCCCTGCGATTGTAGGTTGCGGTAATGCGACTGATGTTTTGGTTGAAGATGACATAGTGACAGCTTCATGTGCAGAAGGCGATACTGGTTTTGTGTATAGCGGCCGCCTACCTTATGAGAAAGTGGTACAAAACAGCACAGCACTAGCAGAGATTCCTGTGAAACTCATGCTAAATGTAGGTAATCCTTCACTCGCATTTGATTTCGCACAGTTGCCATCAGGTGGTGTTGGTTTGGCTCGTTTAGAGTTCATTATCAATAATTTAATCGGTATTCACCCTAAAGCTATTTTGCGATTTGACCAAGTGCCACGCAACTTGCACGACGCAGTAGCAAAACGTGCTGAAGGCTATGCAGATGCAAGAACATTCTATGTGGAAAAAATCACTGAAGGTGTTTCAACATTAGGCGCGGCATTCTGGCCAAAACCAGTGATTGTGCGTATGTCAGACTTTAAGTCTAACGAATACCGCAAATTGATTGGTGGTGATTTATTTGAGCCTATTGAAGAAAACCCAATGCTAGGCTTCCGTGGCGCAGCACGTTACATTGCAGATGACTTTAGAGATTGTTTCGCACTTGAGTGTGAAGCAATGAAAAAAGCGCGTGATGTGCTCGGTTATACTAATATTGAACTCATGATACCGTTTGTGCGTACAGTCGCTGAAGCTAAAGCTGTGGTTGAGATTTTAGCTGAGCACGGCCTAAAACGTGGTGAAAACGGTTTACGTTTGATTATGATGTGTGAAATCCCATCAAACGCATTATTGGCTGAAGAGTTCTTAGAGTATTTTGATGGCTTCTCAATCGGCTCAAATGACTTAACTCAGTTAACGCTTGGTTTAGACCGTGACTCTAGCTTAGTGGCTAATAGCTTTGACGAGCGTGATGCTGCGGTTAAAAAGCTGCTTTCAATGGCGATTAGCACCTGTAACAGCAAAGGTAAGTACGTAGGTATTTGTGGTCAAGGCCCATCTGACCATGTAGATTTTGCTGTATGGCTCATGGAGCAAGGCATTCAAACGATGTCACTCAATCCTGATACATTGCTTGAAACATGGGCTACCTTGGCAAAAGTAAAAGCTAAGTAAGCGCGTGAGCCACATCAAAATGAACTAAATATTCATTATTGATAATGCAAAAGCCCAGTTTGAGTAATCAATCTGGGCTTTTTGCTTTTTGCGGGGCTATGTAAGTGTCGTTGTTGCAGCTAAATTTTATCGTTTTATATACTCAATTTCTCTTGTGGTGTCGCCATAACCTTTCTGTGTTAATAGCGCGCGTGTGATGTATAGGCTAACTTGTTTTCTGAGTGAGCTAATTTGGTCTATATCTACAAAATACTTAGGGAACTTAAAGCTAAGCCAAGCGTATAAGCTAATGTTGTGGCTGAGTAATTCAGCTTGTTCTAAGTGTTTAGAGTTCTCTGCCTCAAGCCATGTTGGGGCAGGGGGCAAGTGTCTGATTTGTGACTGATATACACTTTGTAAACACAATAGGTAATAGTCTTTTTCAAAAGCCACATTTAAGGAGATGGGCGCACATATGAAGATATACTTGTCTTTTAGCGACATATTGGGCGCGTATTCATCGACTAATATTGCTTGGCTAATTTGGTTGTTTAATGGTGTGGCGGCGAATAGGGTGTGATTAAAGCGTGTTCTTTCTTGCTGATAGACTAATATTTCAGAGATTTTACGGGTGTGTAATTTTTCGCCGATTTCAGAAATGCGACTAAAATTAAGGTTAATCGGTAGTTTGTCCAAGTCTGAGGTATCGTCCGTGGCGAGCATATGTTCTATGTGTATGAGTTCGTCATTTTCTAAAACGTTGACATAGCCTGTATCGTAGATGCCAAAACGCCCAGCGCGGCCTGCGATTTGGCGTACCTCGGTCGCGTTTAATGGGCGCGAGGCAACGCCGTCAAATTTGTGGATATTTGAAAATATCACGCGGCGTATCGGCAGGTTTAAACCCATACCAATTGCATCGGTGGCGACTAAAATATCAGCCGCGCCACTATTGAAACGCTCTGATTCTGCTCTACGTACTTCGGGCGAAAGCGCGCCGTAAATACTAGAGACGCTATAACCCCAATTTCTAAATCGTGCTGAGAGTGTTAAAACGTCTTTGCGGCTAAACGCGATAATCGCATCGCCTTTTTGCAATTGGTTTTTGAGCTTAGCTTTGTTATAGCGTTTACCGCACAAGCTCTCTGATTCTAAAATTAATGGCGTTTTGCGAACTAGCTGTGTAATTTCGTAAGTGTCGTTTAAAGACTCAATCGCCCTAACACAAGGCGTCGTCACTGCGTTTGAGCCGCATACAAACACGCGTCTAGCGGGCACACCAATGAGGGCACCCGTCCAAGCGCTTCCGCGGTCGGGGTCTTGCAGCATTTGAATTTCATCAATCACCGCTACCTCCACTTTTTTGCTGGGGTTCATCATTTCTATGGTCGATGCCGTGTGCTGCGCACCCGCTACCAGCACACGTTCTTCGCCAGTAATCAGGTTGCAAGGTACACCAGCTGCCATTAAGCGGTCGCGAATTTCCATGGCGAGTAAGCGTAGTGGCGCGAGATAAACGCCAGATTTTGCGGCAATTAAAGCTTCAATCGCATGGTGTGTTTTGCCAGAGTTGGTTGGGCCAAGATAAAAATGATGATGCCTATGCATAGACCGTGCTTGATGAAAGCTGGTGGCATAGTCTTGGGAGGTTTCTGTAGTTTTGCTTAATTGCATCCGCGCTAGTTTATCGTAAAACAGGTAAAATGCAGTGATGCGCATACAACTTTTACCCGACCAACTCATTAGCCAAATCGCCGCAGGCGAAGTGGTGGAACGCCCAGCCGCTGCACTTAAAGAGCTGCTAGAAAATAGCCTTGATGCAGGCAGCACTGATATTCAAGTCTCGCTGATGCAAGGCGGTATTAAGCAGCTACGCGTTGCCGATAATGGCAAAGGCGTGCCTAAAGATGACTTACAACTCGCACTTACGCGCCACGCCACCAGTAAAATTGCGAGCTTAGAAGATTTAGAAAAAGTGGCGAGCTTGGGCTTTCGTGGCGAGGCTTTGGCCAGTATTGCCTCGATTTCACGCACACATTTCATCAGCAAATTTGCGGATGAAGCACATGCATGGCGTATTGGCTCAGATGGCAGTGAGATTAGTGCTATTGAACCCGCTGCATTAGATGTGGGGACAATAGTTGAAGTGAACGACCTATATTTCAATACGCCTGCGAGACGTAAATTTTTAAAGCAAGAGCAAACTGAGTACAGCCACTGTGACGAAGCAGTAACACGTGTTGCACTCTCGCGCCCTGATGTGAGCTTTATGCTGCAACATAATGGAAAAGCGGTCATGCGCTTAGCTAAAAGCCCTGCGCCTAAACGTTTTGCAGATGTGTTGGGCGAAGAGTTTGCAGCGGAATCTATTACGGTTGATGAATATGCAGGTGGCTTAGGTTTTTGGGGAATGGCCGCCAAACCTACATTTAACCGCAATAGCCGCGATACGCAATACGTGTACGTGAATGGTCGCTTTGTACGCGATAAGCTGATTAGCCACGCCATACGTCAGGCTTATCAAGATGTGCTGCATCATGATAGACACCCTGCATACGTGCTCTTTTTAGAGCTAGATCCGAGCTTGGTTGATGTGAATGTACACCCTGCAAAAACCGAAGTGCGCTTTAGAGATGGGCAGTCC
>CAZAHP010000155.1:0-5183 GCA_964484985.1 uncultured Methylophilaceae bacterium
AAAAAAAAATCGTTGGTTTAGAAGCATTATTGAGATGGAAGCTTGAAGATGGCTATGTACATATCCCCTCCATTTTCACCTTGATTGAGCGAGATGGGCTGTTAGAGCAATTTACTACTTGGTTATTTCAAACCTCATTTAGACAGCTTGCCGAATTTATTAAATGCGGTATGGATATCAAAATGAGCGTCAATATATTGCCGCAAAACTTGATACAAAGTGAATTTTCAAGCCTACTGTCAAACATGCTCAGCGTGTGGAAAGTACCACGTGACAGAGTCATTATAGAAGTGACAGAAGGCAGCATGCTGGCCGATGCTGAGCAAACTATAGAAGCACTCCAGCAAATACGAGACATGGGCTTAAAAATATCTATGGATGATTTTGGTACAGGTTACTCATCACTCTCATACTTAAGCCGCTTACCTATTAACGAATTAAAAATCGACCAAGCTTTTGTACGCAACATGTTTACCTCCCCTCGTGATGAAGCAATCGTACGTACCATTATCGAAATGGGTACTAATTTTGAACTAGATTTTGTGGCTGAAGGTGTAGAAACAGCAAAAGATGCCGCTCATCTATCTTCAATGGGATGCGATATTATTCAAGGTTATTGGATTAGCAAACCACTCAATGCAAAAGAGCTGATTTATTGGTTTAACCATGACGATAAAAACCAGTGGAAAAGACTGCCATTATCCATTAATCCTTTGTAGCTTAATGAGTCATAAGCACTAATTTAACTCTATTAATGCAAGAGCATATCTATCAACATTATCTTCTTCGTGATTAAATCATCTCTTTATTCTATTAGATAAAGCCTTTTCCTAGTAAAATGCTCACTTTGTATTTTTATCATTCGGAAATTTACCATGTCGCAATTGCAAGCCATTATCGAAGAAGCTTTTGAAAACCGTGCAAACATCAACCCCAGCAACGTTAGTAAAGAAGTAAAAGATGCTGTGTTTAGTGTTTTAGAAGACCTAAACTCTGGCAAACTACGCGTTGCTAGCCGCATTGGCGACAGCCAAAACTGGGAAACTCATCAATGGATTAAGAAAGCAGTATTGCTCTCTTTCCGCCTAGAAGAAAATGTGTTGATGGATGATGGCGTCACTAAATACTTTGATAAAGTGCCACCAAAGTTTGCAAATTACACAGAAGAAGATTTCAAAGCAGGCGGCTTCCGTGTTGTACCTAATGCAATTGTACGTCGCGGCTCATTTATCGCAAAAAATGCAGTACTCATGCCATCATATGTCAACATTGGCGCTTATGTAGGCGAAGGTACGATGGTAGATACATGGGCCACTGTAGGCTCATGTGCACAAATTGGTAAAAATGTGCACTTATCAGGCGGTGTAGGCATTGGTGGCGTATTAGAACCTGTGCAGGCTGGCCCTACTATCATTGGTGACAACTGTTTCATCGGTGCACGTTCTGAGGTAGTTGAAGGCGTAGTTGTAGAAGATAACTGCGTCATTTCTATGGGCGTATATATTGGTCAATCTACCAAAATTTATGACCGTGAAACAGGCTCAGTGACCTATGGTCGTGTTCCAGCTGGTTCAGTAGTGGTTTCAGGCAACTTACCTTCTAAAGATGGCAGTTACAGCCTGTACTGCGCCGTAATTGTTAAAAAAGTGGACGAAAAAACACTGGGTAAAGTTGGTATTAACGAACTGTTACGCGGCATTTAAAATTTAGTCAAAAAACCACTAATCGCATGGTAAACTCTGCTCAAAGGAGTCCGCCATGCGATTTTTCATTACCCTACTCATTTCATTACTCTCCATCAATGCTCATGCGAGTGGTGGGCGAGACGCCTCAGGCGCAGAGAAAATTCAGCATATCATTGTCATTTACCTTGAAAACCATGGGTTTGACAATTTATATGGCACTTTTCCAAATGCTGAGGGCTTAGAACAAGCTAAAAACTCACCGCCTCAAGTCGATGCACAAGGCAATGCGTATGCTACCTTACCTGCAGTAATGAACACAGCAACAAAACCTGTTAGTGTCGATGCTAGATTTCCTGAAGATCTTCCAAACGAACCCTTTGCGATAGATAAATATGTGCCCGCTGCGGGAAACACCAGTGATTTAGTCCATCGTTTCTACCAACATAAAGCCCAGATTAATCATGGCAAAAATGATAGATTCGCCTCTATTTCTGATGCAGGTGGTCTAACCATGGGCTATTACGATGGCAGTAAATTGCCGTTGTGGGAATACGCAAAAAAATACACCTTAGCAGACCACTTTTTTCAAAGCGCTTATGGTGGTTCATTTCTAAATCATATGTGGCTGATATGCGCTTGCACCCCTAAATATGAGCACGCGCCTAGCAGTTTACGCATCAAACTAGATGAGCATGGCAACCTCACGCAAGACGGTGCAGTCACGGATGATGGCTATGCAGTCAATACGCTGCTTCCTGCCTCCAAACCCTTCCCAAAAGGTACAAAGATATACAAAAGACTTCCTCCGCAAAGCATGCCTACGATAGGTGACCGCCTCTCCGACAAAAATATCTCATGGGCATGGTTTTCTGGTGGCTGGAACGACGCAATAAGCGATAATGCTGACCCCTCATTCCAATACCATCATCAGCCATTTGTCTACTTCAATCATTATGGTGAGCGTAGCCCAGGACGCGAACAGCATTTAAAAGATGAAAAAGATTTTCTCAAAGCAATAGACACAGGCACATTACCTGCTGTGTCGTTTTATAAACCTATTGGTCGCTTGAATGAGCACCCTGGTTATACCAACATTATGGCCGGTGAAAAACATATCGCCGACTTGTTAGCTCGCATAGAAAAAAGCCCAGATTGGCACGAAACTGCTGTGATTGTGACTTATGATGAAAATGGTGGATTTTGGGACCATGTAGCTCCGCCAGAAAAAGACCGTTGGGGCCTAGGTAGCAGAGTACCTACCCTCATCATTTCACCTTATGCAAAAAAAGGCTTTGTTGATAAGACTGAGTATGAGACCACTTCGATTTTAAAATTTATAGAAAATCGCTTTGGTTTAGCTCCGCTTACTGAACGCGATGCTAAGGCTAACGACCTTAATAACGCATTTACATTTAAATAAAGCGTCAGCCCTGATAGAATCAAGCTTTAGATTTGAATCAAAGCGTATGAAACTTTACGGCATCCCCAATTGCAATACAGTAAAAAAAGCACGAGCTTGGCTAGACCAACATGGCGTTCAATATGAGTTCCATGATTTTAAAAAGCAAGGTCTAGACAGCACCACTGCAACTGCATGGCTAGCACAGCAACCTTGGGAGAAGCTGATTAATCGCGCAGGCATGACATGGCGCAATCTATCGGATGCTGAAAAATCTAGCATCGTGGATAGCACTTCGGCACATCCACTCATGCTAGCTAAAACCTCCGTAATTAAGCGCCCAGTGCTAGAACAAGACGGAAAAATTCTACACCTTGGTTTTGATGAAACCAGTTACACCGCCCTATTTTTAGGATAAGCCATGAGTAAAACCTTAGAACTCGCAAAAGATTTAATCGCTAGACAATCTAATACGCCAGAGGATGCAGGCTGCCAAGAGCTCATGATTTCACGCCTAGAGCCCTTAGGCTTTAAAATTGAGCGCATGCGTTTTGGCAATGTCGATAACTTCTATGCCCGCAAAGGCAATACTAGCCCCTTAATCGTATTTGCTGGCCATACTGACGTAGTGCCTACTGGCCCTGTTGATAAATGGCACACACCACCTTTTGTACCCACCATTAAGGATGGCATGCTCTATGGTCGTGGCGCAGCGGATATGAAAACCTCATGTGCGGCCTTTATCACCTCTATTGAAGAGTTTATTGCAGAAAATCCTGACCACAATGGCTCTATTGGTCTTTTGATTACCTCAGATGAAGAAGGTATTGCGATTGATGGTACGGTTAAAGTAGTAGAAGCTTTAAAAGCTCGTGGTGAACATTTTGATTATTGCATCGTAGGCGAGCCTACTAGCAATAAGGTTGTTGGCGACATGATTAAAAATGGCAGGCGTGGTTCACTCTCAGGCAAACTCACTGTTAAAGGTGTACAAGGCCATATCGCCTACCCTCATCTTGTTAAAAATCCTATTCATATGGTGGCACCAGCGATTAAAGACATGGTTGAAACTGTTTGGGACAATGGCAATGAGTACTTCCCCCCAACCAGTTGGCAAATTAGCAATATGAATGGCGGCACAGGTGCAACTAATGTAGTGCCTGGAGAAGTAGAAATTTTATTCAACTTTAGATACTGCCCTGAGTTTAATAACGCTGGTAGCACCGAAGCTAATTTAAAACAAAGAGTACATCATATTTTAGATAAGCATCAACTCGATTACGACCTTGATTGGGAACACTCACAGTCTTACATAACCCCACGTGGCAACCTAGTTGAAGCGATTAGCTCCGCCATTGAAACCTGCTACGGCGTGACACCTGAGCTATCAACCACTGGCGGCACTTCTGATGGACGCTTCATTGCAGACATCTGCAAACAAGTCATCGAGTTTGGCCCACTCAACGCCACTATACACAAACTCAACGAATGCGTTGGTGTGGCAGATATTGAGCCGCTCAAAGACACTTATAAACTGACTATGAAACACTTACTCACCCAATGACATCTCAACTCCTTACCATTCGTGACTGGCTACGCTATAGCGTGAGTCAGTTTGAAGCATCTGACATTTTTTACGGCCATGGCACAGACAATAGCTATGATGAGGCGGTTTGGCTCATCATGAGCGCCTTACATTTGCCACTAGACACACTCAATAACTTTTTAGATGCCAAGCTCACAGATGCAGAACGCATGCATTTATCTATCTTGATAGAAAAGCGTACACAACAACATATTCCAACCGCATACTTAGTCAATGAAGCTTGGCTAAAAGGCTATAAATTCTATGTGGATGAGCGTGTCATTGTGCCGCGTTCATTTATTGCAGAGTTACTTGAAAATAGCCTTGCACCGTGGATAGACTACCCAGAAATGATAGAAAGCGCCGCTGACATCTGCACTGGCAGTGGCTGCTTGGGTGTTCTGCTCGCGGATGCCTTCCCCAATGCAATGATAGACGTGGTGGATATTTCACCCGATGCCATTGACGTGTGCAACATCAATATCGCCAACTATCACCTACAAGACCGCATCAC
>CAZAHP010000156.1:0-2543 GCA_964484985.1 uncultured Methylophilaceae bacterium
GCGCTGGGTAACATCGCCCCGCTCATGCGCTCGTTTTGTAGTCTTAGCATCATCACCACGTCTACATCTTTTAAACCTTCACGCATGTCGTGGTAAACCTGAACACCGAGTTTTTCAACATGTTCAGGTAGCAAGGTTTTAGGTGCAATCACTCGTATTTCTGGTACGCCAAGCGTGGTGAGCGCATGTATTTCTGACCTCGCTACACGTGAGTGCAATACGTCACCCACAATCGCAACGCGCAGATTGTGCATTTCAGGTTTGAAGTGGCGTATGGTGAATACGTCGAGCAAGCCCTGCGTAGGGTGGGCATGGCGACCATCGCCTGCATTAATCACATGAATATGCGGTGCTACGTGCTGCGCGATTAAATGCGCAGCACCTGACTGCGAGTGGCGCACCACAAACATATCAGCATGCATGGCGATGAGGTTGTCTATGGTGTCGAGTATGGTTTCGCCTTTAGATTGCGATGATGTGCTTACATTCAGGTTGAGCACGTCAGCAGAAAGTCGTTTAGCTGCAATTTCAAAGGTGGTACGTGTGCGCGTGCTGTTCTCAAAAAACATATTACATACGGTTTTGCCACGCAGCAAAGGTACTTTTTTGACTTCGCGTTCGGCAACGCCAATGAATGATTCTGCGGTATCTAAAATTTCATTTAGGATTTTCTTGGGTAATCCCTCAATCGATAGTAGGTGCTTGAGCTTGCCGTCTTTGGTGAGTTGCGGATTATTCATTAGGCGTTTTCTTCCAGCTTAAGATAAAAACGGCCATCATCATGGCGTAATAGTTGTAAATTTTGATTGGCGGCCAATGCGATATTTAAAGCACTGACTTGCGGCACTATGGGGAGCTCGCGACCACCACGGTCGACTAAAACTGCCAAGCTGATGCTCGCAGGGCGACCGTAATCAAACAGCTCGTTCATGGCAGCGCGCGTGGTGCGTCCTGTAAAAAACACATCATCCACCAAAATAATATCGCAGCCTTCTACATCAAAAGGAATTTGAGAGGGGCGGCTTTCTTTATGTAAGCCGCGGCTTGCAAAGTCATCACGATAAAAAGAGACGTCTAAAATGCCATGGGGGATGTTGCCCAAAAGTGGGACTAAACGTTCCATTAACCAAGCGCCACCGCTGTGGATGCCCACTAATGCGGTATTGGGTTTAATCAGTGGCTTCAGCTTTTGAGCTAGTACAGTCAGTAGTTCTTCTGCGTCTGGTAAATTCATGACAGGTTATCAAAGTAAGATTGTAAAATATGCTGTGCGGCTACCGCATCTAGCATGGGTTTTTGTTTACGCGCACTCACGCCCATTTTGCTGAGGCTAAGGCTGGCCTCAGCTGAGCTGTAACGTTCATCTACCATCACTACAGGTAGCGCAAAACGCCCATCTAATCTACGTGCGAATTTTTTGCAGAGTAGGGTGGTTTCATGTTCTTCGCCTTCGACGCTGAGTGGTAACCCTACGACTAAAACGCTAGGTTTCCATTCTGCAATAAGCGCTTCAATTTGCTTAAAGCGTTCCTCGTTAGCTTCAGTTTCTATGGTGGTGAGTGGGTGTGCAATGCCTAATAAATGCTCGCCCATCGCCACGCCTATGCGTTTTTCGCCAAAATCAAAAGCAAGCACGCAACCTTGTTGTTTAAACTGTATGGTTTTATCGTTGTTGATAATCTGTGGCGCAGCTTTAAGCATGCCCAGCCTCATCTGACAGGCTACCAAAATCAATGCCAAGTAGGCTCATGGCCGCGTTAAGTTTTTTCTCGCTAGGCAGGTCAAAAATGACTTCATCAGTGGCTTTTACTGAAAGCCAAGCATTTCTGGACATCTCTTCTTCTAGTTGTCCCGCTCCCCAGCCTGCGTAGCCAAGTGTGATGAGGATTTTTTCAGGGCCTTCGCCATTGGCAACTGCTTCTAGTATATCTTTTGATGTGGTGAGTGCGGTATCGCCACTCACTGCAATAGTAGAGTTCCAATCACCTTTTGGTTGATGCAGTACAAAGCCGCGTTCGATTTGTACGGGGCCGCCAAAGTGCACGGCTTTTGAAGCAAGCGGGTGAGTTTTAATATCGAGCTTGATTTGCTCAAAGAGTGAGTCAAGCCGCATATCAATGGGGCGGTTAATGACTACACCCATTGCGCCTTCGCTATTGTGCTCGCAGATATAGGTGACAGATTTTGAAAAGTAAGGGTCTTGCATTGCTGGCATAGCAATCAAAAAGTGACCAGTGAGATTTACGTTTTCCACAAGCGGTATTCTCTCATAATTTGTTCTTTATTTCATTATTAAGACCTCGGCTAGGTCTTGTAGTTTATTCGCTAGGTGCTGAAAAGTAGCCCGTGACCTCTAGGCCAAACCCCACCATGCTGGGCATTTTTCTAGGGGTGGCCATCAGCTTCATTTTACGTACGCCTAAATCGAGCAGAATTTGTGAGCCTATCCCGTAATTTCTCAGGTCTTGCTTTGGGCGTATGGGTTCATCTGCATTTTGAATACGCTCGACTAATTCGGAGCCTGTTTCGTTGCGATGCAGCAT
>CAZAHP010000156.1:2643-5168 GCA_964484985.1 uncultured Methylophilaceae bacterium
TAGTGGATTAAATCGGCGATTGTGCCAATTTTAATGCCGTGTTCATGCGCAAATTCAATTAAGTCTGGTAGGCGCGCCATACTGCCGTCGTCTTTAAGAATTTCGCAGATCACAGACGCTGGCTCTAAGCCCGCTAATGCTGCAAGGTCGCAACCCGCCTCGGTGTGGCCTGCACGTACTAATACACCGCCATTTTCAGAAGCGAGAGGGAAGATATGACCAGGGCTGACAATATCCCTAGCCGTGGCATTTTTGGCAACAGCGGTTTTGATGGTGTGCGCACGGTCAGCTGCTGAAATGCCAGTGGTCACGCCTGCAGCTGCTTCAATTGACACGGTAAAGTTGGTGCGCATGCTAGAGCCATTTTTTTCTACCATAGAAGGTAGGTTTAGTTGCTTGCAGCGAGCTTCAGTGAGCGTGAGGCATATGAGCCCACGCCCGAACTTTGCCATAAAGTTAATATGTTCTGGCGTTGTGAATTGTGCGGCTAAAACTAAGTCACCTTCGTTTTCGCGGTCTTCTTCATCGACCAAGACGACCATGCGACCTAGGCGGATTTCGTTAATAATTTCTGTAATTGGGCTAATAGCAGGCATAGGAGTGATTAATAATTAAGGGGTTAAGCCTTCAGCTATCCATTCTTTGACACGGTCTACATAGCGCGCGATAAGGTCAACCTCTAAGTTGACAAGGCGGCCTACTGAGAAGTGTTGAAAGGTAGTGCAGGCTAGCGTATGCGGGATTAGATTAACGCTAAAAGTATCTTGCGCAATGTTGTTGACCGTAAGGCTGACACCATCAATGGTAATAGAGCCTTTTGTGGCAATAAGGCGAGATAGTTCATGCGGGGCTTTGACAGATAGAATCACGCAATCGCCTGCTTTTTCAAACTGAGTCACTGTGCCAACACCATCGACATGACCAGTGACTAGGTGCCCGCCGATACGGTCACTAAACAACAGTGC
This sequence comes from uncultured Methylophilaceae bacterium, assembly GCA_964484985.1. Lineage (GTDB taxonomy): Bacteria > Pseudomonadota > Gammaproteobacteria > Burkholderiales > Methylophilaceae > CAZAHP01. Next base: position 3,609 of record CAZAHP010000156.1, read on the forward strand.
TTTTTCTAAATTCACCGCATGTAGTTGGTTGAGGCCCACTGTGCATGACAAAGACTCTTTAGAAACATGAACTTCAAAATGTGTTTTGCTAAAGTTAATTACCGTTAAGCACACGCCATTGACGGCAATGCTATCGCCAAGACCGACGTCGCCCATGTTAAGTTGATTAGCTGCGATAGTGAGCCTGACGTCTTTTTCTATCGGAGTAATTTTTTCAATTTGGCCTACGGCCTGAATAATTCCTGTAAACATATTGTAATTTTAACAGGGTTCGCCTGATAATTAGCAATGCTTAAAAAAACCTTTAATATTTTTTTGAATGCGCGCACTTTTTCTAAAGGATGTGCCTTTGTTTTGTTCTTTAGCGTGAAAAGCTTTTCAGCTGAGTGGTTGGACGCAAGCGTGACAGAGGAGCAAGCATATCAAGAACGAGCTGAAGTAATAGCGTTTGTAGATGATATGGTGACGCAACACGGTTTTAAGCGAGAAGAGCTTTTAGAAGTTTTTGCGAATGCCAAGTTTCAGCCTTCGGTAGTAAAGGCGATGGACCCACCCGCAAACGCTGGTGTGCGTTCATGGCAGCGCTATAGACCTCGCTTTATTAACCAGATACGAATTAAACGCGGTCAACAGTTTATGCTGCAATACGCTAGTGAGCTTAAGCGTGCACGTGAAACTTACGGTGTGCCAGAAGAGATTATTGCCTCAATTATCGGTGTGGAAACGGTATATGGACAAAATACAGGAAAATACCGAATTGTTGATGCACTGACTACCTTGGCATTTGATTACCCACGCCGCGCCGAATACTTTAAAGGCGAGTTAGAGCAGTTTTTACTGTTTGCGCGCGAGCAAGAGATTCCCTATTTTTCTGTGCTCGGTTCATATGCTGGCGCAATTGGTTTACCACAGTTTATGCCTACCAATGTACGTCAATTAGCTGTCGATTTTGATGGAGACGGCAAAGTTGACTTACGCAATAGCCCTGTGGATGCCATAGGAAGTGTAGCGCGCTATTTTCAGTTTTATGGATGGAAAACAGGTGAGCCTATTGCCGTGCCTGTAAGTTTTAAAGATGCTGTACCTGAAGAATGGACGGAAAGTATTTTGCCAGCGCTGACTACTGAGGATTTTAAAAATCTAAAATACTCGACTGAGCGGGCATTTGACAGCACACTGAACTTTGCACTAATTCCACTGGTTACTCCTAACCAAACACCAGATTATTGGCTTGGGTTTAACAATTTTTATGTCATTACAAGATATAACCAAAGCAGTTTTTACGCGATGAGTGTCATGCAGTTGGCTGAGGAGCTAAAACAGTAATTCGCCATTTTTAGCTGGATTAAATTCTTAGCACTAACCCTTTATCTTCTTAATTCTGCTAACATTCTGCGCTATGAATTTACCTTTCGAGTTATTTGTTGGTTTGCGTTATACCCGCGCACGTGGGCGTTTAAACCAAAAAAATCATTTTATTTCATTTATCTCCTTAACCTCGATGATAGGCATAGGCCTTGGTGTGGCGGCTTTGATTGTGGTGCTTTCGGTGATGAATGG
>CAZAHP010000157.1:0-5090 GCA_964484985.1 uncultured Methylophilaceae bacterium
AAAAATTTCTCCTTACATATCCACTATATGCGGCGTCCAAATTTTTTAATCGCGCCTTGTCTGGCTTATCGCACCAACCTTGCCGCTTTAGCGGCTTAGTTTGGTGGTGATGACCCTAGCGGTTAGTAATTTGAATTTATAGAAGCGCCCTTATATTATTAAGCGCTCTTGTTTTTAATCAGCAAATTTCTTTCTGCCCCAGCGCACTAATACAAATAAAATACCTAGCATGAGCGCAGAGCCTACCCACATCGCTATTTCATCGGTTGCTGGCATAATGTCTTGCACAGGCATGACAATCAGTTTACGTAAAATCACTACCATAGCGACTTCGACAAAAGTTTCTACTTCTAATCTGCCCAGTTGTAAATATCGTATTTCAGCCGTAATCAGCGCAGAGATAGACCATAGCAACATCAAAGTGCCTAAGGCATGTAAAAAGCCGTGTACTAAATTGTGTTGGTTTGCGGCTATTCTTACATCTTGAAAAAACAACCATGTAAACATTAACACCGCAGTTGCTAGAGATAGACCTATGATAATGTGAGCAAAGCCATCTAGCCAGCGCATGCTTTTAATGACAAATTGGCTAATTTTGGTCATTTCTTGCGGAAAGTGGTCTGATGTCATAAATTGCTTTCTATCTTGAAAAAGAAGGTGACGCTATTCTGGCATTACATTAAGAGTTCATCTAGTGTTAGTTGCTCAAATTTTTTAAGTAACCACTGCTGAGCCTTACCCATGTTGGATTGGTGATTGCGCCAAGCTAAAAATGTTGGGGCTAGCGTTTTGGGTTCAGCCACTTGCTTAATGACCAATTGACCTTGTGCTGCAAACTTTGTTGCAAGATTTTTGGGTAAATATCCAACCCCCAAACCGAAGATATGGGCTTCTAGCTTGCTATGCATATCTGCTACAGTGAGTACGTCTTGCCCTGAGAGTATGCCAGATGTGCGGGGTGGCAGATTGCGCGAGCTGTCAGCCGCAGCGATTGATCTGTATTGAATAATGTCTTTATCGTTTAAGGGTTCGGTTAGTTTTGCAAGGGGGTGTTGTGGCGATACGGCAAAAACAAAGTCTAAATGACCAATCAGCTTGGTTGAGAAGCCACCGCCAGCGGGGGCTTCTCCAGGTGCTCCAATAGATATGTCTGCTCGACCTGAAGTTAATGCGTCCCAGCTACCCCCAAACACTTCTCGCATAAGCTTTACACGGGTGCCAAAGCCTTGTGCGTAAAAGTCATTTAATACCTTGTAAACTGCTTCGTTTTTGAATAGGTCGCTGATGGCGATGCCTATATCCGTTTCAACACCTGTTGCCACACGTTTGACGCGTGACTCTATCGTTTGTGCTGCCTCGAGTAAATAGCGTCCTTCTTTGAGCAGCTCAGTGCCAGCTTCCGTGAGAGTGGCGCGGTGGCCGCTTCTGTCAAAAAGTGTAACACCTAAGTCTTCTTCAAGTTTGCGTATTGTGTATGTGAGCGCGGATGGCACGCGGAAAAGTGACTCCGCTGCTGCGGCAAAACTGCCTTTTCGAGCAATGGCATCGACAACCTCTAGTGCTTCAATTGATAATTTAATTGCCATTTTTATTCATCAAAATTTTTGAACATAATCCACAAAATTATTTGCTATCAATCTAATAGATCTATGTATAACATGGCTAAATAAATTCAAGGAGTTTGAATAAGACTATATGCTAAAGATACGTAAATCGCAAGAACGAGGTCATGTTAATCATGGCTGGTTAGACAGTTACCATTCTTTTTCGTTTGCTGAGTATTATGACCCAGAACATATGAACTATTCTGTCTTGCGAGTAATCAATGAAGATGTTGTGGCTGGCGGTACGGGTTTTGGCATGCACCCGCATCGTGATATGGAAATCATTACTTATATATTGTCGGGTGAGCTACGCCATCAAGATAGTATGGGTAATAGTTCGGTGATAGTTGCGGGCGATGTGCAGCGCATGACGGCTGGTACGGGTATTAGACATAGTGAGTTTAATGCTTCAAGTGATAAGCCTGTACATTTATTGCAAATATGGATTAAACCCGCACAAATTAACTTAACACCCAGCTATGAAGAAAAGCGTTTTGCTGTTGAGCAAAAAGAAAACCGTTGGTGTTTAGTTGTGTCACCAAACGGTCATGATGGCTCAGTTACAATCAACCAAGATGTCAATATCTATGCATCGCAACTCAAACAAGGCAGCACCTTGTCAGTCGCATTACCAGCAAGTCGTCTGGCTTACGTGCAAGTGGCAAAAGGGAGTGTTTCTGTAGATGGAGTCTCTTATGTAAGTGGTGATGCTTTAATGCTAGAGGCGAACGACGAACTGGAGTTGTTAGCAATAGAGAATACAGAACTTTTGCTGTTTGATTTGCCGTAATGATTGGCTTTATTTTTAGTTTAATAAGAAGGAATTTAATATGAAAAAATTAGTATGTTTAATCGCATTGGCTTACTCGAGCATGAGCTTCGCCGCAACTGAAACTTATGACATCGATGCAGGCCATAGCTTTGCAAACTTTTCAATTCGCCACGTTGTTTCTAAAACTTCTGGCAGCTTTAATGATGTGACAGGTGTTATAAAAATTGACCGTGAAAATCTGAGCAACTCACAGGTGAAGGCTGTGATTAAAGTGGCAAGTGTGAATACTGGTCTTGCCAAACGTAATGAGCACATTCAAAAGCCAGAATACTTAGATGCAGTAAACTTTGGTGAAATTACCTTTGTCAGTGAGAAAATTGTCGCTAAAAGCAACACTGCTGGTGAGATGACAGGTAAATTCACAATGCATGGTGTTACCAAAACAATCACGCTACCATTTACCGTATTAGGTTTTGGTACAGACCCATGGGGAGGCGAGCGCTCTGGTTTTGAAGCTAAAACTACGATTAAAGCCTCTGATTACGGTTTTGGTTGGATGAAAAAAGCAGGCGCACCAGTAGGGGATGACATTGAAGTGGTACTATTGATTGAAGGCGTAAAAGCAAAATAATTTATAACCCTGATTTTCCATTAGGACTTGAAATGATCAAATAGCTAATCAATCGCCTAGTGGAAAATCAGAGTTCAACTTGAGTTGGGAGTATGTAATGAGCACAGATTTATTTTCACCCGTAACACTCGGTAGTATTGCATTAAAAAATCGCATCGTCATGGCACCACTTACCAGAAACAGAGCAGGTGAGGGCGGTGTGCCGCAAGCATTAAACGCCAAGTACTATGAGCAGCGAGCGAGTGCTGGCTTAATCGTTACAGAAGCAACTCCTATTTCTGCCATGGCGCATGGCTACCCAGCACTGCCCGGCATTTACAACGACGCACAAATCGCAGGCTGGAAATTAGTCACCGATGCTGTACATGCTAAAGGCGGTAAAGTCGTGATTCAACTTTGGCATGTAGGACGTATTTCCCACCCTAGCTTGTTGCCAAACGGCGCACAACCTGTTGCGCCTTCAGCCATCACCCCAGCAGGCAAAGCATTTACCTACCAAGGTTTGGTCGATTATGTAGAGCCTCGCGCATTAGATGCTAGCGAGTTGCCTGCCATCGTGCAAGATTACGTACATGCCACCAAATGCGCCATCGCAGCGGGTTTTGATGGAGTAGAGATACATGCTGCTAACGGCTATTTGTTAGACCAGTTTTTACGTGACGGCAGCAATAAACGCACTGATAACTATGGTGGCAGTTTTGAGAATCGCGCCCGCTTATTGATGGAGGTCACCAAAGCTGTAGTGGATGTGATTGGTTCAGATAAAGTAGGTGTACGCTTATCACCTGTGAACCCTTTTAACGACATGAAAGACAGTAACCCGCAAGCGCTATTTAATTATGTTGCAGAGGCGCTGAATGTATTTAATTTAGCTTATCTACACGCGGTAGAAGGCGGCATACACGGTGGTGGTATTGCAGACCCATTTGATTTTGAATCTTTCCGTAAGCTCTTTAAAGGCCAATACATGGCAAACCTAAGCTACGACAAAGCGCGCGGCAATAATGTCGTTGCCAGTGGTCATGCGGATTGTGTAGCCTATGGCGTTCCCTTTATTGCCAACCCTGATTTGGTCGAGCGTTTTAGAGCCGATGCACCACTCAATCAAGCGGATAGCAATACCTTCTACGGTGGTAGTGAGCAAGGTTATACTGACTATCCATTCATGAAAGCCTAGACTTTAATTGAGAGCCTAATTATGCAAAACCCAGCCATCACACAAACACCAATTCATGAAATCATCGCTAAACGTTGGAGCCCTCGTGCTTTTGATGCTAGTAAATCTGTTACTCAAGAGCAAGTCATTGCCTTGCTAGAAGCTGCACGTTGGGCACCAAGCTGCTTTGGTGACCAACCTTGGCGTTTTATTGTATGGAACAAAGCGCAAGATGCTGCCGCGTGGCAACAAGCGTTTGATTGCATTGTGCCGAATAATCAAACTTGGGTGAAAGACGTACCTGTGTTGATATTGGCATGCGCAGATACATTATTTAGCCACAACCAAAGCCCCAACCGCTGGGCGCAGTATGACACAGGCGCCGCTGTTGAAAACTTGAGCTTGCAGGCAGCCAGTATGGGCCTGGTTACTCACCAGATGGGTGGTTTTAATGGCGACAAAACGCGAGAAGTATTTGCAATCCCCGCACAATACACGCCTATGGCCATGCTTGCAGTGGGCTATGAAGGAGATGCCAACAACTTGCCTGATGAGTTAAAAGCACGCGAGCTAGGTGAGCGTAAACGTAAGCCGCTGGGTGAGTTGTTTTTTAATGGTGTTTGGAATAAGCCAATTTAAGCTTAAAAATAATTAAAATGGATGCCCTATAATCTAAGTGGATATTGGGATGTAGATTGTGCGGTTTAACGCTTAAGCTTTGTGCTTAACGAAAGCCGCAAGCTCTGTTAAAATTACATTTTATTTACATTTGAAAATTTAAGGCAAAATCATGGCAGTTGTTACACTGAATAAAGAAAATTTTAAAGAAACTATTGTGAACAACCCGTTTGTGATTGTTGATTTTTGGGCACCTTGGTGTGAACCATGTGTGACTTTTACCCCAGTATTTGAAGCGGCTTCTAATGC
>CAZAHP010000158.1:0-5036 GCA_964484985.1 uncultured Methylophilaceae bacterium
AGCGAGACTCCAATATTCTCAATCTGGACTATACCTATAATAGTTTTAATCTTCTGTTTAAATATACTTTTTAATTAGGTATATAGTTGATTTCTATTCTATCGGGCTATTGCAGCATACTGCCTAGCAGCTCAATTGTTGCATATTTAATAAAGCATCATGAAGATTACGCAGTTTTGACACATTAAGTTCACATTCTCTTCTTATAGTTACAGCCTTTAGTCATAAATGAGAGTGATATGTCTGTAGCAACTCAATTAATACGCATCATTTTATTATTTACATTGCTGGCATTGTCTGCGTGTGGAGGTAAAAAGGAAGATGCTAGCCATCAAGTCGCCACACAAGTGGTTGCCAAGGTGAATGGTAAAGAGATTTCTATTCATCAAGTGAATTTGCAGATGGGTAGATTAGGTCCTTTGGATGAAAAGCAAGCCAAGGCAGCGGCAAAAAAAGTGCTAGCACAGTTGGTCGAGCAAGAGATGCTTAAGCAAAAGGCATTAGAGGCGAGTTTGGATAGAGACCCTAATGTGATGCAGGTAATAGAGGCATCGAAAGGACAGATTTTAGCTCAAGCGTACCTAGAGCAGGTCATGGCAAAAGTGGCTAAACCTTCTAGCAGTGAGATTGATGCTTTTTATAAAGAGCACCCTGAGCTGTTTGAAGCGCGTCGCGTGTTTAGATTGCAAGAGCTTTCTGTTACTGCGCCACAAGAAAAGTTTGGTGAAATTGAGGCTGGTTTGAAGGCCGTGAGTGGTATCAATCAAGTAGCACAGTGGTTGAAAGAGCATGACCTACCCTTTACCGCTAATAGCAATGTGAGAGCTGCTGAGCAACTGCCATTAGATTTATTGAAGAGATTGCAGCCGCTTAAAGATGGTGAGTTTGTCGTGCTTAAAACGCCACGTACGGTAAATATTGTGCATTTGGCAGCTTCGCAAACCGTAGCGATAGCGCGCGATAAAGCGGGCCCCGTGATTGAGCAATACTTTATGAATCAGAATAAAGCTAAGTTGGCCAAAAGTGAAATGGATAGCCTCAAAGCCAAAGCGAAAATTGAGTATGTAGGCGATTTTGCTGATATGAAAACAAATAGCCCAGAACCCTCACCTAAGGCTGCGGTAGAAGAGCAGCCTACATCGGTTGAACCTGCTGCGCAGGCTCCAAGTGCGGATGCTACTTCTCAGTCTGCAGCCAAAGATGAGGCGAGCTTGGCCAAAGGTTTGTCTGGTTTGTAGTGTTTGATACTGCTCAAAATAATTAATTAAGGTTAAGACATGCTTAGGGTAATTGTTTTATTTTTTATGCTGTTGAATGGCCATTTTTCCATGGCTGCTGATGTTGACCCGGCAAAGAACGCTATTGCCGCTAAGGAGTACATATTAGGCTCAGGAGATTTGGTTCGAATCATGGTCTATAGCAGCCCAGATATGACGACTGAGGTAAGGTTGTCAGCTCAGGGGGAAATTAACTTTCCATTAATAGGTGAAGTGCACCTAGGTGGCTTAAGCCCCGCGCAGGCAGAGAGAAAGATAGCAGGTTTGCTCGAGCAGAGTGGTTTTGTTAAGAATGCCCAAGTCAACTTGGTGGTCGTGCAGTTTCAAAGCCACTCAATCTCAGTTTTGGGTGATGTCTATAAAGCTGGTAAGTATGCTTTAGATAAGCCAAGCAAACTTTCAGATGTCCTCGCATTGGCTGGAGGCCCTACGACCAACGGCTCGGACATTGTGACTATTATTCGTGAGAATAATGGTCAGGTGTCAAAGCAAGCATATGACTTAAGAGCGTTGCTTAAGCATGCAGACTCTGCAAGCAATCCCATCATTAACAGTGACGATATTGTATTTGTTGGTGGTCGTGAAGTTTCTGTGCTTGGTCAAGTCGGGCGTCCTGGTAAGTATTCTATTACTGGAGGCGTGCGAACTGTGCTCGACTTTCTCTCGCAGGCAGGAGGTGTTGCTCCTGGAGGTTCAGACACTGTAGTGGTGATGACTAAGCGTGACGGAGTCCAACTTAAGCAAGAAATTGATGTTGATTTGATGTTTAAAACTGGAGACACCGCAGCTAACATTGATTTGGCTGATGGAGACTCTATTTATGTGCCAAGAGCTCCTGTTTTTTATGTTTATGGTGAAGTGCAGCGCCCAGGTTCGTTTAGATTGGAGCGCAATATGACTGTTGCGCAAGCATTGTCTGTTGGCGGGGGCCTGACTGGTCGAGGCACCGAGAGTGGCATGAAAATCAAACGCCAAATAGGTAAAGAACTCAAAGTGATGGATGCACATGCTGCCGATGAATTACTAGCAGGCGATATTTTATACGTTAGGGAAAGCCTATTTTAGGCACTGTCTTTTTAACTTTCATTAGGTTTATATGAGTTTTTCTCAACTGATTTCAATTGTTTTAGCTAGAAAATGGATTGCCTTGTGGGTGCTTGCAATCACGGTGTTGGTGACTGCGGTTGTGAGTATTTTGCTTCCTAAAACTTACACGGCTACAGTGTCTTTGCTTATTAATGCAAAAGGCTCAGACCCAGTAACAGGCTACTCTATGCCCTCTTCACTGATGCCTGGATATATGGCAACTCAAGAAGCTATTATTCAGAGCCGAAATGTTTCGCTTAAGGTGGTTGATAAGCTTGGTATTGTCAATAATCCAGTAGCAAAAAAACAATTTGAAAGTGCGACAAAAGGCGAAGGTGATATTCGTGATTGGTTTGCTGATTCCTTGTTGTCAAATTTAAGTGTGCAACCAGCCCGTCAAACTAATTTGGTTGAGATTAGCTATCAGGGGGCAGATCCTAAGTTTGCAGCGACATTAGCAAACGCCTACGCCGAAGCCTATATCAATACCAATTTGCAAATTAAAACCGAACCAGCTAAACAAGCCTCAGTGTATTTTGATCAACAAATTAAAACTCTTCGTCAAAATATAGAGAAGGCTCAAGAGAGATTGTCTGAGTATCAAAAAGAGCATGAAATTGCATTTGCAGATGAGCGCTTAGATACAGAATCCGCGCGGTTGGCTGAGTTATCTAGTCAGTTGGTGCAGGCACAAGCGCAAACATATGATAGCTCTTCACGTGAGTCGCAATTGCGGAAAGGGATAGCAGATGAGTCGCCAGAAATCTTGGCGAATGGCTTGATACAGAACCTAAAGTCTCAATTAGCACAATCGCAAGCCAGACTAAATGACGTAGGTCAGAGACTGGGCCGCAACCATCCTCAATACTTGTCTGCAGAGGCTGATGTCAATAATTTACGACGACTTATTGAAGTTGAAACCGCTAAAACTAGCCAATCTGTTGGGCAAACCGCTAGGGTTTCTATGCAAAGAGAAAGTGAGATTGAGGCGGCTCTCGCACAACAAAAAGAGCGTGTATTAAAACTGAAAAATGAGCATGATGAAATTTCTGTATTGATGCGTGAAGTTGAAGGAGCGCAGCGTGTTTATGATGTGGCGATGCAGCGACTTGGGCAAACTAATTTAGAAGGTCAGTCGAGTCAAACTGATGTGGTGATATTGAATCCAGCAACCCCGCCTTTAAAACCATCAGGACCTAAACTGACTAGAAATGTCATTCTTTCATTCATATTGGGTGGAATACTTGCCATCATCTCATCATTGGTTTTAGAAATGATAGATAGACGAGTGAGATGCGCTGAAGACTTGCAAAAAACTCTGGGTCTAACTGTTTTGGCTGAGCTGACCAATTCATCAAGTAGGTGGAGTGAATTTGTCAGGGTGATAAAACAAAAACTGAATATGCAAAAATCAAAGAGAAACTTCTCTGAACTGCAAACTCTTTCGAAATGAGCGGCTAATGGATTCTATACAAAATCAAACTCAGCAAGATGGCGCTACCTTACCTCAATCTCAAAGAATGGGTGAGGCGCTTATAGAGCATGCAAAGCTTAAACCATTAGATGTGGAGAGAATACTAACATTACAAAAAGAGAAAAATATTCTCTTTGGCGAGGCTGCGAAACAACTAGGCTTAATTAAAGATAGTGACTTGCGAAAAGTGTTGTCGCAGCAATTTGATTATTCCTATATGCATGAGCTTGATCAAAAGATTAGTCCATTGTTGGCTGCGGCTCATATGCCATTTTCTGCACAAGTTGAAAAACTAAGAAGTTTAAGAGGACAACTTTTAATTCGCTGGTTTGAGCAAGGTCATAAAACTTTAGCGATATCTTCAGTAAGCCCTGAGGATGGAGCCAGTCAACTGATTGCAAATTTAGCGATTGTTTTCTCTCAATTAAATAAAAAAACACTATTGATTGATGCAAATTTACGTAAACCTGAGCAGCACAAGCTATTTGGAATAGAGACTAAAGTCGGTTTGTCTAACATTTTGGCAAATAGGCAAGGCAGTTATGAGTTAAGTCGCCATAAGCAGTTGCCTAATTTATCAATTCTTGCTGCGGGCACTGAAGTTCCCAATCCTCAAGAGTTGTTAAGTAAATCAGGATTCAGTGAATTGTTGGCAGATTTGGAAAATGTCTATGACGTTATATTGGTTGATACATCGCCTCTAAGCCTAGGCTCAGACTTGTTAACAGTTATCTCAAAAGTAAAGGCTACGGTTATTGTGGCGCGTAAAGATTACACGATGCTAAATGACGTAGAGGAGCTGAATACACTGATGACGACGACTGGTGCAACAGTTGTTGGTAGTGTTTTTCAGGAGATTTAGTTGATTAAGGTGCTTAAAAATTCAGCTAAAGACGAATTGTTAAACCATTTAAGTAGATGGTTTCCTATTATCCTAGGTGTGTTAGCACTATATATTCCAACTTATGATGCATTAAGTAAAAACCTTTGGATTTATTCTGACCAAGCACACGGTCCTATAGTGCTTATGGTGGTTGTTTATCTCGCTTGGCAAAAGCGTGAGTTTTTAGTCTATCAGGCCACTGCTGTCACTAGACCTCTAGTTGGTTGGGTCTTGATTATGCTTGGCCTTACCAGCTACGTGATTGGGCGCTCTCAAGACATCATGATGTTTGATGTTGGCTCTCAAATCCCCGTTT
>CAZAHP010000159.1:0-5025 GCA_964484985.1 uncultured Methylophilaceae bacterium
CCGAACTCTTCTTTAGCAATTTCATAACCCCAATCTCTGAAGCCACCTTCTGTGAACTTCATGATATTGCCTTTGTGGGTAATCGTCACGGATTTTCTATTGTTATCAATAGCGTATTGAATCGCTTTGCGAATAAGACGTTTGCTGCCGTCGATTGATACAGGTTTAATGCCTATCGCTGAGCATTCAGGGAAGCGAATTTTCTTACGTACGCCCATGTCACTTAAAAAGTCGATGACTTTTTTCACTTCGTCTGTACCAGCTGCCCATTCTATGCCTGCGTAAATGTCTTCAGTATTTTCACGGAAAATTACCATGTCAGTTTTTTCTGGATGTTTTACTGGGCTAGGTACACCAGTAAAATATTGAATAGGGCGCAAGCAAACGTATAAATCAAGTTCTTGGCGTAAGGTGACGTTGAGTGAGCGTATGCCACCGCCTACTGGAGTGGTGAGGGGGCCTTTAATAGAAATAACGTATTCTTTTAGTACTTGCATGGTTTCAGCAGAGAGCCAAGTATCTTTGTCATACACAGTGGTAGATTTTTCACCTGCATATACTTCCATCCATGAGATTTTGCGTTTGCCGCCGTAAGCTTTGGTGACAGCAGCATCTACGACCTTAATCATGGGCGGGGTAATATCAATACCAATACCATCACCCTCAATAAATGGGATAATAGGGGTGTCAGGCACGTTAAGCGTGTTGTCTGCATTGACAGTGATTTTTGAGCCAGTGCTTGGAACTTTAATTTTTGATGCCATTACGATATTCCTAAAAATATGATGATTTTATTTAATAAGCCTTTTAACGTCGTGTGCCAGTTTACACCACATGAAAAGCACGCCACGTTAAAAGACTATATCCCTATTCCCGATGTTTATGCAGCGGGTCGCTTAGATACAGATTCTGAAGGTTTGCTTATTTTAACCGATGACGGCGCTTTGCAACATCGTTTAAGCCATCCCAAGCACAAAGAAATTAAAACTTACTGGGTGCAAGTCGAAGGCTCTCCTACTCAAGCAGATTTAATGCCACTTTTAAAAGGGGTTGATTTGGGTGATTTTGTCACTCAACCAGCACAGGTGAGGGTCATGGAGCAGCCAGATGGCTTATGGGAGCGAGTGCCACCTATAAGGGAGCGTAAAGCGATTCCTACTACATGGCTAGAAATTAAAATTAGCGAAGGTAAAAACAGGCAGGTACGGCGCATGACGGCAAAGGTTGGGTTTCCGACATTACGTTTAATTAGATATGCAATCGGTGCCTATTCTTTGGACGGGATTTTGCTTGGTGAATATAAAATTCATCCCTAGGTTAATATATTTAAAGGTTAGTTATGAAGCCCGTCGTAGTATTTCGTCATGCTCGCACAGAGGGGGCAGGTTATTTAGGCACCTTTTTGGAGCAAAATAACATACCGTGGTGCGAAGTACGCATAGACTTGGGTCACACTTTACCTGAGTCAGCAAAAAATTACAGTGGCCTAGTGTTTATGGGCGGGCCCATGAGTGTTAATGATGATTTGCCTTGGATTCCTCCTGTGCTTGATTTAATTCGTGAGGCTGTAGATTCAGATATTCCCGTACTAGGGCATTGCTTGGGTGGGCAGTTAATGAGTAAGGCCTTAGGTGGTGTGGTGGCCGCTAATTCAGTAAAAGAAATAGGTTGGGGCGATGTGTTTGTGAGTGATAATGATGAAGCTCAAAAATGGTTTGGCGAAACCAAGCAGTTTTTAAGTTTTCATTGGCATGGTGAAACCTTTACCTTGCCACAAGGTGCTACACATTTGCTGTCCAGTCAATATTGCCAGAATCAAGCTTATTCAATAGGTAAGCATTTAGGGTTTCAGTGCCATGTAGAGATGACAGAAGAGATGGTCAAAATATGGTGTGAGACTGGTCAAGAAGAAGTTAAGGCTTGTGCTGGTTGTGTGAGCGTACAGACTGCTCAAAGTATTCAAGCCGATTTAGCAAAACGCATTGCTAACTTAAATTCACAAGCAAAAGCTATTTATACGCATTGGATTAAAGGGCTTAAAACCGCATAACTCAGCTTGTGGTAAAATCTAACTTAATTTTAATATTAAGAGATTAACCATGTCTGGCAATACCTTCGGCACTTTATTTACACTGACTTCTTTTGGCGAGTCACACGGCGCTGCAATTGGTGGCGTAGTTGATGGCTGCCCTCCAGGAATGGAGCTGTGCGCAGAAGATTTACAAGTGGATTTAGATCGTCGTAAGCCAGGCACATCTCGCCACGTCACTCAGCGTAACGAGGCTGATATGGTGGAGATACTTTCAGGCGTGTTTGAAGGTAAAACCACAGGCGCACCCATAGGTTTGTTGATACGTAATACAGATCAACGTAGCCAAGACTATAGCAAAATTATGAACACCTTCCGCCCTGGTCATGCGGATTACACCTATGAGCAAAAATACGGCATACGTGATTATCGTGGGGGTGGTCGTTCAAGTGCACGGGAGACGGCAGTTCGTGTGGCTGCAGGAGCGATTGCAAAAAAATGGCTTAAGCAAAAATATGGTGTTGAAATCCGTGGTTATTTAAGCCAATTGGGTGAGCTTGCTATTCCGTTTGAAAGCTGGGATTTTGTGAATCAAAACCCATTGTTTGCACCTACACAAAGCCAAATTCCCGCGCTTGAAGCTTATTTAGATAAAATTCGTGCTGAGCGTGACTCAGTGGGGGCGCAAATTACGGTGGTTGCGCAACATGTGCCTGTAGGCTTAGGTGAGCCGATTTTTGACCGTTTAGATGCTGAAATTGCTTATGCGATGATGGGAATTAACGCTGTGAAGGGCGTTGAAGTTGGCGCAGGTTTTGCCTCAATAGCTCAACGTGGTAGCGAGCATTCAGATGAGTTGACGCCTCAAGGGTTTGCAACAAATAACTCAGGTGGTATCTTGGGCGGCATATCAAGCGGCCAAGATATTGTAGTGAATGTTGCATTTAAGCCAACCTCTAGCATTCCGCAAGAGCGCAACTCAATTGATAAATCTGGCGACCCCGTGATGATGCAAACCACAGGTCGTCATGACCCCTGTGTGGGCATACGTGCAACACCGATTGTTGAAGCCATGTTGGCTTTAGTATTGATTGACCACGCGCTGAGACATCGCGGTCAGAATGCGGATGTTCGTACTGCAACGCCTAAAATTTAAGTTCAGAGCTTAAATTTTGAGCCATACGCTACACGCTAATCTTTCTCGCTTTTACTTTATTTACTACTTCTTTGTAGGCGCATTCGTGCCCTATTGGGGGCTGTATTTGCAGTCTGAGAGTTTCTCAGCGGCCGATATTGGTATCTTGATGTCTTTATTTCAAATCAGCCGAATTTTTGCACCTAATTTTTGGGGGTGGTTGGCAGACCATACTAAAAAGCGTGTGGTCTGGATACGCCTAACTGCCTTGTTAGGTTTGGTGGGATTCACCGTAGTATTTTGGGCGCATAGTTTCTTTTGGCTTTTTTGTGTCATGGCCTCATTAAGTTTATTCACAAGCTCCACACTTCCGCTTTCTGAGTCGCTTACCTTAGCGCATCTTGCCACAACTAATGGACACTATAGCCGCATACGTATGTGGGGCTCCTTAGGATTTATTGTGGCCTCGGTCATTCTGGGTTTTATGATTGATGCGTATGGTATTAAAAGTTTGTTATGGTTCTTGTTGGCTGTGCAAGTGGTTTTATTTTTACTTACTTTCAAATTGCCTGAAGCCAAAGTTGCCCCACATCCGCACGATGCCTTTTCTGTTTGGCAAATTATTAAACAGCCTACAGTGATTGCTTTGCTGGTAGGTTGCTCTTGCATGGTGACAGCGCATGGTGTGCTTTACAATTTTTACTCCATTTACCTCTCTGGGCAAGGTTATAGCAAAGGTACGATTGGCCTGCTTTGGGCGGTTGGTGTGATTTTTGAGATTGTTATTTTCATGCTGATGCCTAAAATTATGCGGCGATGGAGCTTAAAAAAAATTATGTTGATAAGCTTGTTGTTAGCGGTTATTAGATTTAGTTTAATTGGTGTTGCTGTGACCAATATCTGGATGTTGGTGATCGCGCAAACCTTGCATGCTGCAACATTCGGTAGTTTTCATGCTGCTTCAGTTGAGGCTGTGACGCAGTTTTTTAATGGGCGTCACCAAGCCAAAGGACAGGCAATCTACAATAGTGTGGCATATGGTGTTGGTGGTACGATAGGTGGCGTTTTAGGTGGATATGCACTGCAATATTGGGGGGGCGCAATGACGTTTTCACTCGCTGCGGCTTTTCCTTTGCTTGGTTTTCTTGTGATAGCATTAGGCCTAAAGCTTGCAAAACGTGAGCAAACAGGGGGGATGTTCGGATGAGTTTTTATATCAAAACTTGCGCCATATTTTTGAGCCTACTTCTAAGTGGTCATGCTCATGCAGATGTTAAAGTGAATGTGGTTGGCTTGTTTAGTGATAAAGCAGTTGTCATTATCAATGGTGGTAAATCGCATACAATGTCAGTTGGCAACACAAGCCCAGAAGGCGTGAAGCTACTCTCAGCAGATAGTCAGTCTGCAACATTTTTGATTGAAGGTAAGAAAAAGACCTTAGCCATGGGGCAGGCGGCTTCTGTTGCAAGTGCTGATTCTGGAAAGCCTG
Source organism: uncultured Methylophilaceae bacterium (assembly GCA_964484985.1). Classification (GTDB taxonomy): domain Bacteria; phylum Pseudomonadota; class Gammaproteobacteria; order Burkholderiales; family Methylophilaceae; genus CAZAHP01. Next base: position 4,654 of record CAZAHP010000159.1, read on the forward strand.
CCAGTGTTGTTTTGTATGCAGATCCATCAGGACATTTTTTGACTACAGCTTATATTAATGGTGTGCCACTTAAAATGCTGATGGATACAGGTGCCACTAGTGTTGCAATGAATAGTGGTGATGCTAAATATGCTGGTATCGAGTATAAAAGTGGCGAAGTAGGGTTGGTGCAAACGGCTAATGGTAATGTTAAGGCCTATAAAGTCACCATTAATAGCTTAAAACTAGGTGCAGTACAATTGAATCAAGTTGAAGGTATGGTGCTTGAAGGTGGCTCACCTAGTGTCGTGCTGTTAGGAATGTCTGCATTAAACCGTTTAGATAGCAAGCGAGAAGGTATTGCTTTAACGCTTACTAAAAAGTATTAAAAAA
>CAZAHP010000160.1:0-4760 GCA_964484985.1 uncultured Methylophilaceae bacterium
CCCAAAGTTTCAACCATATAGCCTGTGCCTGCATTGACTAAGGTGCGAGGCACTGCGGCTAAACTGGTGAACAGCGCGAACTGTGTTGCGGTGTAGAGTGGGTGAGTGGTTTTGGCAATATAGGCCACAAAAGCAGCTGTGCCTAAGCCTACACCAAACGCTTCTGCGCCTATCACTAAACCTAACCACAGCATCTTATAAGTGACCATGATGTCTGCCCATACCCAATTGAACGTAACGAGAGAATCTATCGGGCACAAAATACTGCCTGAATAGAAGATGGCGCTAGCTTGAGGCAACATCGCGACCTCGGCCAGCCAAGCAAAACCTAAAATAGTGACCATTTGTACAGCGCCAAATATCCATAAAGCGCGGTTAATGCCGAGTTTAATCATCCAAATGCCACCTAAAATACCGCCCACTACGCTCGCCCAAAGCCCTGCACTTTTAGCAATAATGCCAATTTCAGTTTTGGTAAAACCCATATCTAAATAGAAAGGGGTCGCTAGCGCAGTGGCCATGCTATCGCCAAGTTTGTATAAGAAAATAAAGGCTAGCACTATCAGCGCAGTGTTTAAGCCATTGCGCGAGATAAACTCATGAAAAGGCTCAACCACAGAGGCTCTTAATGTTTTGGGCGTACCTTGTTTTAATGCGGGTTCTTTGACTAAGAGTGTCATGGCAATGCCAGGCAGCATAAACAATGCAGTAATAATAAATACCTGACTCCACGGCATGGAGTCTGCCAAAATCAAAGAAAGTGAGCCTGGGATTAAGCCTGAAATTTTATAGGCGTTGACGTGTACCACGTTGCCTAAGCCCAGCTCGATATCAGGTAAAATCTCGCGTCGGTAAGCATCGAGCACAATGTCTTGGCTTGCGCTGAAAAAAGCCACTGTGGTCGCTAAGTAGGCAATCGTCCAAATATCTAATTGCGCATGTAAAAAGCCAAATGCGGGGATGCTGAGTAGCAGAGCAATTTGTGTAATGATGAGCCAGCCACGTCTGCGCCCCATAGGCGGCGCGTAACGGTCAAAGAATGGTGCCCATAGAAACTTCCAAGTAAATGGTAGGCTAATTAAGGCAAAAAGGCCTATGGCTTTTAAATCGACCCCTTCAGAGCGTAACCACGCTGGAAGCAAGCTAATTAAAATATAAAGCGGTAAGCCAGAACTAAAGCCAGTAAAAACGCATATCAGCATGCGTTTGTTCATTAGCGACTGCCAGATTGAAGGCTTATTCATGGTGGCGTGCTTTGTAAGGTGGGTGCTTATGCGCTAAGTTTGCGATGGATGTGAGCATAAGCTACTGTGATAGATACCAGCTCTTTTAACGCGCTTTAAGTCTATACATGGCCAAGCTGCCCATTAAATTGGGTAGTATGCCGATTTTGTTGCCATCAGTAAGAATCAAGCGCTCAGTCACTTCTATATTGTGTTTTACGCAAAATTCATCAAAATCGTGTATGGTGCATAAGTGCACATTGGGCGTGTCGTACCATTGGTAGGGTAGGTTTTTAGAGACAGGCATTTGCCCTGCGATAAGCTGAAAACGATGACGCCAATAGCCAAAATTGGGGAAAGTGACAATCGCCTCGCGGCCTACGCGCAACATTTCATGCACAATACCCTCGGTGTTTTGAACGGCTTGTAGGGTCTGTGAAAGAATCACGGTGTCAAAAGAGTTGTCTTCAAAGCCTGATAAACCAGATTCCAAGTCCATTTGTATGACATCTACGCCATTTTTCATGGCCACTAACCAGTTGGCATCATCTTTTTCAACGCCATAACCGCGAATGTCGTGCTCGGTATGCAGATGCGTGAGTAGCCCGCCGTCGCCACAACCTAAATCGAGTACTTTTGCATTTGGTTTTACCCATTTTGCGATTAGGGCAAAATCTGAACGTATATTTGCTGGGTTCGCAGTATTGTTATCTAAGGTATTCATACTTTTACCTTGTTTAAATAGGCGCGCATGATGTCGTGGTAGTGTTGGTCTGTCATTAAAAATGCATCATGTCCATGAGCGGCGGTTACTTCTGCGTAGCGTACAGAAAGCTCGTTATCGAGCAGCGCTTTTACAATCTCACGCGAGCGAGCAGGTGAAAAGCGCCAGTCACTGGTGAATGAAACCACTAAAAACTTGGCTTTAACATTAGCCAAGGCTTTGCTCAAATCGCCGCCGTATTCAAGCGCTGGGTCAAAATAATCTAAAGCGCGAGTCATGCGCAAATAAGTGTTGGCATCAAACTCGCCAGCAAATTTATCACCTTGATAGCGTAAGTAAGATTCCATCTCAAACTCAACATCAAAGCTGTATTTAATTTCGCCGTGGCGTAATTTGCGGCCGAATTTTTCACCCATCGCATCATCTGATAAATAGGTGATATGGCCTAGCATGCGCGCGATACGCAAGCCGCGACGCGGTACAACGCCGTGGTTGTAATAGTCGCCCTCAAAAAACTCAGGGTCAGTGATAATCGCCTGACGCGCAACTTCATTAAACGCCATGTTTTGCGCGGTGAGATTAGGCGCTGAGGCAATCACCAAGGCGTGGCGCACGCGGTCAGCATAGGCAATTGTCCATTGTAGCGCTTGCATGCCACCTAAGCTGCCGCCTATCACTGCAGCGAGTTGGCTAATGCCTAAATAATCCATCAAACGCGCTTGTGAGTTTACCCAGTCTTCAACAGTCACTACAGGAAAGCTCGCGCTGTAAGGCCTGTCTGTTGCAGGGTTAGTGCTAGAAGGGCCGCTGCTGCCGTGGCAGCCGCCTAAGTTATTGACACCAATCACAAAAAATTTATTGGTATCTAGCGGTTTGCCAGGGCCGATAAGGTTATCCCACCAGCCAGCGTGTTTGTCGGCTTCAGTGTATTTGCCTGCCACGTGATGGTTGCCTGAAAGCGCGTGGCAAATCAATACAGCGTTAGATTTATCTGCATTAAGTTTGCCGTAAGTTTCATACACCAAATGGAATTGCGGCAATACCTCACCGCTTTTTAGCGTGAGAGGCTCATTAAAATGTGCGGTTTGTGCGGCAACAATGCCGACAGAGTTATTTTCTGACATAGTATGATTATACTATGTGAGTAGCCAAAGGATGAACCCCATGACACAAACATTGCCTTCAAATGTAATGCCTTTTCAGCTCAATTTCCCAAAAATTGGTGCCGATGTATACATACACCCACAAGCTAGCGTGATTGGTGAGGTTGCAATAGGCGATAACGCCTCGATTTGGCCGAATACCGTAGTGCGCGGTGATGTGAATTTTATCACCATAGGTCACGGCACTAATATACAAGACTTAAGCACTTTGCACGTGAGCCATAAATCTAGTTGGGATGCAGCAGGTTCGCCGCTCATTATCGGTAATCATGTGACGGTAGGGCACAACGTGATATTGCACGGCTGCACCATTGAAGATGAGTGTTTAATTGGCATGGGCAGCATTGTGATGGACAAAACCGTGGTGCAAAAGCACGTGTTGCTCGCTGCAGGTAGCCTAGTGCCAGAAGGCAAAGTGCTAGAAAGTGGCTATTTATACGTTGGCAGACCCGCCAGAAAATTGCGCGCCCTCACCGCAGATGAGATTTCGCATTTTATGTACTCGGCTAAACACTATATGAAGCTTAAAGATCAGTATTTGGCGGATGCTAAATAGCCCTACTTTTTGCCTTTAAACGGATACATAAATTGTTTCCAATAGCCATTGGGCACAGGGTGGCCGCCAATGCCGTAGCCGCTAGGCCATTGCTCTGGTGGCATGTAATAAGTGCCAAACAGCTTATCTAAGCACGGGAAGTGTATGGCGAAATTCACGTCAATCGCTTCTTTTTCTATGCCGTGGTGCCAATGGTGAAAGCGTGGTGTCACAATCAACGGTTTGAGCCATTCGACGTTAAAGCGCACGTTGGCGTGTACAAACGTTGCGTTTAAATAGACTAGTAAAATATAAATATGTAGCGCGCTTTCGGCAAAGCCCAACACGTACATGGGGATAATGGTCATGCCGCGTAGGCCGATGATTTCTACAATGTGCATGCGTGAGCCTGCCAGCCAATCCATTTTTTGTGCTGAGTGGTGCACGGCGTGAAAGCCCCATAAAAATGGGATGCGATGAAACGCGCGGTGGAACCAATATTGCGCAAAATCAGTAAGAAACATAATTTCAATTACTTGCAACCACATAGGCTGAGCGGCGACAGATTGCCTAAACGCTGTCCAGCTGCTGGTGTGGTGCAAAATTGCCATCGATGGCGCAAGTGAGAGGTAGGTGAGTGTTTGCACCAACACGCTGCTGAGTAAAAAATAGAATAAATCTTCACGCCATTCGCTGCGGAATAATGGCTGGTCGCTAAGGCGTCCAAATAGCTTTTCAAGCGGAATAAATAAAATGCCTGTAAACAGCATATTGAGCACAAACCAATCTAAGCCTATGGGCACTAATCCGCCAATAGGCAGTGAGATGTGGCTCACTTGCCCTAGCGTGCTGGCTAAAAACACGATAATCACCGCAGTAAAGCCAAGCGCTTTATTGCGTCTTAAAATCAAGTTGGCACAGGCTAAAGCAAAGCCTAGTAACAGCAAGCCCTGCACTAGGCTTAAGAAGTAAGGCCATTGATATAAAACATTCAGTTCTTTGGTGGCAAATAAAGTAGGGAGCTGCGAGCTAAGGAGTAAAAACAAACCCGCTACACTGGCGATGAGTGCGCCCACGCCGCTTATCCAGCCGCTACCAAAAGTGCGTGCTTCTTC
>CAZAHP010000161.1:0-4672 GCA_964484985.1 uncultured Methylophilaceae bacterium
CTGATGGCTTAAAGGGCAAATATCCAGCCACTGAGCATGTGTGGTGGCTTAAGCCAAAGCGTTAAACAACTGAGTTTAACCAGTGCTCTAGGCTCTCTACCACTTGGTGGCAGTTTGCTTGCACAAAGTCACTGGGGTGTTTTAAATCAGGTACAACAACAACTTTAAGCCCTGCAGCAATCGCGGCGCGCGCGCCATTTTCGCTATCTTCAAAGGCGATGCATTGTTCTACGCTTAAGCCTAATTTTTTAACCGCGAGTAGGTAAATATCTGGGTTAGGTTTACCACGCTCAACCTCTTGCCCGCTGGTGATGTGTTTAAAGAAATCGAACACGCCAACGCGCTCTAAGCGGTGGCTAATGTGATGTATAGGCGATGATGATGCAACGCTACAAAACACATTCTGCGTTTGGTAGTGCTTAAGTAACTCAAGCGCGCCATGCTTGAGCGGAAAAGTATTGTGTCGCTCCGCCAAAATGGCATCTAGGCCTTGCATCACGTGGTTAAAATTTTCCACGCCACCAAGTTGCTCTATCATAATGCGCGTAGAGTCTTGCCCTGCGCGGCCTATTAATTCAACATATTCATCTTGTGTGTAGGTAATGCCCACTTGCTTGGCGGCTTGTATACAGGCTTGCATGATGATGCGTTCAGAATCAATCAGCAGGCCATCCATATCAAAGATGGCGGCTTTAATCACGGTGCTACTTTCTAAATAAACTCTACTAAATTCAAATTTCACCTAATGATTTGGGAAATCTGCAAAGCAATTATGCCATCTAGCAAGTATTAACAAAAATAATTACACTGCAATGATAACAACTATTAGGGAAGCATCATGAAAGCTGTCGCATTTACCAAGTATTTGCCCATTACTAATCCAGAATCATTTTTAGATGTGGATTTGCCCACACCAACGCCCAAAGGCCGTGATGTGTTAGTAGCCGTGCATGCAGTAGCAGTCAACCCTGTAGACACCAAAGTACGCAAGCCTAAAGACAAAGTTGAAGATACGCCGCGCGTGATAGGTTGGGATGCCAGCGGCGTGGTGCAAGCCATAGGGCCAGAAGTCACACTGTTTAAAGTGGGCGACCCTGTGTACTACGCGGGCGACCTCACCCGTTCAGGCTCATACGCACAATATCAATTGGTAGACGAGCGCATCGTCGGCCACAAACCAACAAGCCTGTCGCATGCAGAAGCCGCCGCCCTGCCGCTCACCACCATCACCGCCTACGAAGCTTTCTTTGAGCGCTTAGGCATAGACCCAGATGGCGCAAATGCAGGGCAAAGCATCTTAATTATTGGCGCCAGTGGCGGCGTGGGTTCTATCGGCATTCAACTCGCCAAACGCGCAGGCTTAAACGTTATCGCCACTGCCTCACGCGCTGAAACAATCGCATGGGTCAAAGAGCTAGGCGCAGATTTTGTAGTGAATCACCGCGAGCCTTTGGTTGAGCAAGTACGTGCGCTAGGCGTTAAATTTGTAGACCACATCGCCATTTTTAATGACATGCGCCACTGGGAAGCCGCAGTTGAGCTCATTCGCCCACAAGGCGGCATCGTGAGCATTGACGACACTAACCTACCCATGCCCATGGCCGGCATAAAAACCAAAGCCGCCAGCCTGCATTGGGAATACATGTTTGCCCGCAGCATGTACCAAACACCAGACATGATAGAGCAACACAATCTGCTGAATTTTGTAGCAAAAGAGATTGATGCAGGCCGCATTCGTACGACGGTTTCTGAAGTACTACGCCCAATCAACGCCGCCAATATGCGCCAAGCGCATGCCTTGGTGGAAAGTGGCAAAGCTCGCGGCAAGATTGTGCTCGAAGGGTTTTAACATAGGAGCATATTGGTTTGTAAGTTTGAAGGCTGACATCTACAGATTAGTATTAATAAGTTCGCCTTACGAATTTTAGTGGTCAAATTTAAGATATTGATAATAGCTCTTTAAGCCCGCAGGTTTGCAAGTATTCAAAAACTCCCTGATAGTATTTTGATTGTCGTGTTGTGTCAGTATCATCACCCAAGGGTACGTAAATGACCATGCCTTGGCGTGCTCTAGTTAAAAGTACACGGTATGAATTTTCAAGGTATCTTTTTTGAAACTCGTCTTTCACATTTTGCCATTTTGTTCCTTTAAAAGACCAATGCTCGAACCTATTTGCTTGGTAACGGTAATCAGCATCCCAAGCAACTAAACACCAATCAAGCTCTAATCCTTGCACCAAAAACTCCGTACCTGCATCTTCCAAAAAATGACATGAGCGAACATCGTTATATGGATTTAAAAACCACTCAGCAGCTTGGATATCGTTGTTTACATGTATGCCTTCTGCTTTTAGTCTTTTTGCGCCAGATGATGCCAGTAATCCACTACTTTCTAAGCCACGCGCTTTAGACTTAACCCACTTTTTTGCTTTTTCTAGGTCACGCGTTATAAAAATAGGATATTTGTTTGCAATTTGTAGATAAGTTTCTTTAGCTTTATTTGGTTGGTTATGTATTAAATAGTGCACAAAATGCGAAAGTTTTTCTGCTCTAAAAGCGCGCATTGAGGATGATAAGTGTAAGTCAGTCTCAGCATTTGATTGGGTTAGACCTAACAACCCTATATCTACGTCGTTGCCCGCATATTCGGTTTGATTTAATTTTTCAGAATAGTAAATATTCCAACCAGAAAAGCTCTTACTTAATGCACTAAACCAGCCGTTTAAGCCAGCTTCGCCATCATTAATTTCTTGCCCGCCACCAATAAGCGCAATGATGACGCACCAATCTTGATGTCTATCCATGACACTAATTAAAAACTCAGGTTCAGACTCATTGAAGTCAGCTTGATCTCTTTTTTGACGCATAAATTGAGAAGCTTTTTTCTCATTCCATGCGCGTTGAGCCTCGTCAAAAATCACCACTTTTTCTACTGGAGGGCGCTCTTTATCGGTAAGCGCATCATCTCTAAAGTGATGAATATTTTGAATAAAACTTGAAGTTTCTCTGCGTGCTTCGGTTTTGTTTGTTGCTCTATTGTTAAGGACTCTGTCTCTTGCTAATGCTTCTCTGAGCACGTCTACCAATGGTCCATTACCTGACAAGAAAACAGCATGCTCTTCATCTTTTGAGTTGTTATGCTTTGTTGCAATATCTAACCCCACCAAGGTTTTACCTGCCCCAGGAACACCGGTCACAAAGCAAATTGCTTTTTTCTTGTTGGTGTGGGAATCATGAATAATTTCATTTAACCTGCGAACGGTTTTTGCAAGATTTACTGCGCCTGCATCATATCGTGCAATATCTTTTACATCGTGGTCTGCATATAGCGCCTGAGCAGCCTCGATGATTGTAGGTGTAGGCTTATATTGGCCAGCAAGCCAGTTATCCGAATTTATATCCGATTGAACTTGATAGCTGTTTAAGCAGGTATCTATTAACTTAGATAAATCACTATCATTGGTTTTTAGTGGTCTCACAACACCAAAATCTTGATTGTTTATGTTTATCGGACAACTTTCGGCGTCCGTGGAAATTAAGACTGGAATAATTAATTTATCGTGGCTGGTTTCATGAAAGCAACTTAAATCGAGTGCGTAACCTTCAACTTGTTTAAGGTCTAGTTCTAGATATTTCGTTTCACCAACTTTAAATTCCAAAACGAAAATGACACCGTTTAAGATTAAAACTGTATCCGCCCTTTTGCCCATTCTTGGGATTAGCATTTCAAAACAAATAAACCCACTTGAATACTTTGCTAAATCGCGTTTTAGTATCTTAACTTGTGCTTTCCAAGCATTGGTTTGTAAGTGCACCAAATCTTGTGAGTGATTGCTGGTAAGTTTACCCAGTATTGTTTCAGTAGGAGTTTGAATAAACTCACAGAGCTCAGCAGAGTAATAAGCACGATTACTCATGATGTTTTCCTTCAAAATCAACTATCGCAGTTACTGATATATTTAGAGCGTTTGCGAGTTTGACGATATTGATAAGGCTTACATTCCGTAAGCCACGCTCGATTCCACTGATATAAGTTCTATCAAGGTCTGCTTTTAAGGCCAACTCCTCTTGACTAATGTTTTGACTAAGCCGAATTGCTTTGACGTGTTTTCCAAACGATTTTAATAATTGTTCTTCCATGACCTTTAGCTTTCATTTTTAGTGTCATGGTGCTATCTTGTAGCTTTTAAATCTACGGACTATAAGTCACATTCATACAATATTAAAAACCAACATACGCAGGCTTGTTGTTCCCTTGTTCAGGCCTTATTGCCAGCTCATGCCTTGCTTTGCAACCTAGGCACAAAAATATAGTTTAAATATTGTCATAACAAATTAAGGAGTTAGCATTATGCAAACCCTTAAAATCAACAAAGTTGGTAATTCACTGGGCGTTATTTTGCCTAAAGAGTTTTTGGCTAAAATGAAGCTAGGTAAAGGGGATAATAGTTTGCTGCAATCTGTTTTATCTAAACAGCAAAATTTACATGTGTATGGTGAGCCTGATTTAGCCGAGTTTGCTGTGTGGATACGAAATAACTCAAAAACAAAATGATTGAATTAAAAAGCCAGCTTACGCTGGCTTTTTATCTTCCGCTAATTGATTAATCCTTCTGGTAAATCAACCAAAAAGTAATTAGACTTTTTGATAGACCTCACTACCCTTCTTCAC
>CAZAHP010000162.1:0-4670 GCA_964484985.1 uncultured Methylophilaceae bacterium
AATTCAACGGGAGATAGTCCTATTTTTGAAAGTGATGTATAGCGCTTGACTAAGTGCTTATATGTGTTACTAAATAACAGATAATGAGACATAGTATAGACTTTTACTTCAAATCTCAGATTACATTGTGAAACAATTTATATAAGAAGTTAACACAAAGAATTAATTTTACATTAGTATGTGATACTGGTTAATAACAGTAGCTAATATATGCTATGCCAGTCAGAAAAATCCCAAAGAATTATCTGAATGTTACTGGATCGTTCTCCAGCAAAAAGAATGGCCGCATGCTGGGCTTTGAGTCGCTACTTGAGCGAGATTATATGATTTTGCTTGAGTTTGACGAGGCCGTTGAGCGCTTTGAAGAGCAACCCGTCAAAATTCCTTTCAAAAAAGGGGTGAAACCCTATGTTCCTGACCTCCTAATTCATTACGAAGACACCAATACCTCTCGTCCTGCGTTGGCCGAAGTAAAGCACACATCAGACCTTGAAAGAAATAAAGAAAAATACGACCCAAAATTTAAACAAGCTGTGAATTATGCCCAAGATCATAACTGGGATTTTAAAGTCATTACTGAAATTGATAGTCGCCCCCAGCGTCTGAAAACACTTAAATTTTTGCGAGAGTATCAGCATATCGATCCTATGATTGAAGACATTGATCAAGTCATCAATGCTCTTGAATCATTAGGCGGTAAAGCACCACTGAATGAGTTGCTAGGCGCGTTATGTAAAAATGACTCAGATATATTGATGCTGGTCCCCACTATATGGCATCTAGTCTTTATTAAGCGTATCGGCATTGATTATGACAGCCCCATTCATGACAAAACGCTACTTTTACTAAACTAAGGAGCCATTCACATGAAAAACTCCCAAAACAAAGTGCTTGTTCTACAAGTCGGGGAAATGGTGAGTTTCAGTGGTAACGAATATGTTATTACGAAGATTGTAGATCTTGATAGTGTTCTGGCTAAAAATTTAGATTCAGGCAAAAGTGAAGTTTTAAAAATCTGGGACATAAAACCGACAAGCACAGATGAATCGGAATCAAAGCCTGACAATGCACGAGAGCTAGAAGAAGTCTCCGAGGAGGACTGGGCATATGCCCGCCGTTGCTTGGAAACTATTTCACCATTACTTTCACGCCAAACACGCGGCAACAATCTCGCTGACCAAATATCCAATAATACTGGTCATAGTCGAGCCACACTTTATCGATGGCTACGCTATTACAGAAATACGGGTTTGCTGTCTTCACTACTTCCTGTCAAGCGAGCTGGCGGTCGTGGGAAAGGTAGGCTGGCTGAAGAAATAGAAGTACTCATCGAAGATGTCTTGCAAAATTACTACCTCACAGATCAAAAGCCTACAATTACTGATACGGCTGAGGAGGTTCGCCGCAAGTGCAACCAAGCTGGACTGCCTCTACCACATCCTCATACGGTTAGAAAACGTATTGAGTGGATAGAAGAACGAGAGCGCTTGTACAGAAGAAAAGGTCGGATGGCATCGATTATGCGCTACGAGCCAAATGAAGGCAGTGTTCCAGATGCTGACTGGCCTTTAGCCGTAGTACAAATTGATCACACCCTAGTCAATGTAATCATCGTCCATGAGGTAAGTCGGCAGCCTATTCGTCGTGCTTGGATAACGTTGATGATTGATGTTTACAGTCGCATGATACTTGGAATGTATCTGACACTAGATGCCCCTTCTGCCATGTCTGCTGGTATGTGTATTTCACATGCCATTTTGCCCAAAGAGCGCTGGTTAGAAGACATTGGTGTCAAAGATGTGCAATGGCCTTGTTGGGGTGTCATGGGTGCGATACACATGGATAATGCGCGTGAATTTCGTGGTGATATGCTTAAAGTTGCCTGTAATGAATATGGTATTGACTTGTTATTGCGTCCAGTCAAAACACCGCATTATGGTGGTCATATCGAAAGATTAATGGGGACAGTTTCCCAAGAGCTTACCAAATTACCAGGCGCAACATTTTCAAATCCAAAACAGAGGGGTGAGTACGACTCTGAAGGCCAAGCCGTTATGTCCATGAAAGAACTTGAAGAATGGCTTGTGTTGTTCATTTCCAAATATCATCACCGTATTCATGGCAGTCTTGGTATGAGTCCATATCAGAAATTTCGTGAAGGCTTATTAGGTGGGAATGGTCGTGCGCCGAGAGGTTTGCCCGCAAGGCGTCTGGACGAAGAAAAAGTGCGTTTGGATTTTATGCCTTTTGTAGAGCGTACTGTGCAGCCTTATGGTGTAGTCATAGATGATGTGCATTATTTTTCAGATATATTGCGACCATGGGTTGGTGCTGCTGATCCAGATAATCCAAAAGCCAGCCGAATATTTCGCTTCAAGCGCGATCCACGTGACATTAGCCAATTATATTTTTTTGATCCAAACGCACGGCAATATTTTACGATCCCTTATCGTGACATTAGCTTGCCACCCATCAGCTTGGAAGAATTGCGTGATGCACGTAAAGCGGCAAAAGCTGAGGGTTATAAAGATCCTAGTGAACAAATCCTATTCGACTTAGCAACTCGTCAGCGAGAAGTTGTCGATACTGCTGCAGTAAAATCTAAAACAGCTCGTATGCAACAACAAAAGCGAATGAACAATGAAGCTGCAAAAAAGCTAAAAGCCAAACAAATCCCCAAAGCTATTGCCACAGCAAAACCAGCAGAACCCCCAGTAATACCTGGATATAACCCCAATGCCATTCAGCCATTTGATGACGAGTACTGACTATGGAAAATACATACGCGCATCTTAACGAACAAACAAGAAAGCTACTTGATTGCACCGATGAAGAGCGCATCAATGCAATTAAAACAGGTTACTGGATTCCATATAGTAGAGCCAAAGAAGTGCTTCAGCATATGGAAGAACTCTATGACCACCCGAGAATCGACCGCATGCCGAATATGTTGATTGTGGGTGCTAGCAATAACGGCAAAACTCAAATTCTCAAAAGATTTATCAGTCAGCATCCCCCCAATCCAAATCCAGCAGGTCAGTATGCAATATTACCCGTAATCTTTGTTGAGGCACCTAACGGGCCAAATATATCAGAGTTTTATGATCGGATATTTACTGCCATCAATCATCCATTTGCGCCGAGAACAACCATTGGAGAAAAAGAAAGCACGCTCATTTCCTTATTGGGAAAAGTGCAGCTAAAAATGCTACTGATTGACGAGATTCAGCACCTGATTGCAGGCGGGCAAGTGAAACAGCGTAACTTCCGAAATGCACTTAAAAGCTTAGGAAATATTTTAAAGATTTCGATTGTGGCGGCAGGCGTTGAGGAGGCTTGCAACGCCTTTAACACTGACCCTCAGCTATCAAATCGCTTTGAAACTGAGTTGCTACCCAAATGGAAGCTTGATACAGAGTATGGAAGCCTGTTAAGCACATTCGAGCGACGTACACCGCTCAAGCTAGCCTCTAACCTTCAGAGTAGTGAAATCGCTCGTAAGATTTTTTACATGAGTGAAGGGATATTGGGAGAAATTCATGAAGTCATCAAACGTGCGGCTGTGTATGCAATTACGCACAAACAAGAACAAATAACACTGGAAATACTTGATCGTATCAGATGGACGCAACCATCAAAACGCAAATCTGTAGTGATGCAGATATAGCACATGATCAATAAACAGTTCGAGCTATGGCCATGTCACCCTAAACCTCTAGATGACGAGCTGCTTTCCTGTTGGCTAGTGAGAATTGCGCATGCAAACAACTTAAAGGTTCAAACATTTTGTGACCGTGTATTTGGTCATGATAGGCAAATCTGGAATAGAGACATTGATCGTTTTGCGCCAAGATGGTTAATCAATCGTCTGAGCACACAAACTGGTACCCCACTAAAAGTCGCACATGAAACTGCACTTACCACTTACCGTGTGCATCTGTACCCCAAACGAAGAAATAGTGGAGTATTAACATGGATTCTGCCGCTTGAGATTTGGCATAGAAAACATAATGGTTACGGGCTGCAATTTTGCCCTGCTTGTTTAGCTGAAGACGAAATTCCCTATTTCCGTAAGCGATGGAGAGTGGCGCTATACACATTTTGTACAAAACATAATGCCATGATGCTAGATCGCTGTCCTAGCTGTGGTGCGAGTGTGTGTTTTCATCGTACAGAGCTTGGGCGATATGGCGGGGCCTACGATTGCCTCATTGCATTGTGTCATGAGTGTCGGTTTGATTTACGCAGATCACCATTAGCGACACCAGAACTCTATGATGAAGCTGGTACATTGTTAGTGGAAGTATTACAAAGTTTTGAAAATGCAGAAGGTGCAAGATTTGATGCTGGGTTTTTTAAAGTTTTGCACCAATTGTGCAAAATAATTATGTGTATGTCTAAACATAACAAGTTAAGAGAGTATGTCATCAAAAGCACTGGCACCAAAGACATCGAATTTGAGAGCAGTAAAACATATTTTGAGTTACGCAGTATTGCGGAGCGGCACCATATCGTTCAGCTTGGTATGTGGTTTATGTGTGATCCTACCAGTAGAATATTAGGATCATGGCGAGCAAAAGCGGTGAGATATAACATACTTAAACGAGACTTCAAGAGAATGCCACAGTGGTACAGAGATATTGTAGAGAGGTGTTCTGATTGGAGAAATG
>CAZAHP010000163.1:0-4610 GCA_964484985.1 uncultured Methylophilaceae bacterium
GCTGGATTAGAGTATTAACTACAAGCATAATAGCGTGTGAAAACAATAAGTTTTAATCCAACCATTTCAAGAAATATCTAAAAGTAACAATATGAAAATCGCTTTTCTCGAAGATGATAGTGACTTTGCTGACAAGGTAGTCTCTTGGTTAGAACAAGATGGACACCAAGTCACTTGGTTTTCTAAACCACATGAATGTTTAAGAACACTTGCTAATGACCGCTTTGACATGTGTTTATTTGACCATGGCTTGCCTAATATGAGCGGTGCAGATGTCATGACTAGTTTGAATCTTAAAGGTGTTTTGCCACCATTGATTTTTTTAACAGCAATGGATTCAGAAGAAGATGTCGTTAAAATTCTTAACGAAGGCGCTGACGACTATATTATTAAGCCACCAACAAAGCAGATGTTGCTTGCACGCATCAACGCACTTGGTAGGCGCATACAAGCGCAAAAGCCAGTTGAAACAGTGTTTCAATATGGGCATTTAACAGTAGATTTTGGTAATCGTCGTTTTGAGATTGATGGTAAGCAGGTCTCGCTTACAGAAAAAGAAACAGAGCTCGCCATGTATTTTTTTGGCCGCATCGGCGTACTGCTTTCACGCGCGCATTTAATACAAGTGGTTTGGGCATCTAATGCCGAGGTTGATACTCGTACTGTTGATGTCCATGTCAGCCATTTACGTAGCAAGCTTAAGCTAGTGCCAGATTTTGGCTGGCGGCTCACTTCAGTGTATCATCAAGGTTATCGCTTAGAACAAGTAGAGTAATTGTTTCGTTTTCTTGTTGTTTAAGCAAACTAACACTCTGTAGGAGTCTGCCGTGAATAAATCTGCACCAGCACTGATGATTGCTGCGCTTTGTTGCGTTCTCTATCACAACCTATCTGCCGCAGATGACATGGGTGCAGAATGGCGTTACACGGTACGTCCTGGAGATACGCTCATCGGTTTTTCTGAGCGCTATCTCATCGAGCCAGCAAAATGGAGTCATTTGCACAAGCTTAATCAACTGATAGACCCTAACAAGCTACGCCCCGGTCAAACCTTACGTATTCCACTCGCCTTACTCAAGCAAACACCAGCTCCTGCAATTGTGATGAATCTATCAGGTGAAGTCACCGTGCTTGAGACTAGCGCTAGCCCCCATTTAGCAAAGCTAGGAGAAAGTTTAGGCGTAGGGGCTGTAGTCAAAACGGCTGAAAATAGTAGCGCTACACTTAAGTTTGCTGATGACACCTTACTTAACTTACAACCTAATTCAGAAATCACGCTAGATACTATGAGCGTGTATGAAGGTGGCGGCATGGTCGATACTAAACTACGTTTGCAGCGTGGCCGTGGCGAGATTAAGGCTAATCCTAAGCACCAAGTCGGTAACCGCATGCAGATAGTCACGCCTTCGGCTGTGGCTGCCGTACGTGGTACTACTTTTCGTGTAGCCGCAGATGCCGATAGTGCCCGTGAAGAAACCTTAGAAGGCAATGTTGCACTGAGCGCCGCTGCGCAAGAGGTCAGCTTGCCAGCAGGTTTTGGCAGCGTTGCCAAAGCAGGTCAAGCACCCAGTGCGCCAGTGATGTTATTAGCCGCGCCTAATATTAATGTTTTACCAAAAGTAGTAGAGCGCTTGCCCATGCGCTTTGAGCTTAGCCCACAAGATGGTGCTGTTGCATGGTTGGGGCAGGTGGCACAAGAGCCGAAGTTTGAGCAAGTCTTGCTTGAAAAAACCAGCGAGCAGCCGCGTTTGGTATTTGGTGATTTGCCAGATGGTCAATACTTACTAAGAGTGCGAGCTCAAGACAAGCTAGGTCTGCAAGGCCAAGATGCCGTGCACGAATTTGAGCTTAACGCACGGCCATTCTTTCCATTATTACTTACGCCAAAACCTAATGGTGTGGTGC
Organism: uncultured Methylophilaceae bacterium; assembly: GCA_964484985.1. Lineage (GTDB taxonomy): Bacteria > Pseudomonadota > Gammaproteobacteria > Burkholderiales > Methylophilaceae > CAZAHP01. The sequence goes on from CAZAHP010000163.1 coordinate 1,906, forward strand.
GCAACCCACTGCCAGAAATTACTTGGAGCGAAACCAATGGCGTAAAAGCTTACCACCTAGAGTTGGCGAGTGATAAAGGCTTTCAGAGCAAGCTGATTAGCGAAACCACCAGCACCTTAAACTTTAAGCCAGTTAAAGCCCTAAAAGCAGGCGATTACTATATACGGATTGCGAGTATAGATGCGCTTGAACAAGGGCCGTATTCAGATACGATTAAATTCACATACAAGCCAGCACCTCTTGCACCAGATTTGCAGCAATCTGCACTCACGTTTGACGACAAAACGATGTTTATCCAATTGCCTAAGCCGCTAGAAGGTTTGCGTTATGAGGTTCTATTAACTGCAGACAAAGCTGCTAAACAAACATTATGGCAAGGCGAGAGCCTAGATGGACTCTTACAGATTCCACGGCCTTATAGTGGCAAACGTTATTTATCTGTACGCCAAGTAGAATCTGATGGCACAGCTAGCCCTTATGCTACACAGGCGATAGAAGTGCCTGATAAAGCGCCGTGGAACTCATGTCTGTGTTCAGTATTTTAATAAGCGAACTTATTAGTTTTTAAATATTAGGTCATAGACTTGCAAAGACTCAAATCCCTCAGCATTTCAGACCGATTTTCTAGCGCTTGCATATTATTGCTTATCGCTATCGTAACGAGTTATAGCGGAGTGCTTAATCGCTTAGATTATGTACTTTATGACTTAGGCCAAAAATTTTCGTCACGTGCGGCACCGCATGATGTTGTGATTGTAGCGATTGATGAAGACAGCTTGGCCAAGCTTGGTCGCTGGCCGTGGCCACGTGACCTACATGCAGGTTTAGTGACGCAGCTTAAAAAAGATGGCGCCAAAGCCATAGGCTTAGACCTTATTTTTTCTGAGCCAGATGCTACAAATCTGAGTGCCGATGCCAAACTAGCCGCTGCGATTAAAAAAGCAGGTAATGTTGTGCTGCCAGTATTGATTGAAAACGTTAGAGCCAATGGTCAACTCATCGAAACACTACCACTGACCGAGTTTGCCGAAGGGTCAGCAGATTTAGGCCGCGTGCATGTTGAGCTTGATACTGATGGCATTGCGCGTGGTGTATATCTATGGGAAGGACTGGCTGCACCAGATTGGCCTTTGTTCGCGCAGTCCTTACTCAAAGTGGCAGGCATGCTGCCCGAAACACAAAGTAGTCAGAACCCACTACTCAAAGAAAAACTAGCTCCAGAAGAAATCAAACCCTACGCCTTAATTCGTCAAGATTATCGCGGTCTAAGTTTTGTTGGGCCGCCAGGTAGCTTTCAAAGTGTTTCTTACGCCCAAGTACTCGCAGGTGAGTTTCCATTAGGCTTATTTAAAGACAAAATTGTCTTGGTTGGCGCAACCGCTGCTGGCATGGGGGATTTACTGCCCACGCCAGTTTCTGGGCTATCGCAACCCATGGCTGGCGTAGAGTTTCATGCGAACGTTTTGCAAACGATGCGACAAAACAAATTTATTCAAACAATCAACCCCAATATTTCGATGGCCATTTGCGCGCTAGTCGCATTACTGCCCATGCTATGGCTACCAAGGGTTTCACCACTTACAGGCTTGTTAGTAAGTGCGGTGATGCTGATGCTAGTCACAGCTGTGGCAATCGCTCTGCCATGGCTGATAGGTCGTTGGCTGCCACCTACAGGCGCATTATTTGCATTGTTAGTTGCTTACCCAGTTTGGAGTTGGCGTAAATTGGAGTCTGCCAACCGCTTTTTAGACGGCGAACTCAAGTTGATGCAGCATGATTTAGCCGCATCTGGCGCTAACTTAGAAAAAGAACTCAAACATTCTGATGACCCATTCCAATCGCGCATACTACAAGTGCAAACTGCATCAGAACAGCTTAGACAAATGCAAATGCATAGACGTGAAACACTCGCTTTTATCTCGCATGATATACGTGCGCCACTAGCATCCGCCATTTTGCAACTCAATGAACAAATAGATGCCAATCAACAGCTCAAAGGCTCACTCAGCCGCGCACTTAATTTAGCTGAGGACTTTTTGCAAACATCACGCGCAGAAATGATAAACACCGCACGCTTTCAAGAAATTGAGCTAGGCGGTGTCATGCATCAAGCCGCAGATGATGCATTTAGCCTAGCCCGCGCGCAATCCGTCACCATTGTTAGAGAAATACAAGATGAACCCGTTTGGCTCAAAGGCGAGTTTGGTCTGCTACATCGTGCTATCTTAAACTTACTGGTAAATGCCATTAAACACGCACCTGCTAACAGCTCTGTGATTCTCCGTTTACAAACACAAAATGCATTTGCCATCATCAATGTTATAGACCAAGGGCAAGGCATATCACCTGAGCAACAGCTCAAACTATTTAAACGCTTTAATAGAGTTGAAACCAATGAAACCGTGCCAGAAGGCTCAGGCCTAGGCCTTTATTTTGTGCGCACAGTCACAGAAAAACACGGCGGTGAAGTAAGCGTTGAAAGTGAGCAAAGTGTTAGCACTTGTTTTAGCATTAAGTTGCCGATTCAGGATGGTGTAGCTATTTGAAGTGAGTGACTTTATCTATTAAACGATGATTTTTAGTAGTAGCTAACAATATGGATGTCATGAGAAGCACTTTTTTGGGGCTTTGATATTGCATATTGTTATATCTGTTACCCCAAAAGTCACCCCACATTGGTGTGGTATGTCAAGCTGTTGTGTGAT
>CAZAHP010000164.1:0-2266 GCA_964484985.1 uncultured Methylophilaceae bacterium
TAAACATGCGCGCCTCACAATTTTTTATCGCCACCCAAAAAGAAGCCCCTCAAGAAGCGGAGTTACCTAGTCATCGCCTGATGTTACGCGCTGGTTTGATTAAACGCTTAGGTGCTGGCCTCTACACATGGATGCCCTTAGGCCTGCGCGTGCTGCGCAAAGTAGAAAACATCGTGCGCGATGAAATGAACAAAGCGGGCGCATTAGAGCTGCTCATGCCAGCAGTTCAGCCAAAAGAACTATGGGAAGAGACTGGCCGCTGGGCAGTATTTGGCCCACAAATGCTTAAAATCCAAGACCGTCATGAGCGCGAGTTTTGTTTCGGCCCAACGCATGAAGAAGTCATTACTGATTTGGCCCGTCGCGAAATCAACAGTTACAAGCGCCTGCCTATTAACTTTTACCAAATTCAAACCAAATTCCGCGATGAGATTCGTCCTCGCTTTGGCGTGATGCGCGCGCGTGAGTTCGTGATGAAAGACGCTTACTCATTTCACACCAACTTTGAGTCTTTAGAGCAAACCTACCAAACCATGTACCAAGCCTATAGCAATGTGTTTACGCGCTTAGGTTTGAAATTTCGCGCAGTCAAGGCTGATACAGGTGCGATTGGTGGTGACGGCTCGCACGAGTTTCACGTGCTTGCCGACTCAGGTGAAGATGCGCTTGCGTACTGTGAGCAATCTGACTACGCAGCCAACGTAGAGCTAGCAGAAGCTTTCGCGTCGACTGCCTCGCGCCAAGCAACTAAAGAAACTATGCAAGAGGTTGAAACGCCAAAACAAACTGCATGTGAAGATGTGGCTGCTTTGCTGGGTATTGGTATTGAGCATACAGTGAAAGCCATTGCATTAATTGCCAACAGCCAATTTTGCTTGTTGCTGTTACGTGGCGACCATCATCTTAATGAAGTGAAAGTAGGCAAGCTTGCTGGTTTTGACCAATTTAGATTTGCAACTGAAGAAGAAATTCGTGCTAACTTAAACTGCCCACCAGGCTTTATTGGTCCGGTAGGCGTGGGTGCTCATGTGACTGTAATCGCAGACCGTACTGTAAGTACAATGAGCGACTTTGTATGCGGCGCAAATAAGCCTAAATATCACTTAAAAGGTGTGAACTTCGGCCGTGATTTACCTGAGCCAAGCCTCGTTGCAGATATTCGTAATGTAGTTGATGGCGACCCTAGCCCAGATGGCAAAGGCACCTTATCACTTTGCCGTGGCATTGAGGTTGGGCACATCTTTCAACTGCGTACCAAATATGCAAAAGCCATGAACGCCACTTATTTAGATGACCAAGGTCAAACGCAAGTGATGGAGATGGGCTGCTACGGCATTGGCGTGTCACGTATTGTCGGCGCGGCAATTGAGCAAAACTTTGACGAGCGAGGCATTATTTTCCCTGCTAGCATGGCGCCCTTCCAAGTGGCGATTGCACCGATTGGCATGGATAAAAGCGAGGCGGTTAAAGAGGCTGCACTCAATCTTTATGCGCAATTACAAGCTGCTGGTGTCGATGTCTTGCTAGACGATCGAGGCGAGCGCCCTGGGGTAATGTTTGCTGATTTAGAACTTATCGGCGTGTCACACCGCGTAGTGATTGGCGACCGTGGTTTGAAAGAAGGCAATGTTGAATACCAAGCACGTACTGAAAGCAGTGCACAAACGGTTGCTTTAGTAGATATTTTGCAAAAAATTAAAACAGTATTGAATTAAACTGCATGAGCAAGATTTTTTTTACGGCAATGCTGCTGTTTGCGCTTAATGCGCACGCTGGTAGGCAGATAGAAGAGCCACTTTCTAACAGTGTAAAAGCTTTAATGCAGAAGTCGATTAGCGACAATGCAGCGCCAAGGTTGGTTTTTGCTACTGAGGCCGAGGGGCAACGCTGGCTTGCGGAAATGTCTCAACGTTTGAAAAAGCGCATACCAGACCAAGCCTATCGTGAAGATTTGCTGCGTACAGTGCATTATGAAGCTACGCGTGCAGGATTAGACCCTCAAATGGTGATGGGTTTAATCCAAGTTGAAAGTGGTTTTAAAAAGTATGCAGTATCATCTGTAGGTGCGCGCGGCTTTATGCAAGTCATGCCATTTTGGGTAAAGAGCATAGGCGCACCTGACCACAATTTGTTTCATTTGCGCCTTAATTTGCGGTATGGCTGTACGATATTGCGGCATTATTTAGACATTGAAAAAGGTGATTTATATCGCGCTTTAGGGCGTTATAACGGCAGCTTAGGACGTCCTGAATATCCTAACTTAGTA
>CAZAHP010000164.1:2366-4589 GCA_964484985.1 uncultured Methylophilaceae bacterium
TATTGCGGAGCATTCATTACTTGGCTAAATCTGAGACTTTAAAGCCATAGAATGTACCAAACTCACCCTCTGGCTCATGAAATACAAAAAACAAACCATTGGTGTAACCCAAACCGCTAATATGGTTTTGGCTACGCAGTTTCATTGTGCTGGGTAATGCACTCTTGCCTACATATTGGCCTTTAATGTTAAATACAAGGATTGCCTTGTGATCTACATCAAGCACGGCTAACTCTTCACCATTAATGCCAGTGTAAGCAACATGATAGTCAGTAATGTCATCAAACTTTACGTCTGCTTTAGTTAAATCTAACAGAATTTCGCCTACTTTTTCACGTTTATCAGTTTCAACCACCCATACTGAGTTGCCACGCGCTTGCTTTGCATAATACTGCTTGGTTTCGTGGTTATAAGTTGGGATGGTCGAAGCGCCGCCAAATGCAGGGTTGTGGCCTAGTATATCTTGACTTCCACCTGTTAAATCACCCTTTTCCGTTAGGTTTAAAGCAAAGATGCCAGTGTTAGGTGAAAATCCCGCTTCACTTGAGATGTTGTAGGTAATGACCTCAAGTTGTTTAGTCGCTTCGTTGTAATAAATTGAGCGGCTATCTAGGCCTGGTCTTGCCGATTGAATATATTCTCCCTTATCAGAATAGCTATGAATCAAACATGGGGAGGTTAAATTTTCAGGGTCTCCTGGAGGAGCGGTTAAGCCACCGTCGGCAATATAATAACGGCTCATAAAAGGTACGTAAGCAATTGACATGGGCCTAGTCATTGATTTTTTTGCCAAGGCAATTTTGACTTCTAAGTTGGCTTCAGGCAGCACTTGCGCATGCGCTTCTGGCAAAGCGGCAAGCAATAAGCTTAGTGAGGCTGATAGCGTTATTTTTTGAGTCAATTTCATCGGTGTCACTTTCATTCTTAAGGGTTTGTATATTGTAAGATCAATCATACCTCTGAGTGTGAGGTTGCTTTAGAGTTCAGTCTCGATATTGGTAACATTCACTCATTAAGCGCGTTCAATCAACATGGCATCGCCATAGCTAAAAAAACGATAGCGCTGTAACACGGCATGTTCATAGGCCTTCATTACGAAATCAAATCCCGCGAAGGCTGAAATTAACATGAGAAGGGTACTTTTGGGTAGGTGAAAATTGGTAAGTAAGCGCTCAACTACTTTAAATTCATAGCCTGGCGTAATGAAAATATCGGTTTCACCATGGCCTGCGAGTAGAGTGCCTGTTCGGGCTGCGCTTTCTAGTGCGCGTAATGCAGTTGTACCTACAGCTGTGACAACGCCACCACTTGCTTGGGCTTCATGGATGGCGTCAACAGTCGCTTGAGGAATTTCATATAACTCACTATGCATTTTGTGTTCACTAATGTTATCAACGCGCACGGGTTGAAAAGTGCCGGCTCCCACGTGCAGTGTGACATAGGCGATTTGAATACCTAGGCTTTGTAAGTGATTTAACATCGCATCATCAAAATGCAAGCCAGCGGTTGGCGCTGCCACTGCGCCCTCATTCTTAGCGTAGACCGTTTGATAGCGCTCTTCGTCAGTACTGTCAGCTTGATGAGTAATATAAGGCGGTAAAGGTAGGCTGCCATATTGCGATAACAACGTTAGAATGTTTTGCTCGTGATGAATCTTGATGACAAATAAATCATCTTGGCGTGCAGTCACCTCTACATCAAATGCATCGGCTAACCTAAGCATGCTGCCAACTTTGGGTGATTTTGATGCGCGAATGTGAGCCAAAGCGCTGTATTCACCTAAAATACGCTCAATCATTACTTCAATTGTGCCGCCAGTGCTCTTAACCCCCGCTAATCGCGCTTTAATGACGCGTGTGTCATTAAAAATGAGTACATCACCTTTTTTAAGGTGTTTAGGTAATTGATTAAAAAAAGTATCTTCTAAACTGCCATCTTTGCCATTCAGCCTTAACAGGCGGCTAGCACCACGTTCTGCAGTAGGAAATTGAGCAATTAAGTCGTCAGGTAAATAAAAATTGAAATCAGTAGTTCGCATAATTCATAGTCTTTGTTATAATGCTGGCTCTCTAAGTTTTGTCCCTCAAGCCGGGGTGGCGGAATTGGTAGACGCACGGGACTCAAAATCCCGCGCTGGAAACAGCGTGCCGGTTCGATTCCGGCTCCCGGCACCAGATAGTATTATAAATGTTTTTTTAGAGAATTATAAAAACTTTATATAAT
>CAZAHP010000165.1:0-4506 GCA_964484985.1 uncultured Methylophilaceae bacterium
GATAAACGGCGACTTAACACAAAGGCAATCGCCACGGCCGAAAGCATTGCCAACATCAACACCAAGGTTAAAGTTAACGCAAATACCTGCCTGAGCGAGTTACGGCTATACGAAAGCTCTTGGTAATCTTGATACACACTCTGCACCGACTCTGCCGTGCTTGAAAGCGCAGGTGGCACGGCCTGTAATAGCTGCAAAATGCGCGTCTCTCCACCCAGTTCAGATGAGCTTACAGGTGCAAGTACCCTTAAATACAAACCCTTACCTAAAATCGGCTCTATCGTGCCATACACATGATGACGCGCTTGGCGCAATTGGGGAATACTTGGCAAATCAGGCAGAAAACTGGTCGGGTCGTTACTTGAAAAAGCCAGTATACGCCCTTGCTGAGTTAGCAACACAGCATCTTGCACACCACTTTTATCTCGCAACTCGTTAAGCAAAGTCAAATGCGCACTCGCTGGCTGAAAAGCCATGCTAGAGGTCATCTCCTCGCTTTTTTCTTTAAGGTCGGTGAGCATAATATCTAAGGTGCTTTGCCCTAAACGCAAACCTCCCTCAAGCGCCGCTTCAACTTTAACGTTAAACCAAGACTCGATAGACCTTGTTAAAAAATTCACGGAAACCGCGTACACAATCAGGCCTGGTATAATCGCCATCAAAGCAAAAGCGCCCAATAAGCGCAGGGTAAAGCGGCTGCCCATGACGTTTTGTCGCATTTGTTGATACAAACGCCACAATTGCATACCAATCAGCAAAATTAGCAAGCAAGCAAGGCCAATATTTAGCCCCAATAACAGGGTGTAATTACCGCCAGATGCGGCTGAGTTGGCACTGGCTTGCGAGAGTAAATAAAGCAACACTGCGCCCAAAGTCGCTGAGACTAATACAATATATCTCATGCTTTTGAACCTCTAACGCTATATAGTTGATGCCTCATATCACTATTGCCCCGTCAACGCAGGTGCCCAAGTATAACGCTGCGACGTCATGTTCCAGCTCTCAGAGCTAATCGCATCAACTTGCAAAGGTTTGGGGAGTTTAGATTGGTCTAAACGAACTAATAATGTTGCTTTATAAGTATCTTCTTTGTTCAACAGCGCTTTCTCAAGCACCTTCCAATTACGGATTTTAGCGAACTCGGCTTTTGCCTCTTGTAAACTAGAAAACGATTGCTGATGTTGGTTATGCTGTAGCAGATATTGACGTGAAAGCGCGTGATAACTCAGTGTAACCGTATTTGTAGCAGTGACAATTTCATCGTCAAACCAATACTTTCTAGGCGACACCACTTGAAACTCAACTAAAAAGTTAAGTGCAACGCCTTTACTAAGCGCGTCTTCGATTTGCTCACTAAAGCCTATGTCCAAGTCAGCATTTAATTGATAGGTATCTTCAATCAGCACCAGCTCAGCCATTTTGATATTAAGTACGCTTGCGCCTGCCCAAGCAACACTGAGCATCAGCATCAAAAAAGCAAAAACAATCCAGCGATTAGTTTTTTTGTAGCAATGCGTAAAAAAAGCCATCATGCTCCACACAAGGGATAAGTTGTCCGTGTTGCTCATCATTTAAATTTTGTAAAGGCAAGCGGCTTGCATCACTCGTCTCTAGCAAAAAGCGCTCGATTTGTTGCTGATTTTCCTCATGAAAAACCGAACATGTCACATAAAGCAATTTACCGCCTTTTGCTAATAATTGCCACAGACTCCTCAAAATCTTGGCTTGCTGTAGCGCAAATGAAGCCACATCCGCCTCTCGACGCAACCACTTAATATCTACATGCCGCCTAACGATGCCAGAGGCAGTGCAAGGCACGTCCGCTAAAATTCTATCAAACTGCGCACCATCCCACCATGCCGAGCCTGCCGCATCACCCGCAATTAATTGAGCCTGCAAATTGAGCCGCGTCAGATTACTCTGCACACGCTCTAAACGCCCTGCATCGCTATCTAAAGCCGTCATAGCAACATCAGCCAACTCTAAAACATGCCCAGTTTTACCCCCTGGCGCACAACAGGCATCAAGCACACGCATACCATTTTGCACATCAAGCAAACGCCCAGCATATTGCGCCCCTGCATCTTGCACCGAGACCACGCCATCCGCAAATCCGGGGATTTTTTCTACTGGTACAGGCTTAAGCAAAGCAATCGCTTGCTCACCCAACACCTGCGATTCAATTTCATGGCGAGATAATAGCAAAGCATAATCCGCCACACTCACCTTATGCGTATTCACACGCAACACCAGAGGCGGATGCGTATTACCCGCCAATAACATCACTTGCCAATCATTAGGATATTGCACTTTAAGCTTATTAATCCACCATTGCGGATAAGAGTAAGTCGCAACCTCACTCTCGGCTAACTTTAATGTGATGTCATCTTTTTGCCGTAAAAAATTACGCAGCACCCCATTCACCAAGCCCTTAGCCCAAGCTTTAGGTGCGGGCTTTTTAAGCTGACTGACGGCATGCACGGCTTGATTTACCACGGTAAAAGCTTCTGCCTTATCATGCAGCAGCTGATAAATTGCAACCAACAACAAAGCATCAATACGCGCATCCGTGAGCGGCTTTTCTAACAGCGCAGCCAAATAAGCCTCAACTTCGCCAAAAAAACGCAAAGTGCCATAGCTTAAATCAGCCGCAGCGCCGCGTTGCTGAGGGCTTGCATTAGGGAATCGAGCAAGCGCGGCAGGCAGCGCCAAAGTGAGATTATGACCAGCCAAAACCTGCTGCACCGCTTGAGCGGCAATTTGTTGAGAAATATACAAAGTGACTTTCTAAATGAATTGCAGTGATATGCGTGGATTCTACTGGAATTTAGTCAAATTCGGCACGATGGTGTCAGTCTCAAAGCTTAATTTAATACGTCAGCATCAAAAAACCATGGCAAACACAAGCCATCGTCAAGGCTTTACGCATCATATCATCCAAGCTCTGCTACAAGCAGAGCTTCATTTTCGCAGCCACACTAATCAACCCACAATATAACTTTCTAGCTGCTCAATCAAAAATGCTTGATACGCAATCGTTTCTTTTACCAAATCACCAATCGAAAGTACACCCACCACTTTGCCGTGTTCTACCACTGGCAAGTGACGTATGCGTTTACCAGACATTAAAGACATACATTCATGCACAAGCTGATTAGGCGTCACGGTAATCACTTGGCTAGACATCACTTCAGCAATCGTTGTTGTTTTAGAAGTACGCCCCTTTAGCACCACTTCGCGCGCGTAGTCACGCTCAGAAAAAACGCCCACCAACTTGCCATCATCTATTACCAATAAAGCACCTACATGCTTTTCAGCCATCATCACTAGCGCATCATAAATCATGCTTTTTGAGCTAATGGATAGCACCTCAGTGCCTTTTGTTTCTAACAATTTTTTTACAGTTTTCATGACCCCTCCATATATTTAAAGCTAAGGCTTAAATGGTGTTCTTGAATTCTTATTGTTGATAGAAATATACACCTTAACATATGGGCTTTAATAGCAATCTATCAAATTAAATTGCATTATTTGACTATAATAGCGACCTGCTCACTCCTAAAAATCCACTTACATGCAGCCTAATCAAACCCAGCAAACTGTACGCGCTTTATTTGCGCTACTTTTACTCACCTTTATTTGGGGCTATAACTGGGTTGTGATGAAAAATGCGCTCCAATATGCTGGCGCTTTTCAATTTGGGGCGATGCGCACCGTGCTCGGCGCGTTTTTCTTAATCATATTGCTGCTCATATTAGGCAAACCCATGCGGCCTAAAGAAATCCCCACATTGATATTACTGGGTATATTACAAACCAGTGGCTTTACTGGTTTAATTATTTGGGCTTTGGTTGCAGGTGGCGCTGGCAAAGTAGCGGTTCTTACCTACACCATGCCGTTTTGGGTCATGGTGCTTGCTTGGCCTTTACTCGGAGAAAAAATACGCGGCCTGCAATGGGTTGCCGCCATTTCGTCTGTGATGGGGCTGCTTTTTATCTTAGACCCCCTGCATTTGGGCGCAGACTCTTTCAGCATGATACTTGCCGTCTTAGCGGGGTTCTCGTGGGCGCTTGCAGTAATTGTGGCAAAAAAAATGCACCAACGTGTACCAGATTTTGACTTACTCTCGCTCACCGCTTGGCAAATGCTATTTGGCTGCATACCGATTGCGATTGCCGCAATCGTGATTCCTGCACCACCTATTCAATGGACACCTTATTTAATAGGCGCTGTAGCCTACAACGCAATACCATGCAACGCGATTGCATGGCTATTATGGCTCTACGCTTTGCAACGTTTGCCTGCTGGCATTGCCAGCATGACCTCTATGCTCGCGCCTGTTATCGGTGTACTTGCCGCTTGGGTGCAACTTGGTGAAATCCCTAATCAAGCAGAGTTGATAGGCATGCTACTTATCGGCTTTGCTTTGCTGACAATCTCTTTTATTAGCATTAGGCAGCACCAGCCCACTGAGCCAGCCATGGGGCAAGAATAGAGATTAGAGCA
>CAZAHP010000166.1:0-1376 GCA_964484985.1 uncultured Methylophilaceae bacterium
GCACGATAAAGACTAATCCACGCAGCATTGCGCTCTTTAAGCAGGCTGATTTGATTAGTTTTAGCCTGCAAAGCATAGCGGCGGCTCTCTTCAAGCTCTAGTAAATTAGCAAAGCCTGCACTGACTTTAGTTTCAGTCGCCTGATATGCTGCTTCATAACCCGCTATGGCTTGCGCAATGTCATCTTGGCGGGCTGCGCTGCTGTGTAGAGTCACTAAGGCACTCTCCACCTCTTTAATTGCCACCCTGACTTGGCTGCGATAATTTGCCGCTGCTTCTTCATATTTAGCCACTGCACTGTCTGCATTGGCTTTACGTTTACCAGCGTCGAATATCGGCAATGTGATAGAAACAGGGCCAATAGACCACGTTTCACCCTCCATTTTAAAACCTGAGCCTGATAGCCGCATCCAGCCTATAGAGCCATTTAACGATACCTTAGGCAAGCGCTCTGCTTGAGCGCTTTTGATATTTGCTGCTGCCGTTATAAGCTCAGCCTCTGCATTATCAATATCAGGGCGCTGAGCAATCACTTGCGCAGGGATTTCAGCAATGCTAAACATGGCTTTATCACTATTTTTAAACGGCGTACTAGCAAGTTGCTCGATAAGTGTAGGCTCATCCCAATTAGTGAGTGCTACCAGCTCTTTAATACCTAGGTCACACTGCGCTTGCTGTGCTTTCACTTGCTGGGCAGAATCGGCTGCACTTGCTTCTGCCAAACTCAGCTCGCCTTTAGCCGCAAAACCCGCATCTACCGAAATTTTAGTAATGCGCGCGGTTTCAGCACGTGATTTAGCATCTGCCACATTAAGCGCCAACTGTGCCTGACAATAACGTTGATTAAAGTAAGACGTCGCTACCTCTGCAGCCACAGAAACCCGCGCCTGATGCCAAGCCGATTGGCTAGCCTCTTCTGAGCGTTTAGCGGCATCAAATAAAGCACTATTCGCCCCAAACAAATCAAGCTCCCAAGCAGCTTGAGCCGCTAATTGATAAGAGTTAAATGCGCTAGCAGTTGAGCCGCCTGCACTGGCGTTTCCAGCTTGGCTTTGCTGTATACCACTTGTGCCGCCAACACCGCCTTGCTGCAAACTTCTGCTTGCAGAAAACGAAGCATCTAAACTAGGCAATAAACTAGCATTTGCCGTCACCCTAGTGGCACGTGCTTGCGCGATACGTGTGCGTGCTGCCGCTATGCTGGCAGACTCAGACTGAGCAGCCTCAATCAGTTTTAATAACAAAGCGTCATCAAACTGCGCCCAAAAGTTTTGCAAGTTTTGCACCTCACCGCCATGAGGCAAAGTAGCCTGCCATGCTGGTGCGACTTTTGTTTTATCTATGGTTTGTTGTGGTGAAAACTGACGTTTTATCGT
>CAZAHP010000166.1:1476-4469 GCA_964484985.1 uncultured Methylophilaceae bacterium
AGTGGCTCAGTAAAACCGCTAAACATGCCATTTAAAGCCTGCTCAAGCGTCAGCGTTTGCCCTTCAAATAACTTAATATCATCTTTAGGGTCACCCAGCGTTTCAATAAACACCGTGCGGTATAAGCCAGCTTTATCGCCAAAGTAATAGGCGATTGCAGAAATATTGACGCTCGCCTCTTTAGCAATTAAGCGCGTTGATGTTGATTCATAGCCATGCTCAGCAAAAAGCCTGAGCGCAGTCGCCATAATGCGTTTTCTTGATTCTTCACCATCTGCGCGTTTAGGTAATGGGGTGTCTGTTGTATTCATGTTGCGCATCATAGCATTAAATAAATCAATCGATTGATTTATTTACCTAGATTTACATCTTTTACAAATGTGTTAAAAAAGCATGTAAAACAGTCACAACAAGAAATCACTTATGAGAAATGAGCGAACGCGTTAAAATAGCGCTTTTGCTTAAATTGAAGTTTGTTATGTCTAGCCTACAAGACGAAATCACCCGCCGTCGCACCTTTGCCATTATCTCTCACCCCGATGCTGGTAAAACCACGCTCACCGAAAAACTATTATGGTTCGGGGGCGCGATTCAAGTCGCAGGTGAAGTACGTGGCCGTAAAGCAGCGCGACATGCAACGTCTGACTGGATGGAGCTTGAAAAGCAACGCGGCATTTCTGTCACATCATCTGTCATGCAGTTCCCTTACCGTGAGCACATGATTAACCTGCTAGATACCCCAGGCCATGATGACTTCTCTGAAGATACTTACAGAACCCTCACGGCGGTAGACTCAGCCGTGATGGTGATTGACTCTGTAAACGGTGTTGAAGCGCAAACCATCAAGCTACTCAACGTATGCCGCATGCGAGATACGCCCATTATCACCTTCATCAACAAGCTAGACCGCGAAAGCCGCGCACCCATTGATTTGCTCGATGAAATCGAATCTACACTAGGAATGGAATGTGCGCCTATGACATGGCCTATCGGCATGGGCAAAGGCTTTAGAGGCGTTTACCACCTCTACAATGACGAAATTTACTTCTTTGACCCACACGCAGAAAAAGGCACGTCAGAAACCATCAAGGGCTTAGACAACCCACGTTTAGACGAGTTACTAGGCCGCGTAGCCGATGAGTTGCGTGTTGATATTGAACTGGTGCGTGGTGCATCACACGAGTTTGATAAAGCGCGTTATTTAAGCGGCAAACAAACCCCTGTATTTTTTGGCTCTGGTATTAACAACTTTGGTGTGCAATCGCTGCTAGACGCCGTGGTAGACCTCTCACCTGCCCCGCTCGCCCGCAACACCGCTAGCCGCCCAGTGGCCCCCAATGAAGAAAAATTCTCAGGCTTTGTATTTAAAATCCAAGCCAATATGGACCCCAAACACCGCGACCGCATCGCCTTTTTGCGCGTGTGCTCAGGCCGCTTTGAACGTGGCATGAAAATCAAACAAGTTGCCACTGGTAAAATGCTAGGCGTGAACAACGCCATTACCTTTATGGCGCAAGACCGCACCACCATGGACGAAGCTTATTCTGGCGACATCATCGGCATCCCCAACCACGGCACCATTAAATTGGGCGATACATTTACCGAAAACGAAAACCTAAAATACATCGGCATCCCTTCATTTGCACCTGAGTTTTTCCGCCGTGCAAGAATTAAAAACCCAATGAAAATGAAGCAATTACAGATAGGACTTAAACAACTATCTGAAGAAGGTGCAGCGCAACTATTCCGCCCCCTACTCTCAAATGATCTAATTCTAGGCGCAGTCGGTATGCTGCAATTTGACGTAGTGGCACACCGTTTAGAGCATGAATACGGCGTAGACATGATTTTTGAACCATACGACTGCTACACCGCGCGTTGGCTAAAAGGCAAAGATGCAGACCTCAAAGCCATTGCAGACAAATACGGCTTTAACGTCGGCTTAGATAGCGCAGACGACTACGTATACCTAGCCCCAAACCGCGTTAACCTGCAAATGGCACAAGAGCGCTACCCAGATATACAATTTATGGAAACACGCGAAATCGCTTAATAGCGCTTCAATTATAGAAGCGCCATTAACAAAAAAACTTAACAAAACCCGCAAAACCTAAATGATGACACGCATGCGTGTCATCATCATTTCACATTTGTAGTCCATCATACGTAAGCTTACCAATAATAGGCTTGTTATGATTTACGAGAAAACATCTCTAGGCCTGCAAGAACTCACTGGCAATAAAAGGTCACTCAATCTACGCGAACGGCAAGTGCTTATCATGGCAGATGGCAAACGCGATGAAAACGAGCTAATAGCATACTTTCAAAAAGAAGATACTAAAGACATATTGCTCAACCTGCTCACTCGCGGCTATATACGCGCCAAGCAAAAAAGCATATTTGCAGATACCAATGCGCAAACATCACCAGCAAGCAGCGCAAATCAAGAAAACGCCCTTTCTTTAAGTGAAACTGAACTCATTAAGATTAAAGAAATTATTAGCAAAAGCACAGACTGCTACCTAGGCATCATGGGCCGAGTAATCAAACAAAAACTAGAACAAGCCAACACCCTAGAAAAACTAAAACCCATCATATCAGAGTGGCACATGGCACTTAGAGACTCAAAAAACGGCAAAGAATTTGCCGCCACCCTATTACAAGAAGCTGAAGATACAATCTTCAAACTAGCGCAAGATAACTTAAGCTAACATAGTTTAAAACTCCACATTCAACCAAGCCTCAAATCGCCAAGCAGCATCTTGTCATAAAACAAAATATATCGTCTAATCTAATACAAGCAAGCCTACTTAGTTCTATTGCTAAAATGCTTAACATGAATGCGACCCGTCACCCGGTTAAGCAGTTTTGGCGGTGTATTTTCTGCAGGTGTGTTTGACATTTTTATATCACTCCAGTAAGGTGCTGTATAAATAAATTGAATATTGATTTAAATATGAATTTACAAATTAAAAACACAATCGGCACCTGTC
>CAZAHP010000167.1:0-4360 GCA_964484985.1 uncultured Methylophilaceae bacterium
GCTTTAGGCTCTGCTTCTACATCAGGTTCCACATCAACCACCACTTTTTCACTGGCTGTGTTTTCAGCAAAAACCTCAGAGGCGTCATGTACTCGCTCAGAGGCTTTTTCAACGACTTTATCAAGCACTTTTTTACCAGCAACCACTGCCGCCGCAAGCGCTGCTTTTTTTGCAACAGCTTTGAATATAGTATTTAAAAACTTCATTTCAGCTCCTTTAGCCTTACCTTATTGGCAAACAGCTTGTTTAATTTCACTACCTGGAAAATTAGGACGGCTTTTTTCAAGCTCACTAATGACATCAGCTGGTATTTGCTTAGTCACAAAATACACTTGGCCTTTTTCTTGGTTACGTACGCCTTTAACGGCAGACA
Source organism: uncultured Methylophilaceae bacterium (assembly GCA_964484985.1). GTDB lineage: Bacteria > Pseudomonadota > Gammaproteobacteria > Burkholderiales > Methylophilaceae > CAZAHP01. The sequence goes on from CAZAHP010000167.1 coordinate 374, forward strand.
CCCCTTTTAATTGAAGCTCTGTCAATAATTTAGTGGCTAGTTGCTCATCTTTAAACACACCAAATGAAATAGCATTTTTCCATTGTGGCTCTTGCACAACAAATAAATCTTTAATCCCTAAGTTATGCAGCTCATCAGCTTTGGCAAGTGCAGCTTGCTCATTAGCTAGCTTAGGATGATAGACCCAATAGCGTATCGCTTCTGCAGAAGCCTGCTCTTTGAGTACGGCAATAACGTTTAGTTTCTTTAACACACTGCGCGCTGCTGCTGCTCTTGCGCGAGAAAAACTGCCCCACTCATAACATGCACTGGCCTCCACAGGTGCTGGTGCTGGCTCGGCCACCACGGCTACACTTGGCGAAGCAGGCTCTGTCACTGGTGGCGGAGGCTCAACCACTTTTTTAGGCATAGCTTCTAGCTCTTGAGGCGTGAGTAATTTAATTTTTTCTGCTAACAAGGGCTGATGGTTATCGGCCACCACAACTGGCTGGCTAGACTCCAACTTAAAGTAGCCAAACAATAAGCCATTTGCCAATAGCAGTAAAAAAACTAACCACTTCATGCAGTTTCTCTTTCTAGTTCAAATAATCCGCGCAATACCAAGTGCGGCACAATAGCTACATTATTGTCCATCCCTGCGAAGGTACGCAAGCCTTGTGCTACATCATCTGCGTTACCACCTGTTACCACACATTGTGGCGCATATTTCACGCTAGCACACAGCTCATCATACACCGTCCGAACTGCACCTGCTATAGCGCGAATTACACCCTGCTCTATTGCATCTGCGGTATTATTGGGTAGCAGTTTATCTGTAGTTTGTTTCACTTCTAATGCTTTTGCAGCAAGATTGGCTGTGCCACTCATTAAACTTTTTTGCATCAAAGCCATACCCGGCAATATCAAGCCGCCAACGAACTGAGCACCGCCATGTTCTTTGGGTGTAAGCACATCTACAGTCACTGCTGTACCCGCATTCACCACAACGCAAGCCTGCTGGTATAAAGACCATGCGCCAATTAAGGCAGCCCAGCGGTCTATACCCAATTGCGCAGGCTTAGTGTAACCATTGCTTACACCACAAGCTTGTTCTGTGGCTTGCAAAAAAACACCTTTTAAATTTGAAGCTTTAAGCCATGCACTCACACGCTCGGCTTGCGCCTCACCGGCCACGTTAGCAATCATGGCGCGCTCACAGTTAAGCCATGCGCTAGGCACGCTAAACTCGGTTTGCGCATTTACAAACACGCCTTCATGCAAAAGCTCGCCTGCCAAATTAAATACGCCCCATTTAGTGCGGGTATTGCCAGAATCAATCGCTAACATCATGCCGCAACCCCGCGCAAACTGATTTCACCTGAGGTAAAGCGCTGTAAGCCCGTCACAGTTTCAACCAAGAGCACGCCATCACTGGCAACGCCCTGCACTACCCCTTGTAAATGCCGCCCATCTGGCATCAGCATGGTCACTGGCTGCAAATGATAATAGTGCCAATGCTCCCACTCGGCGCGCAGTGCATCAAAACCTTGCTGTTCAAACACCGCCAAAACCTCAGCTATATGTTTTAGCAAACTTGCCAATAATGCGTTAGGCTCAACCGCCTGCTTTAACTCTGCACTAATATCTGTCACCGCTTGGTCTATTTGCGTTTTAATCGCACTTGGCAAATCTAAATTAATGCCTATGCCTATCACCGCTGCACTTGGGCCTTCCATATCGCCTTGTAGCTCAATTAAAATGCCTGCCAGCTTATGCTGGTTCACCAACACATCATTTGGCCACTTGAGCCTAGCCTGACTCAAACCACAACCATGCAAGGCACGTATTAAGCCCAAGCCTACTGCCAAACTTAAGCCAGACAAAGCCGAAGCCCCAGTTTGAAATCGCCACAATAAAGAAAACGTGAGGCTAGCGCCCAAGCCCGCCTGCCAAGTGCGCCCACGCCTACCTTTGCCTTGAGTTTGCAGCAACGCCGCCACACAAGTAGCATGCGGTGCACCGCTGCTAGCCTGCTTCATTAAATAGCTATTGGTTGAGTCTAAGTGGTCATGCACCTCTAAATTAAACACTGCGCCTGCATCGCCCATCGCCGCTTGCACTTGTGCGCTATCTAATAGCTTTAGCGCTTGCGGCAATTTATAACCGCGTCCACGCACTGAAAACACCGTCACACCTAAGGCTTCAGCTTGCTGAATTGCGCTCCAAATGGTGGTGCGTGTCACTTTAAAATGCTTAGCTAAAGCCTCACCTGAGTGAAACTGACCATCTGCCAACACACGCAAAATAGGAAAAGTAAGAGAGTTCATCATATTGGGCATAAGTGTAGCATAGCGCAAAAATAAGCGAGTCACGAGCACACAAGCGCGGCTAGGTGTAAAATATGCGGCTAACGTAATTAACCTTGATTAGAGCTATGTCACAACCAACAGAAAAACCAGCCGCCTCTAACTTTATTCGTGGCATTATCGACCGCGATTTAGCCAACAACACCTACGCCACTCGCCAATGGGCACACACCCCCGGCGATGCCACGCACCACGCGCAAGGCGAGCCAGACCCCGCGAAAATTCGCACACGCTTTCCGCCAGAGCCTAATGGCTATTTGCATATTGGCCACGCAAAATCTATTTGCCTCAACTTTGGTTTGGCGCGTGATTACGGCGGCGTGTGCCACATGCGTTTTGACGACACCAACCCAGAAAAAGAAGAACAAGAATATGTCGACAGCATTACCGAAATGGTGCAATGGCTAGGCTTTGGCTGGGATGCATTTGGCGATAGCCACCTGTTTTACGCCAGCAACTACTTTGACTTGATGTATCAAGCCGCCGAAAGCTTAATTAATAACGGCAAAGCCTATGTAGATGAACAAAGTGCAGAAGAAATGCGCATCAACCGCGGCACACTCACTGAGGCAGGCAAAGACTCGCCTTACCGCAACCGCAGCGTAGAAGATAACTTGCGCCTTTTCCGCGAAATGCGCGATGGTAAACACCCAGATGGCAGCATGGTGCTTCGCGCCAAAATTGATATGGCCTCGCCCAACATCAATATGCGCGATCCTGCCATTTACCGCATCAAACGCGCACACCACCACAACACGGGCGACGCATGGTGCATCTATCCAATGTACACCTTTGCCCATCCGATTGAAGACGCACTAGAGCAAATCACCCACTCTATTTGTACCCTAGAGTTTGAAGACCAACGCCCATTTTATGATTGGTTACTAGAAAACCTAGCGCAAGCAGGCTTAATCGCCCAGCCCGTGCCGAAACAATATGAGTTTGCACGTTTAAACCTCACCTACGTAGTGCTCTCAAAACGTAAACTCATACAACTGGTTGAAGAAAAACACGTCAGCGGCTGGGATGACCCTCGCCTACCCACCCTTGCAGGCGCGCGCCGCCGTGGCTACACGCCAGAAGGCTTTAGACTCTTTGCCGATAGAATTGGCGTAAGCAAAGCCGACTCATGGATTGAATACACCATTTTAGAAGACTGTATGCGCGAAACGCTTAACGAAGCCGCCGAGCGCCGCATTGCCGTGCTAGACCCGATTAAATTGGTGATTGATAACTACCCAGAAGGCACCAGTGAAGACTGCTTTGCCCCCAACCACCCGCTCAAACCAGAGCTAGGTAAACGCGTAGTGCAACTCTCAAAAGAGCTATGGATAGAGCGCGAAGACTTTATGGAAGTACCTAGCAAAGGCTATTTCCGCCTCTTCCCAGACAACATGGTACGCCTACGCTACGGTTACGTGGTGAAATGTACAGGCTTTGAAAAAGACGCCGATGGCAAGGTCACCGTAGTGCATTGCGAATACCTGCCAGACACCAAATCAGGCACACCAGGCTCAGACAGCGTTAAAGTCAAAGGCAACATCCACTGGGTCAGCGCCGCACATGCCTATGAAGCTGAAATCAGAATGTACGACCGCCTATTTAAAGAAGCGCACCCAGGTAGCGGCGACAAAGACTTTTT
>CAZAHP010000168.1:0-4317 GCA_964484985.1 uncultured Methylophilaceae bacterium
CGATTAGAAAGTGTTTCATCTGGACCAAAAATCCTAAAGTTGCGTTGTTCATGATTAAGACGAATGACGTCTCTTAGAAAAATCCCCAGTTCATATGTATCAGCTGCAGTCACTGCACCGGGAGATGTGACATTGATTGCGTAATTACGAAAATCAGGCATGATTAAATCTTTAAGCAGAACTCCTCCATTAGCATGAGGATTGGCGCCCATGCGGGACTCTCCTTTTGGTGCTAATTCTGCTAAGTCAGCGTTTAGGCGGCCATGTTCATCAAAAATCTCTTCAGGGCGATAACTACTCAGCCATGACTCAAGCCGCTTGAGATGCTCTGGATGTTTAGCATCAACAGCTAAAGGTACTTGATGCGCGCGAAACGTATCTTCAATTTTAACGCCGTCTACCCAATCTGGCCCTGTCCAACCTTTAGGTGAATTAAGAATAATCATAGGCCAACGCGGACGAACGTGGTTGCCATTAATGCGAGCTTCGCTCTGGATGTCTTTAATCTCATGCACAACTTTATCAAGCACATCAGCCATGGCTTCATGCATGAGTGCAGGTTCGTGGCCTTCAACAAAATAGGGCGTCCAACCATAACCTCGAAATAACTGATCTAACTCTTCATGCGTGATTCTGGCAAAAATCGTGGGGTTAGCAATCTTGTAGCCATTGAGGTGCAAAATAGGCAGCACTACGCCATCGGTCACTGGATTAAGAAATTTATTTGAGTGCCAAGCGGTGGCTAAGGGGCCTGTTTCGGCTTCGCCGTCTCCGACCACACAAGCAACAATCAAGTCTGGATTGTCAAACACTGCGCCAAAAGAGTGGCTTAGCGAGTAGCCTAACTCCCCTCCTTCGTGGATTGAGCCTGGACACTCTGGTGACACATGGCTAGAAATGCCGCCAGGAAATGAAAATTGCATAAAAAGCTTTTGCAGCCCATCTTCATCTTGACTGATATTTGGATAAATTTCGCTGTAAGTACCTTCTAGATAAGTGTTTGCCACTAAGGCAGGGCCGCCATGCCCAGGCCCAGAGACATAAATCATATTAAGATTGAATTTATTAATAATGCGATTGAGGTGAACGTATATGAAATTTTGACCTGGCGTCGTGCCCCAGTGCCCAAGCAGTGTGTGCTTGATGTCTGATAGCGCCAATGGTTGTTTTAATAATGAGTTGTTACATAAGTAAATTTGACCAACAGAAAGATAGTTGCTTGCACGCCAATAGGCATCCATCTTATGAAGTAACTCTGGGCTTAGTACGCTAGCTTTTGTCATCTAATTGCTCTCCAAATTTAACGCTGGATTTAAAAAGTGAATCACAGATTTAGCAATCATCTGCGCCTCATCTGTATGCATCACCCTCACCTTCACTCGGCTTGCTTCACTTGAAATAAGTGAAGCATTTTTAACATTTAACTCAGTGTTTAGTGTGATTCCTAGAAAGCCTAAACCATCACAAATGCGCGCTCTAATAATGGCTGAATTTTCTCCAATACCGCCTGAAAAAACGAGCGTATCTAAGCCGCCAAGTGCAGCCACATAAGACCCTATATATTTTTTTGCTTGATAACAAAATAGTGCTACTGCCTCTGCTGCGCGCACATCATCTTTCTCTAAAACCAGTAAATCTGCCATGTCTGCAGTCGTTTCAGAGATACCCAATAGGCCTGATTCTTGATTAATCATGTGATGAAACTGCGAAACAGTCATGTTCTCTGCAACATTAAAATAGCTAATAAGACTAGGATCAATATCCCCTGAGCGTGTACTCATGGGCAAGCCTGATGTAGGTGTAAACCCCATACTGGTATCAATACTTTTTCCATTCAAAACAGCTGACATACTTGCACCGCTGCCTAGGTGAGCCAGTATCACCTTACCGCTTGTCGCTGCCGTATCACCAAGCTTTACAAGTGCTTCTATCAAGAATGTGTATGACAAACCATGAAAGCCATAACGCTGAACGCCTTGTTGTGTATATCGTCTGGGTATAGCGAGTGTTTTTGCAACTTGTGGCATGTCGTAATGAAATGCTGTGTCAAAACAAGTGACTTGTAGCAAACTAGGATGACGCTTTAAAAACGCTTCAATCAACTTAATTTCAGCAGGTAAATGATCTGGGTCGTAAAGACTAATCGAGTACAGTTCATCTAATAAGCTTGGAGTGACAAGCGCGGGTAAGTGACGTCGCATGCCGTGTACGATGCGGTGACCAACAGCTACTATCGAACTAAATTCATCTTGTAGCGCCAGCCAATCTAACAAATAATTCACCGCAGACTCATGATTAGCAACATTTATAAGGGTTCTTGCATGCTGCAAACTCAATACCTTATTAAAGGTGAAGCTTGCCCCATTCAAACCTATCCTATCAATGCTCCCCTCAACAACTCTCTTGATGGATGGTGTATATTGAAAAATGGTAAATTTGATACTAGAAGAGCCACTATTCATAGTGAGAATGCTGCCATTAATTGGTATCAAGCCATGCCTCTCTTTCATTTTAAAGTCGGCTTCAAGATGTTGATTTTTATTATCAACGGATAATTGCCAGTCTTTTTCAGGTATATCTATCCTTTATACTCAAAGAAAAAGTCTCTATTGTTACAGCCGCCAAATGAATTTAAGCAAACAAGTATAGAGTGCTGTGCCTCATCAATATCTACTCATGCCTTAGTGCTTCTATCGGGTTCATTCGTGCTGCACGCCTTGCTGGAAAGTAACCAAAAATCACACCAATAAGTGCTGAAAAAACAAAGGACAATAGATTAATTGTTGGGTCAAAAATAAATGGCACCCCCATAACGCCGGCCAATAGATAAGACGCAACTGTCGCGAAGATGATGCCAATGAGCCCACCAATAGCCGACAGAACGACAGCCTCGATTAAAAACTGCATGAGCACTTCGCGCTCAAGTGCGCCCACAGCGAGGCGAAGGCCAATTTCACGTGTGCGCTCTGTCACACTTACTAACATAATATTCATAATGCCAATGCCTCCCACTAGTAAGCTCACCGCAGCTACTGCACCTAAGAGCTCGGTCAACACACCCATGGTGCTGCTCAGTGTGTCTGCCAATTGCTGGGTATCAAATATATTGAAGTTATCATCCTCACTATCTGCTAGCTTTCTTCGCTCTCTTAAGAGCTGGCTCAAGCTGGCTTTTAACGGGGCGCTGTCGCTGCCATCTTCCATTGAAACCATCAACATATTGACCTTGCGGCTACCAGTGACACGGCGCTGTAATGTATGTAAAGGTAGCAACACAGTATCATCCTGATCGCCCATGCCACCTTGTCCTTTAGGACTTAAGATGCCTATCACCTCGCAAGAAAACTGCTTAACGCGCAACTGCTGACCTAAGCCTGTCTTACCTATCGTGCCGCCATACAGTTCACGTCTTACGGTCTCGCCTATGATGCATACAGCAGCCCCTGCCAATTGTTCATCTGGCTCAAAAAGTCTTCCACTCGCTAGTTGCCAATTGCCAGTTTTAAACCATGCATTAGTGCTGCCATTAACGCTTGTTGCCCAATTTCGCCCATTAGCCACCACAGTTGCTGAGGTGCGGCTTAAAGGGGCAACCTCAGCAACTCCGCCAATTTGAGAAGCAATCGCTTGTGCATCTGCCTCTATAAACTGTGGCACACCTCCGCCACCTCCCCCACCGATGCGCTGACCGGGACTAATCATCAATAAATTCGTTCCTAAACTGGTAATCTTCTCTTCTATAGCCTGTGTTGCACCCTTGCCTAGCGTGACCATGGTAATCATCGAGCTGACGCCAATCACAATTCCAAGAATAGTGAGGAATGAACGCAGCATATTGCGTCGAACTGACCGTAATGCGAGCATAAAAATGCTGAATAACATTAGATAGCTTCAGCCGATGCGATGACTGGCGCCACAGTTGTTGGGTTGGGGTTAAGCTCATCTCTGGCGATAAGGCCATCAACAAAGTGCACCATACGATGTGCGTATAAGGCCATATCAGGCTCGTGCGTGACCATAAGCACAGTAATGCCGTGATCTTTATTAAGCGCTAGCAGCAGGCCCATAATCTCATGACTACGTTCTGTATCTAAATTCCCAGTGGGTTCGTCTGCCAATACCACAGCAGGTTCGGTCACTATGGCGCGAGCAATTGCAACTCTTTGTTGCTGTCCACCAGAAAGCTCCCCAGGCGTATGATGTTCCCATCCACCCAAACCTACGTCATGCAAGGCTTTGGCTGCCGCAGCACGCCGTTTTATTGCACTATCACCACGATAGAGTAAAGGCAGCTCAACATTCTCTTGTGCTGATGTA
>CAZAHP010000169.1:0-4187 GCA_964484985.1 uncultured Methylophilaceae bacterium
GTGTTACATGGCTAAAAGCTAAATCACAGTCATTATTCAGTTTTTGCTTTAGCATCTTTCTTGTCAGCTTTAGCGGCTTTTTCTGCTTTCTTAGCATCAGCGGCGGCTTTTTTGTCAGCGGCTTTTTTCTCTGCAGCAGCTTTCTTTTCAGCTTTTTTTGCATCATCAGCTGCTTTTTTATCGGCTTTTTCTTTGTCCGCTTTGTCTTCTTTTGCAGGTTTTTCGGTCTTAGCTTTTTTATCCGCTTTTTCTTCCTTAGCTGGTTTAGCGTCCTTAGCAGGTTTTTCTTCTTTAGCTGCTTTTTCAGCCTTTTCAGTTTTGGCTGGTTTTTCAGCTTTATCTTCTTTTGCTGGCTTAACATCTTTTGCTGGTTTTGCTTCTTTTTTAGCTTCTGGTTTTGCCACTGGCTCAGACATGGTGGTTTTGCCATTCACTGAAACTTCACCTTTGAGTTTGCCCATGGTGGCATCACCAAAACCAGGCACGTTATCTAGCTCATCTACGTTCTTAAAGCCGCCATTTTTCTTGCGGTAATCAATAATGGCTTGAGCTTTTACAGGGCCCACGCCATCGAGTGACTCTAATTCAGCTTGTGTGGCTGTATTTAGATTAACCGCTGCAAAGGCGCTTACAGAAAAACAAAGGGCTGCGGCTAAAGATAACAACATTTTTTTCATTTTACTCTCCGTTGGTTTTTGGTCGTTTATATCAAACAGCATTGCTATCATACGCCAAGTTTATTTAATTAAAAATGGCTATACACTCGCCAGCTCTAATTGTAATGCGTTTAAAACACTCATAGGGTCGGCCGCCTGTGTAATGGGTCTGCCGATAACCAAGTAGTTTGAGCCATTAATAATGGCTTGGCTTGGGCTAACAACGCGTGATTGGTCATCTGCGTTGACACTGCTAATGTTTGCACTAGGTCTAATACCAGGCGTCACTAGGTAAAAATCCTTACCCAATACTTGTTTGAGAATTTCTGCTTCTTGAGCCGAGCACACTACACCATGTAAGCCGGCTTGTTTGGTCAGTGTTGCAAGGCGTAAAACATGTTCTTGAAGGCTGCCTGCTACGCCTAGCTGATTGAGTGTTGCTTGATCCATACTGGTGAGTACGGTGACGGCGATGAGCAATGGGCTATGCCCGCTTCTTGCAACGCCTTCGCGCGCTGCTTGCATCATGGCAAGGCCGCCAGATGCGTGTACATTTAGCATCCAAACACCGAGTTTGGATGCGGCTTCACAAGCTTTGCTGACGGTGTTGGGAATGTCGTGAAATTTAAGGTCTAAAAAGACATCAAATCCTTTATTGACCAAAGCTTCGACTAATTGAGGGCCGCTGCTGGTGAATAGCTCTTTTCCTACTTTGAGTTTACATAAAGATGGATCTAGTTTTTCTACTAGTGCAAATGTACTGTTCGCGTCGGCAAAATCAAGGGCCACTATAATTTTTGAGTCGGTATTGGGTGTGCTCATGTCAATATTTCACTAGGTTCAGGAGGTAAAGATTCCCAAGCGTTACAGGCTGGACATTGCCAGTGGTAATGCTTGGCGCGAAAGCCGCATTGGCTACAGCAGTAGGCATTGCGACTACCAATTGCAGAGCGCACGGTTTGCTGCATGATGTTGGCATCTTGCACGTCATATTGTTGCGGCATGGGCATCAAGCTACGCGCTTTTAATAGCTGGTCTAAGGTTTGCAAGCTTGGCTTTGTGGCGAGTGCATCGCGGGCGAGCTTGGCTGCTGCTTCAGCGCCTTGTTCTGCCATGGTGGCTTCGTACACTACATTGAGCAGGGCTGGCATTTTATAGGTGCTAAGGTAGTTTTTAAGTAGTTGCATACCTTCATCTAGGCGACCCAATGCACGGTAACTGTTTAATAGTTTGTCTGCAATCAGACTGAGGTTTTCAGGCTGCTGAAACTCTATACGTTTCCAAATAGAAATGGCGGCTTCATGTGCGCCAGCTGCGGCCTCGATTTCGCCAAGCATGGTGTTGGCACGCACGCAGTTTTTGTTGGCATCGAGCGCTAAGGCTAATTGTTCTTGAGCAAGCGCATGCTGATTGTTAAGCACAAATTTTACGGCAATTTCGCAGTGGTATTGGGCAACTTCTTTTCTAAATGGTACGCCAGACAAGCGTTCTAGCTCTATTGCAGTTTCAATAGCGCGCTCCCATTCACGTTCGCGCACATAAATTTCGAGTAGGGCGCGTAGTGCTGGCTGTTGATAGCGGCTATCGTCTAGTGCTTTAAAAAGCTCTTCTGCGCGGTCTAGTAGACCGGCTTTGAGGTAGTCTTGCGCTAACTCGGCCATGACGGCTAGTTTCTGTGGGTCTGGTAGCTCTTTACGTTCAAGCAGGCTTAGATGTAAGTTAATGGCTCTATCTACTTCACCACGACGTCGGAACAAGCTACCTAGTGCAAAATGGAGTTCAAGTGAGTCAGCATTGGCTTCTACAGCCTCAACAAAAGCTTCGATTGCTTTATCGTGTTGGTCGGTAATGAGAAAGTTTAAGCCTTTAAAATAGGCCGCAGGTAAGGCTGTAGACTCTGAAATCAGTTGTTTGATGTCTAAGCGCGCAGCCAGCCAGCCTAATGTAAAAAACAAGGGCAGTGCAAGTAGCCACCAATATTCAAATTCAATCATGAGTTAGTCTTGCCTAGTAAGTGTGAGTGCATATTATGACTTAGGTAGAGTGGCATTGAGAGATTGTAGTTCACGTTCTAGCGCAATCAGGCGCTTACGTTGGCTGGTGTAAGGTTTTAAACAAACCATTGCGCCTGTCACTACGCCAATTAATAAGCTAATCAGTACTACTAAAGAGAGTGGCGCACGCCAAACAAAGCCAAGGTAGTAATGCAGCTCTACAGGCGCTACATTTTTTATGGCAAAGCCTATAAGCAACAGTAATGTAATTAGCGAGAGTGCACTAGTCAGTAGTGTGTAGATGAGCTTCATATATGCGTATTTTACGCTAAAGGGCTTAGAGATAAAGTAAAAATAGAAAACGGCAACCATTTCAATATAAAGTAGAAAGGGTTGCCGTTAGGTTGCTGCATGATAGTTGCTGATGGTTAAATCAGCGCATCAAGTGCTTGCTTAATTAAGCAGTGATTACTTCACTAAGTCAACACGCTCACGCAATTCTTTACCTGCTTTGAAGTGCGGAACGTATTTTTCTGGCACTTGAACTTTGGTGCCAGTTTTTGGGTTACGACCAAGACGTGGAGGACGGTAGTTCAAGCTGAAACTACCAAACCCTCTAATCTCAATACGTTTACCCGTAGCGAGTTTATCTGTCATGGTGTCGAGCATGGCCTTCACTGAAAGCTCTGCATCTTTCACCACTAATTGCGGAAAACGCGCTGCTAAATTAGCAATCAACTCTGATTTTGTCATAACCTTATTGCCTTATCCGTTATTTTTACCATCAAGCTTAGCTTTAAGCAGAGCGCCGAGGTTAGTTGTACCTGCTGCACCTGCGTTGTCTTCTTCAGCTTTCTTTTGTGCTTCTGCGTCATCTGCTTTAGATTTTTTCTTAGCAGATTTTTCAGCAGGCGCTTCGCTAGAACCGTTAGGGTCAGCTTCTAATTGCTTAACGCCTAATGAAATACGCTCTTTTTCAACGTCGATGCTGAGTACTAATGCAGTTACTTCATCACCTTTTTTGAAGTTGCGAATCGCTTCTTCGCCAGCTTGTGTCCATGATAAATCAGATAAGTGGATTAAGCCATCAATACCACCTGGCAAGCCGATAAATACGCCGAAATCAGTGATTGATTTGATTTGACCGGAAACTTTATCACCTTTTTTATGGCTGATTGCAAAATCATCCCATGGGTTAGTTTGACATTGTTTCATGCCGAGTGATAAGCGACGACGATCTTCGTCAATTTCAAGAATCATGACTTCAACTTCATCGCCTAATTGAGCAATTTTAGCTGGGTGTACGTTCTTATTAGTCCAATCCATTTCTGAAACGTGAACTAAACCTTCAATGCCTGGTTCGATTTCAACGAAAGCACCGTAATCTGTCAAGTTAGTTACTTTACCGAATAAACGTGTTGTTACTGGGTAACGACGTGATAAAGCAACCCATGGGTCATCGCCCAATTGTTTGATGCCGAGTGAAACACGGTTTTTCTCTTGATCGAACTTCAAGATTTTAGCTTCAACTTCTTCA
>CAZAHP010000170.1:0-4144 GCA_964484985.1 uncultured Methylophilaceae bacterium
CAGTACCAGTTCCAGCAGCTGCATGGTTGTTCGGTTCAGCATTGTTCGGCGCTGGTGCATTACGCCGCAAACAAAAAGCAGAATTAGCTGCTTAATTTTAGCTAAGTTTGTTTCACCCAATAAAAAAGAGGCTTCAGCCTCTTTTTTATTGCCTAACTTATTCATCAAACATGCTTCGTCATTAATATAACATCACAATAAATCATGTAATTTAAAATGCAAATCTTGGCTGAGCGGAGTCGTCGCTTTAATAGCATTTGATAAAAAAACATCAGCCTTCACTGCACCAACCTCGGCACACATTTCAACATAGGCCAGATTCATTGTTTTTTGCAAAAAATCTTGCTGAAAACTGGTTTCTAAATTCTGAGCGGCTTCATTAAGCCAATCTCTCATTTGATTTAAGCGTCGCTCTTTAGTCTTTAATTGCAAGAGCTTATTAGCAAGCACCCTTTTAAGGCGAGTACTAGCCACATTATCTAAATGAGATAAAAACTGTGTCATTAACATTTCAAACACGACAGTTTTACTATCTAACACCAATGATCTTTCTTCTCGACGATCCTCTATGCTTTTCAAATCCAAATTTAGCTGAGAGCCTGGGTCTGGCAACAATTGGCTAGAACTTAGCTCCATGGCATTTACAACAGAGCGCAACATTTCAGAACGTTTAGCTTTCAGCTCTGGTGTTTTACAGCAACGAGAAATAAAAACGTTAACTGCATATGCAGGTTTACTTGCAAACTCTTGCTCCCAAAACTGTATTGCCATTAACAGCTCTGCGTTGCTCAGGTAGGGCTTAAGCCCTGTGTAGATGGCTCGACGACGAAATACAATATCCATCATCGCTCCTTAAAGTTTTTTTAAATCTTGAAGATGCTCACTACGATAAGCCGCATCATTATTAAACTCGGGGTAGCCGATTTCTCCATGCTCAGTAATATCTAGCCCTCGTTGCTCATGTAAAGGGCTCACACGTAAACCTGCTGTTTTAGAAATCACCCAATACATGACTATTGCAGCAGCAAACACCCATACAAAGGCTGCTACTATACCTAATAACTGCACCATTATTTGATGCAAATTAAACATATTGCCTTTAAGAAATAAGCCTGCGGCTAGTGTACCCCATGCACCACAAAAACCGTGCACCGAAACAGCACCAACCACATCATCTAAACGCATTTTCTCGAGCCAAATAAGGCCTAGCACACTAATTCCGCCGCCAATCAGCCCCGTCAGCACTGCAAACGGCACCTCCATAGTCGCGCAGCCCGCAGTGACAGCAACCAAGCCTGCAATACTGCCATTAACTGCATTAGTCATCAGTGCAGGTTGTCGTGTAGCAAAACTCATTAAAATAGCACCCACCGCGCCAGCTGCACCAGCCATATGCGTATTAAGAACAATATGCCCAATATTGGTGCCCACCGCTAGTGTACTACCACCGTTAAAACCAAACCAACCAAACCAAAGTAAAAACCCGCCAATAGCAATCATCCCCAGATTATGCCCTGGGATAGCATGCGTTTTTCCATCAGAAGTAAACCTACCAAGACGTGGTCCAAGCAAAATAATCCCTGCTAAAGAGCACCACCCACCTACCGAGTGCACCACCGTAGAGCCAGCAAAATCAATAAAACCTATTTGCTTTAACCAACCATTTTCACCCCAAGCCCAACTACCAAAAATGGGGTATATCAAAGCAGTAATCCCCATAGCGCCGAGTAAATAGCCAAAGTAACTAGTCCTTTCAGCCATTGCTCCGCTCACTATAGTCGCTGCAGTTGATGCAAACATTATTTGAAAAAACAAAGAGGTATAATCCCAGTCTGCGCCATTAGAAAGTGCAAAATGACTCATCCCAATCCAGCCAGAAGGGTTGTAACCAAACATTAGGCCATAGCCTACCGCCCAAAACAGCAAGCTACCAACACACATATCCATATAGTTTTTCATCATGACATTCACTGCATTTTTTGCACGCGCCATCCCAGTCTCTAGCATGGCAAATCCTGCCTGCATTAAAAAGACTAATGACCCAGCTACCACCACCCAAACCGTATTGGCTGTTTCGTCCGTGATCACATCTGCTGCATAAGTATTTGATGAATTTAGAAAAAAAACAAAGAAGAAAAACAGATACTGAAAAACTCTTTTAGAAAGTCGCATTTTAATTATTATTTCCTAACAAGCTGCCAAAATTTAGCATTGCCTGCTCTAAAGCAGGAACAATGCCACAATTAACAGTCTTTTACATTATTAGGAAACAACAACTTTAATCAAAACACTAAGCCATACGATTATTTTTTTTCATAATCGCACTTTGCTCGCGCTTCCAATCCTTTTCTTTCTCAACTTCGCGCTTATCGTATTGCTTTTTACCTTTTGCCAGGCCGATTTGAATTTTGATGCGGCCGCCTTTAAAGTGCATGTCTAAAGGCACCAGAGTGTACCCAGCGCGTTCAACTTTACCTATTAATTTGATAATCTCTTCATTATGAAGCAACAGTTTACGTGTACGAATCGCGTCAGGGCGTATATGCGTGGATGCCGCGCCCAAAGGCGTGACATGACAGCCTATGAGGTAAATCTCACCTCGCTGGATAATGACATAAGCCTCTTTAAGATTAATACGATTATCACGAATAGCCTTGACCTCCCAGCCTTCTAGGACAATACCAGCTTCGTACTTCTCTTCAATAAAGTAGTCAAAAAATGCTTTTTTATTTTGGGCGATACTCATTGCAGTGCTTATGGCTTAAAATTGCTATTTTACGCTAGATAAAAAGTTTTGAATGGCAAAGGTAGAGAAAAACGTACTCGTTCACCACTCCGCAGAGAAAATGTACTCACTGGTGGATGCTGTGGAACAATATCCAGAGTTTTTACCTTGGTGTGGTGGCACCGAGCTAATTAAGCGAAATGACACGATAACAGTGGCTACCATACATATTAACTACCACAGAGTTAAACAAAGCTTTAGCACTGAAAACACTAAAAGTTACCCGAATTTAATGCAAATCAAACTACTTGAAGGCCCTTTTAAACACTTTCAGGGCGAGTGGAAATTCACCCCACTCAGTGAGCATGCATGTAAAATTGAGTTCAGTTTAAGTTATGAGTTTTCAAATATTTTTTTAGAAAAACTCATTTCGCCTGTTTTTAGTCACATCGCCAATACATTTGTAGACTCTTTTGTCGCCCGCGCTGATAAAATAGTCTAATTGCCCAGTTATTAATTGCCCAATGATTAATAGTACAGTTATAAAGTGAGATTAAATGTCTGAATTCATCATGGTAGAAGTCGCCTACGCGCTACCAAAACAGCAAGTGATTATCCCTGTAAAAGTGCCTCAAAACACTACAGCCTTAGAGGCAATTAAAGCATCAGGCATAGAAAAACAATTTCCAGAAATCAACCCAGATACCGCAAAAATAGGCATTTTTGGCAAAGCTTGCAAACCAGATACTGCACTGCGTGAACTGGACCGTGTAGAAATCTACCGCCCTCTCATTGCCGACCCTAAAGAAGTGAGAAAACAAAGAGCAGCTGAAGGAAAAGTAATGAAAAAAGGCGGTGGCTCAGCAGAAGCCGAGACAGCCGCCTAAATGGCAAGACCAATAAGCAAAGGTTTATTGGTCGCAGTTTTTCTCAATATTTTGTTTAGACTCTTCTAAACCTTTGGCGATGTCAGCATCACTCAAGTAACTTCTTTCACCTGCTTCATTATTCTTAATAATACGACCGCCTTGTTTGTAAGTATTATAGTTAGCCTTAGCTGCTGAGCAGTTAGCCTCTTTTACTTTACGCTCAGCCTCTTTAGCGTCATCTTCTTTTTTACTGTTTTCAGCATCTACTTGGCGTTTAGCTGCATCTTTATCAAGCTTATCGCCTGATTTAGCCGTCGACTTTTTAGCTGCCGCTTCAGCCTCTTTAGCCGAAGGCTTAGGTGGTGCGTTTTTAAGCTTAAGCTCCTCAACATTTGTAGAAGGCGGTGGAGTATCAGAATACTGCGTAACCCCATTTTTATCTTTCCACTTATACATTTGCGCACTAGCCATAAGTGGTAGCAATAGTAAAACCAGCAATGAAGTACCTATCATCTTTTTCATCATGTTTACCTACCTAATCATTTAAACA
>CAZAHP010000171.1:0-4008 GCA_964484985.1 uncultured Methylophilaceae bacterium
TTCTCTGTAGTTAGTACAAGTTGAGCAATAATATTTGTTGACCGCTTTGTCCCATTTTATTAAGTTTAATCAATTTAATTAGCTGAGTAAGCACAATAAGCGCATGATATTTATCCCTTTTTTAGGAGATTAATATCATGGCAAATCAAATCCCTTTAATCAGTCAACGTACACCTTGGAATAAAAGTAAACTCGTTGGTCAGAAAGCACCGCTAAAGCTAAAAGAAATTTGGGCAATACGCATTCGATTAGAGTTGTCTAATCGAATAAGAGACTTGGCATTATTTAATTTAGCAATTGACAGTAAGTTAAGAGGCTGTGATCTAGTAAAGTTAAGAATCCGTGACATTTCACATGGCAATCAAATCACGGCAAGAGCGATAGTCATGCAACAAAAAACTGGGCTTCCAGTGCACTTTGAAATTACAGAGCAAACTCGAAATTCTCTTTACGCATGGATAGAATATGCGCACCTAAGTTCAGATGACTTTTTGTTTCCTAGCCGAATTCATAGCTCGCCTCATATCTCCACAAGACAATATGCACGTATCGTTAATGCATGGGTTGAAGAGATTGGGTTGGACTCTGCTAATTATGGCACGCACACCATGCGTAGAACAAAAGTTTCATTAATCTATAAGCGCACTAAGAACTTACGCGCAATACAATTGCTTCTGGGGCATACCAAACTGGATAGCACAGTTCGTTATCTTGGTATCGAAGTCGATGATGCACTTGAGTTGGCAGAGCAAACTGAGGTTTAGTTTAGTGTGTTGCAACTAGTTTAGACTGGTTGCAACCTTTGCTACAAATGATCCAATTAATGATTAATCCAATCGATTACTTTAAGATTTGGAATACGCTTGAACTCTCTAATATTATTTGTTACTAGCGTCAAATCTAAGCTTAATGCATGTGCACCTATCATGGTATCCAAGGGACCAATTGGCGTGCCTTGTTGTTCAAGAAATGCGCGTAAGTTGCCATAATGCTGCGCAGCGCTTTCATCAAAATGTGCCACCTCTAACGGCAAAACAAATTCATTGAGTGCGACTAGGTTTTTTTCTTGGTGCTTACTTTTTGCAACGCCGTAACGCAGCTCAGCAAGTGTGACAGATGAAATATAAATATCACCAACTTGGTATTCACTAAATTTGTCTAGAATATCTTTAGGTTTTTGTTTAATGATTGCAATGCAGATATTGGTATCTAACATCAGTTTCATGCAAACAAATCCTCACGGTTTTGTTCTGTCGGTTGATTTCGATCACCCATGAAATCATCGCTGAACTTATTAAGGCTATTTGCTAATACATCCCAAGAGTGGTTAGATGGAATTAACACTACAGCATTACCTGAACGTTTGATAATAACCTCGTCCCCTTCAAATCTAAACTCTTTGGGTAACCTTACAGCTTGACTTTGACCATTTTGAAATAATTTAGCTGTTTTCATTCTGTCACTCCAATAATATATATATTTAGTATATATAAAATACAATGCAAGTCAAGATAACTCTTATTTTAAATAATCAGTAGTCAGTGTCTTTAACCGTAATTGGAAATTAATCTAATCGCCTAAATAGCTAGGTGCCTTATAAATCCCCATAGGCGACCTTCATAAATAAAGTTTGTATTTGTAGAGTCAGCCATAGAGTAGTCATCTGCCCAACAGAAAGTAAAATAATTAAATTTTCAAACCGTAATATTTATAAAACAATTTTCACCCGTATAATCATTTTTTGAATCTAAATCCCAATACTTATGGTCACAAATCTTTCACAACTCCCATCAGATCTTCCAGTACCAGTTGACGATGGTGCAGCAGCTCATCTGGAAGGTTTGCATTTACCCAACATTGAACTTGTCGGTACTGATGGCCTTACTGTCAAACTTGAAAGTCTTAAAGGTAAATGGGTCATTTATATCTATCCTATGACAGGTCAAACAAATGTTCCATTACCAGTAGGGTGGGATGCAATTCCAGGTGCTCGTGGTTGCACACCTCAGTCATGTAACTTTCGTGATCACTATGCTGAGCTAAATGCGCTTAACACCGGTGTTTTCGGTATTAGTGTACAGACTTCTGAATATCAGCGAGAGGTTCGTGACAGGTTACACCTCCCATTTCAGCTACTGAGTGATAATGAATTACGATTGAAGGATACGCTTCGATTACCAACATTTTTAGTTATGGAAAAGGAACTATATAAGAGATTAACTTTGGTTATTGACCAAGGCTATATCAAAAAGGTCTTTTATCCAGTATTTCCACCTGACAGTAATGCGGATGAAGTTTTAGAGTGGCTACGAAGTGAGTCTATTCTAGATGATTAACAAGCTAGCTGAAGTTCGTCTCTTTTGAGGAAAGCACTATAAAAAACTGTTCGGCGGCTTCGCCCCCCTTAGGCTCAATAATCCCCTTAGCAATGGGATGGACTCCCGCTCCCCGAAAGGGCACCGAAGTGTCAAACTGGAGTTTCCACACAACCAGTTATTGAGAGAAGGAGTTCATCATGAGAATTGTACGAGTTGGCGTTGATTTAGCAAAGGATGTTTTTCAGCTTCATGGAGTTGACCGAGACGGCAAAACGGTTTGGCAGCGTAAGCTGAATCGTAATGATTGGATTAAGGTGCTTTTGGACAAAATAGAGCCAGGATGCGTGATTGGCATGGAAGCTTGTGGTGGTGCGCATCATTGGGCTCGGCTGCTCCAATCCAAGGGATTTGTCGTTAAGTTAATTGCACCACAGTTTGTCAAACCGTATGTAAAAAGTAATAAAAATGATGTGAATGACGCTAATACTAAATGAGTAAATTTTTTGAGTGGTTAAAGCGCTTTCATCCCCAAGCAGTGACTGGAACTTGGGACGATAAAGCACGCGCAGCAGTGGGTGCAGGTGTGGGTATATTAGCTACAGGGTTACTTGCCTTGTATTGGGCTAAACAAATTGGCGCGAATCCAGTTTTCTTGATAGCGCCAATGGGAGCATCTTCGGTATTGCTGTTTTGCTTGCCTTCTAGTCCGCTGGCTCAACCTTGGTCTATATTGGGAGGTAATACAATAGCTGCCATCTTTGGGGTGTTTTTTAATTTACAGTTTCCAGAGGCGCCCGCATTAGCAGCCGGATTAGCTATGTTATTCGGCGTGATTGCAATGTTTGCATTGCGCTGTCTACATCCTCCCAGTGGCGCTGTAGCACTTACGGCCGTCCTTGGCGGGCCTGCAATTTACAAGCTTGGATATAGCTTTGTATTGTGGCCTGTATTGGGGAATAGCTTATTGTTAGTGGTTATGGCTCTAATTTATAATAATTTAACGGGCAGAAAGTATCCAGCATTAATACAACAGTCGCCAACAGTGACCCCTGAGCATATGCATTATCAATTTGGTTTTAAGCAAGAAGATTTTAATGCCGCAATGAAGCAAGTGCATGAAGTCATTGATATCAGTCAAAGCGACTTACAAAAATTAATTGAAAAAACCGAGCTCATTGCTTACAAGCGTAAAATTGGCGAAATTACATGTGAGCAAGTGATGAGTAAAGTGGTAAATACACTTACTTTTGGAGATTCACTTGAGGACGCGTGGAAAATTTTACGTCAACAACCATACCCAGCAATTCCTGTTATAAATCCGTCCAAGCGAGTGATAGGTATTCTTAGTCATGAGGACTTCATGCGCCACGCTAACCCAGATAGCTTTGCAAGTTTGCCGCCTAGGTTTAGGCAATTGATTCTTCGATCACATAAAACACACAGTATAAAACCAGAAGTCGTAGGTCAAATCATGACTACTCCAGCGGTCACTATTTCACAACATGCACATATCATTCATATGGTGCCACTAATTACGACGCATCACTTACATGTGATTCCTGTAGTTGATGATGAAAGTCGATTAATTGGTATTTTGTCACAAACAGATGTTCTTCGCGCTCTTTATCAATAATCGGTTTAGAGCTTGTTTCTAATAAATAAACCAAAACTCAGTGACCGCTTTGTCCCA
>CAZAHP010000172.1:0-3867 GCA_964484985.1 uncultured Methylophilaceae bacterium
CGTGATGCTTATGAGCTTGCAGAGCTCATCTCAAAAACAACACCCGAAGAACGTGGCGAAAATGCAATGCTGCAACAATATCAACAAGGCAGAAAGCAAGATACCAAACGTGGTTTGATATTTACAGACTTTTTGGTGAATACTTTCTCTAATGATATTGTAGGTTTGTCACAATTACGTAGCATGAGTTTGGGATTATTCGATGTATTTCGCCCAGTGAAAAAGCATGTGGTGAATAAAATGAGCTACGGGAGCAAAGGTTGAACACGCAGTTTGATGTCGTGATTGTGGGCGGAGGCCTAGTGGGGACTGCGGCAGCTGTTGCGCTCAAGCTGCAAGGACATCACGTCGCCTTAATTGATAAGGCATTGCCAAGCTTTAGTGATAACAATACAGATGAGTGGGATAGCCGCATTTATGCTATTAGCCCAGCAAATGTTGCTTGGTTAGAAGCTCTTGGTGTTTGGCAAATGCTTGATTCAAGTCGCGTGTGCTCTGTTACCCAGATGCAAATTTGGGGTGATGAAACAACACAGCCTTTGCAGCTAGACGCTTACCAAAGTAACGTGGCAAATCTAAGTGATATTATTGAAAGCGCACCATTACAAAATGCTTTGTGGCAGCGCATGCAAGCTCTGGAAGTTGAAGTCATACTCGCTACTCCACAGGCCCTAAGTTTTGATAATGACGCAGCGTGTTTGCAATTGGCGGATAATAAGACAATTAGTGCAAAACTGTTGCTGGCAGCGGATGGTGGCCAGTCATGGGTGCGCTCACAGGCGGGTGTTGAAGTGTACCAACATGATTATGACCAGCTCGCTGTGGTTGCAAATTTCGGCATCGAGTTAGCTCATCAAAATGTGGCTAAGCAGTGGTTTAAACAAGAGGGCGTATTAGCTTGGCTTCCGCTAGCAGGTAAACATATGTCTATGGTGTGGTCTACAACAAGAGAGCATGCTAAGCATTTATTAGCACTAGATGCCAAAGCGCTTGCTGAAGAAGTTGCAGCAGCAGGGCAGTATCAATTGGGTCAATTGAGTCTACTTACGCAAGCGGTGGCATTTCCACTTAAACGACAGGATGTGAGTCATTTGGCGATGCCAAATTTGGCTTTAATTGGCGATGCGGCTCATTTGGTTCATCCCTTAGCTGGTCAGGGTGTGAACTTGGGTTTTAGGGATGTAATAGCTTTAGTCAATGTATTATCGAAGCGCGGACATTATCAAAGCTTAGGTGATTTAATGTTGCTAAGAGAATATGAGCGCTCACGCAAGCAGGATATCTTAGCGATTAAAGGTATTACACACGGTTTGGGATATTTATTCCAGCAACATGAGCAATGGGTTAAAAAAATTAGAAACTTTGGTATTGAAACGCTCAATCAAAGTGCTGAGTTGAAAAAACACTTAATCAAGCAAGCAATTGCTTAAACATAAAATAGAAAGAAGTTTTTGATGGCTAAACACTATATCGGTATTTTACTAGCAGCATTACTTGCCAATCACGCGTTTGCAGATGAGGCTGCTATTCGTAAGGCGGCTGAAGCAACCTTTCCTAAGATAAAGGTTGATAATGTCACCAAAACGCCTTATGCGGGGCTTTATGAGGTGTTTTTGGGCGGTAAAATATTATATACCGATGATAAGTTTAGTTTTTTCATAGATGGACAATTGCTAGATACAAAAACAAAGCAAAATATTACAGAAAGTCGCTTTGAAGAACTGGCAAAACTGGACTTTTCTACACTACCTTTGGATAAAGCTATTAAAACAGTTAAAGGTAATGGGTCTAAAAAAATTGCAGTATTTTCAGACCCAGATTGCCCTTACTGTATTCGTTTAGAGCAGCAGGAGCTGTCTGGAATTACTGATATTACAATTTACACTTTTCTTTATCCCTTAAGTATGCACCCAGATGCAGCTAATAAAGCAAGAGCCATTTGGTGTGCACCAGATCGTGCCAAGGCTTGGCAGGATTGGGTTTTAAATAATAAATTACCAAAAGATGCAGGCAAGTGTGAAACACCGATTGAGGCGATTGCTGCACTAGGCGAGCGCGGATATATTACAAGCACTCCAACTCTGATACTGACTGATGGTAAGCGCATTAATGGCGCTTATCCTTCTAAGGTGATAGAAGCTGCTATCGCTGCAGCAGCTAAGAAACCTGCCACGAAAACACAATAAGTAGGTTTTACCTACTTGTTGTGTTGGCAGCTTTATTAAACAACCTGTCCCATTTTGAATATCGGTAGGTACATTGCGATTACTAAGCCGCCAATAAGTGTACCTAATACCACCATGATAATTGGCTCCATTAAGCTGGATAGCGCTTCAACAGCATCATCAACCTCAGCCTCAAAAAAGTCTGCTACTTTAGAGAGCATAGAGTCTAAAGCGCCAGACTCCTCACCGATTGCTACCATTTGCAATACCATATTGGGGAAAACCTCAGAATTTTGCATGGCTACAGTCAAGCTGGTGCCTGTGCTGATTTCACTTTGAATTTTTTTGGTCGCGTCATAGTACACGCGGTTTCCTGATGCCCCTGCAACTGAATCTAATGCCTCAACTAATGGTACGCCAGCTGCGAACATGGTAGACAATGTGCGAGCAAATCTTGCAATAGTAGCAATTCTTATTAAGTGGCCAAAAATAGGTAGCTTTAGTAGCAACCTATCCATGGTTGATTGCATTTTCTCAGAGCGTTTCCATGTGTAGAAAAAGAACCACAGTCCTCCACCTATAGAGCCAAAAATAGCCCACCAATAGCTCACAAAAAAATCAGACATTGCCATAACTATGAGCGTCGGTGCGGGTAGATCTGCACCAAAACCATCAAATAATTGCTTGAATGCGGGAATCACAAAAATCATGATGACCGCAACAATTACAAAAGCGACAACTAGAATTGATATTGGATAGAATAATGCTGATTTGATTTTGCTTTTGATACCTAGAATTTTTTCTTTATACGTAGCTAAGCGATCTAATAGAGAGTCCAAAATGCCTGCTTGCTCGCCAGCGCCTATCAAGTTGCAAAATAAAGCATCAAAATGAAGAGGATATTTACGGAAGGCTTGACTCAGGCTGCTGCCAGTTTCAACATCAGATTTAATGTCGCCGAGTAGTTTAGCTACGGCAGGATTGCTGTGCCCTTTACCCACAATTTCAAATGACTGTAGTAATGGCACCCCTGCTTTCATCATGGTTGCAAGCTGGCGAGTAAATAACGTAACATCTTTTTCTGTGACAGTACCACCACTCTTTAGTGAGCTTTGTTTGCTTACTTTTACATTGCTAATACCTTGACGTCTTAGCGTGGCTTTCACAAAAGCATCACCGCTGGCGCGCATTTCCCCTTTTATTCGCTTGCCTTTTTTATCCGTGCCCTCCCAGGCGTAGGTAACTTCTTTTGTTTGTTTTGCGGCCATGGTGTTCCTTGTGATTACTCGTTAGTAACGGCTTCTACTTCTTCTAGTGAGGTTAGACCTTGTTTGACCTTTAGTATACCAGAGCGGCGTAAATCATTAACACCTTCTAGTTTTGCTTGGTCTGCAATATCATGTGCCGTCCCATTTTTCATGATGATGCGGCTGATTGCATCGGTGACTGGCATAACTTGATAGATGCCAACACGGCCTTTGTAGCCGTTGTTACACATTTCGCAGCCATCGGGATTGTGTCCGTACAGCTGCCATGTTCCATCAAAATCGGACTCAATAAATCCTGAAGTTAGCAAAATCTCTTTAGGCACGTCTAGAGGTTTTTTGCAGTTTGGGCATAGTTTTCTAGCAAGGCGTTGTGCTGTAATTAGAGAGACAGCTGAGGCGATATTGAACGGTGCAACTCCCATATTTACCAAGCG
>CAZAHP010000173.1:0-2364 GCA_964484985.1 uncultured Methylophilaceae bacterium
ATCGCACCATTGCGGCTGCGAATTTGGTAAACATACTTTGTCATCATAGGTGCTTGCATAAAAACCCTAAACAATTAAGTCACTATGCGCAATATAGAATATTTTTTTTAAATATGCAACATATCTCATTGTATTTAATAGAACTAGTGTATTTAAAAAGCACAATATCAATACACCATACAAAAATACAACACCTCACCACTCATACATCGGCACAACACAGGCCGACTTTAGCGCTATTTACTCAATAAAAGCTCAAATATGAAAAAATGCTTACGCAAGCGCCAACACAACAGCCAAGCTGGCTAAAGCCGCACTTACTAAGAAATTGGAAGGGTAAAAAAGAAAGCCATGTCAAAGATAACACTAACTTTGACATGGCAGAGGAGACTACAAGGGAGATATTTCAGTTGCAACTATACAAGCAACATGTAATAGAGCTATTGCGAATAAGTAAAAATATGTCTGATTTTGTTACAAAAAATATTAGTCAGCATTGTGCATTGAATGACTTTTTATATAAAATCCAAAATCAAACAGGCTTTGAGCTTTGCACTTAGTGATACAAGCTCAACAAATCAATACAAGGTGCAAAAAGATTTAATAAAAACGAGGTGTGAAATACATGCATATCACCATCACTAAGCCAAGAACCTCTATACCTATGCTAGAAGTGAGCTGCCAATGACCCTGTTCGAAATCATCCTCACGGCAATTGAAGCATGCTTCTCCGCTTGGGGCCTTGCTGGCATTATTCTTGGCATAGCTGCCGCCGCCATTGTCTGGCACCTCTCCCCTCCAGAAAGCCGTGAGAGATTAGCATCCATTGCATTTTTATCAATATTTATTGGCTGCCTTTTAATTGAATATTGTATTGATTCAAAAGATTAAATATCTCGCATTACACACTCAACACGGATGCCCTACAGGCTTTTTACAGCAGTCACTCATAAGATAGAGCTAATTGCTTATCTACTAAACGGTTATGATTGGGGCAATACCCACACTGAGCTGGGTCAGTTTGAATTTATAACCAATGGTTATTAACCCCTATCAGCCAACGAATAGTTGAATTGGTGTGCAAGATAAAACGTTTTGCACACCCTACGCTTGCTAAAACTCTTCCCAGCTCTCATCATCAGTACCTGTTTTAAGCATTTTTTGAGATGGTTTATTCATGGCTACAGCTTTTGGAGCCTCAACTTTTTTTGACTTTTTACCTACATAAGACTTTTTAGCAGATGCCGCATCGCCTATATTAAACACACTCACCACTGTTTGCAGACCATCAGCTTGCTCTTTTAATGACTCTGCAGCCGCAGCAGCTTCTTCAACTAATGCAGCATTTTGCTGAGTCACCTCATCCATTTGAGCAACAGCTCCGTTAACTTGATCAATCCCGTGACTTTGCTCAGATGAAGCAGCCGCAATTTCGCCAATAATATCTGATACACGCTTCACAGCCTGTACGATTTCACTCATTGTATTACCAGCTTTTTCTACCTGTGATGTACCTTCGGTTGTTTTTACCACTGAGTCAGTAATCAATTCTTTAATTTCTTTTGCTGCTGTTGCTGAGCGTTGTGCTAAATTACGCACCTCACCAGCAACAACGGCAAAGCCTCTGCCTTGTTCACCTGCTCGAGCAGCTTCTACTGCTGCATTCAAAGCTAAAATATTAGTTTGGAATGCGATTCCGTCAATAACGGATATAATATCTTCAATCTTATGTGCACTGTGATTAATGGCGCTCATCGTAGCCACAACATCGCTCACCACTTCACCACCTCTAACTGCTATTCCTGAGGCTGCAATAGCAAGCTGATTAGCTTGTTTTGCATTTTCAGCATTTTGTTTTACTGTTCCAGCAAGCTCCTCCATACTACTTGCTGTACGCTCCAAACTTGCAGCTTGCTCTTCAGTACGTTGCGATAAATCTGCGTTACCTTGAGCAATCTCTTGTGCAGCAGTATTAATCATTTCAGCAGACTCTTTGACTGTAATAATTGGGGCTGCAATCATCTCGAGCGTATTATTCACGCCCTCAACAATCTTACGGAAGTCACCTTGGTGGCGTGTTGCATCAGCCCTAACTGTAATCTGCCCTTGTTCAGCGGCTTGAGCAAGCATATTTGCATCACTGACCAAGTTATTAATGGCAGAGATACAGGTATTTAGATTGTTTTTTAGTGTATTAAAATCACCATGATACTGATCAGCAATAGGAGTTGGGATGCTTCCTTTGGCAATAGCATCTACATATTTTGCTGCTACATTTAATGGGCCAATCACTGAGTCTAAGGTATTGTTAACGCCCTCAATAATTTTACGGAAATCACCTTGATGGCGGTTAGCATCAGCGCG
>CAZAHP010000173.1:2464-3817 GCA_964484985.1 uncultured Methylophilaceae bacterium
ACTATCAAGTTCTTGATATTCACACGCACTTGCTCAATCGTCTCATTAATAAAGGCTTTTTTACCTGGAAACTGAATAAGCTTGGCATCAAAGTTACCCTCACCAAACTCTTTTACAACGGCCATGGCCTGCTTATTCATATTAATATGACCTGACACCATTTTATTAACACCTGATGCCATATCAGCATATCCACCTTTAAAACGCGTCACATCTACATCAATGTCAATATCACCTGCATCATGCTGCTCACTAACGTAATTGAGTGACTGCACCAATCCGTCCAATGTATTTTGTAACACCTTAATTGAATATGCGACACTTTGATTATCGTTGCTAGAGATCGTTATTTTTTGCTTCAAATTACCTTCTGCAAAGTTTTTGGCCAACTCGGCTAAATCACTGGGTTCAGCACCAAGCTGCTTGAGCAAGTTACGTGTAATGTACAAACCAAGTAAAATTACGATTAAAGCAACAAAAATAGAAATACCCAATGAAATAATGATGGCATTATTTTTTACTTCTGCACTTTTATTTGCAGCAATTTTTGCAAGCTCAAAGTTGTATGCTCGATGGTCTGACAACGATTTTTGCATTTGCTTAATCACATCAACACCATTTAATAATGCATCGCGTGCTTCAGTTTTTTTGTTAGAAAGTGATGTTGTAAGTACAAGCCCCCCCATCTCATCAAAGTTATTTAAACTTTCTAAGTCATGAGCAAGAAGTGCTTTATCTTTATCATAAGAAATCAGCTTCTCATACTTTTTGAAAATATCAGTAAGTGATTGATGAGTGATAGCTATTTCAGCTTCTATAGCTTGCATTTTTGCATTGTCGGGGCTAGCCATGTGCTGCCATATAAGACCATTTAGCTTTTCAAAACTTGCCAAGGCCTCGTCTAACATTACCGCACTTGGAATAATATTAGCATTAATTAAATCACTCGATTCATATACCCGATTCATTTGATAGTAGCTAATCCCGGCAAGTGAAAAAAGACCAATTGCTGCGGCCGTAACTAATAAGTACATACGTTTAGCGGTGTTCATGATACTGCTCCAAAATATTAATTTTGAGATTAGATGCAAACTCAAAAGATTGCCAAGGTTAATACAAAGCCTGCTTCACTTGTAATTACGACACACTTATCAAACCATTAAGCTTTTTTTCACTTTTATTATTTTATTTTAATTAAAGTAAATTTAAGCTGTTGATAAAAGTAACAAAAACGCCTTAATTTGACTGTTCAGCGCTCAATAAATATAGTTGCACCGCCCGTCACCACAGCAAGATCGTCGAAAAAAAAGCCTAATCAATTTAGATTAGGCTTTTTTGATGATGAACTGATTC
>CAZAHP010000174.1:0-2496 GCA_964484985.1 uncultured Methylophilaceae bacterium
GTGGTGATGCCTCTGTCTAAAGTTTCGCCGCTTTTACATGCTTGCTCTAAAAAGTAACGTGCAATCGCAGGCGGTGCTGGGTGCACAATGCCAGAAGAAGTGAGCTGATTAATCACGCGCGCATTGGGCACCACATCATTGCGGTCTGACTCAATCACCCCAACGGCTGCAACATGCACATCTCCTGAAAGAATCGTGACACGACATTTCTTATCGGCTGAAAAGCGCAATAAGCGATGCACCATGCGCAACCTTTCCTGTAGATGCGGTGGGCTAGTCCAATGATCACGCAAATCATCTTCAAGCTCTTGCTGCCCAGGCAAAAAGCCTAGCATTTTTTCCAAAAGACCAAAGCTAGGATGCACCACTGGTATGCTAGACATCACTAGCAAATGCTTAAACTCTTGCGCATCCAACCATTTATAAACAGCATTCCAGCTCGCTTCACTCATCACTTGGTCTGGTGTATGGTCATTATCTTGCGCATCTGGGCTATGAGGCTGGCGCTCACTTCGCATATCTAACACCAAAACACCCAAATCACCAATGCCATAAGCTTGATTAAACACAGTCTGAATCGGCAAAGTTGCTGGAGCATCCATGCCGTGCTGCTGAAACAGCTTAAAGTAAGTTTTAGCTACCTCAAAAATACCTTGATACACTGGGCAATGATGCTGCTCATAAGGATAAGAACCCCAGCCATCCATAATGTCGTGGTCATCCCACATCATGATACTCGGCACACTCGCCAAGACCGCAGCAACTTCGGGCTGTGACCAGCGAGTGAGGTACAAGCTTTCAAAAAACTTTTCAACTTGCACTCGCATCGTTTGGTTAAATGCACGTTTGCTGCGCTGCGAGCTACTTAGATTTAGCCACGCTTTTAGCTCAGGCACATCTTGCCACATGCTATCGCTATACACTTGGTCGCCCCCGAGTAGCAGCAAATGCCAAGGCCCAAAACAACGTCCACGTATTTTGTCTTCAGCATTATGAAGTCGTGCCATGCGGCTCCACAGTGCATTTTTCTCTTTCACCTGCTTCATGAGCTTAGGGTCAGAAAATCCATTGCACGAGGCATAAGCCACCGCTGGCATTTGGCCTATCGCTGGCACTTGAACGTGATAAACCTTGTTGTTGAGTGTGTACTCCACGCACTGCGCAGTCACTTTCAGCGTCACAGCAAGATCCCAGCGCCACATCACAGCTTTGCTGTAGCTCAAATCCGCCACTTTTACTGCCGCACTCACGACAGCAGTGCTTGATTGTAAGTGAGGGCTAGCATCACTAGCGTCAAATACTGCTAGAACACTGATAGACCAAGTATTATTTTCACCAGCCAAAAACTTTAGTACGGGTTCTAGTTTTATCATCGCCAGCCTTATATTAAATTATGATGAAATGTCCGCCAAAACAATCACATTCGTCTTATAATGCACTTCTTTTTTCAATCATAAATATACCATACCTAATTATGAGCATTAAATCTGATAAATGGATACGCAAAATGGCGGAACAACATGGCATGATAGAGCCATTTGAGCCCAATCAAGTCAAAGTAAACGCCGAAGGCCAACGCATGGTTTCATACGGCACGTCGAGCTACGGCTATGATATTCGATGCTCTAAAGAGTTTAAATTGTTCACTAATTTAAACAGCACGATTGTTGACCCCAAAAACTTTGACCCAAATTCATTTGTAGAAGTAAATGCGGACTACTGCATTATTCCACCTAACTCATTTGCACTTGCTCGTACTGTAGAGTATTTCCGCATTCCACGTAATGTGCTCACTGTTTGCTTAGGTAAATCGACTTACGCGCGTTGCGGCATTATTGTAAACGTCACGCCATTTGAACCAGAATGGGAAGGCTATGTCACACTAGAGTTCAGCAACACCACACCACTCCCTGCAAAAATCTACGCTAACGAAGGCTGTGCGCAAGTATTGTTCTTTGAAGCAGATGCAGATGACATATGCGAAACCAGCTATAAAGACCGTGGTGGTAAGTACCAAGGGCAAGTGGGCGTAACTTTACCTAAAATTTAAGCCATGCAACTAGAAGACCTGTCGGTACTAAAGTTTTTTGCAGGAGTGCTCTGCGTTCTGGGTTTTGTATATTTTAATTACGAATTATCTATGAGGGAAGTTGCTCGCAAAGAGGTAGATTGCAAAGCGCGTTGCCTCAAGCAACACAAAGAAGCAAACTTTATCACTCATGAAAACACTCTGGGGTTTAAACGTAAATACTCCAAATGCGAATGCGTGTAGCTTAGTTGTCACATTACTTTGTTATTAATAGAGCAATGTAGACAATTGAATTGGCAGATTAAATCGATTTGTAAGATGAAACAATTAGACTGAATTCTGAGCTTAGTCAGAATAACATAATGAATACAGGCCAAAACAATATAGGCCTTATAAAGGTACACTATGAAATTTAGATTCCCAGTCGTCATCATTGACGAAGATTTCCGCTCAGAAAACTCTTCTGG
>CAZAHP010000174.1:2596-3804 GCA_964484985.1 uncultured Methylophilaceae bacterium
CAAATGTTCCATCAGTTTTTTGGTGAAAACATGTTACGTGCCGACGTGTGTAATGCGGTGGATGAATTAGGTCAACTTTTAGACCATACAGGGCCAGTAGCCGCTTCTGAGCGCAATGCAGCGCGTATTTATAACTGCGACCATTTGTACTTTGTGACTAACGGCACGTCAACCTCAAACAAAATCGTTTGGAACTCTACCGTTGCGCCCGGTGACATTGTGGTGGTTGACCGCAACTGCCATAAATCAGTATTGCACTCGATTATTATGACAGGTGCTATTCCCGTATTTTTAATGCCAACACGCAATCACTTTGGCATTATTGGCCCTATCCCCAAAAGCGAATTCGCTTGGGAGAATATACAAAAGAAAATTGCGCGCAACCCATTTGCCACTGATAAACACGCAAAACCGCGTGTACTAACGATTACACAATCCACCTACGATGGCGTGCTATACAACGTAGAAGAAATCAAAGAAATGCTCGATGGCAAAATCGACACCTTACACTTTGATGAAGCATGGCTGCCGCACGCCACTTTCCATGATTTTTACGGTGATTACCACGCGATTGGTGCTGACCGTCCACGCTGTAAAGAATCTATGGTGTTCTCAACACAATCTACGCATAAATTATTAGCAGGCTTGAGCCAAGCCTCACAAATTTTAGTGCAAGATGCCGAAGGCATACAGCTAGACCGCGATGTGTTTAACGAAGCCTATTTAATGCATACCTCAACCAGCCCTCAGTACTCTATCATTGCCAGCTGTGACGTTGCTGCGGCCATGATGGAAGCTCCTGGTGGCACTGTATTGGTAGAAGAATCAATTATGGAGGCCTTAGACTTCCGCCGTGCCATGCGCAAGGTAGACGAAGAGTGGGGAGCCGACTGGTGGTTTAAAGTTTGGGGTCCAAACGACCTTTCTGAAGAAGGCATTGAAGAGCGTGAAGCTTGGATGCTCAAAGCAGGCGAAGCATGGCATGGCTTTGGCAATCTCGCTGAAGGCTTTAATATGCTAGACCCAATTAAAGCCACCATCATCACCCCAGGTTTAGACATTGATGGCGACTTCTCAGACGAATTTGGCATACCCGCTGCGATTGTGACTAAATACCTCGCTGAACACGGTGTGATTGTTGAAAAAACAGGCTTGTATTCATTCTTTATCATGTTCACCATCGGCATTACCAAAGGCCGCTGGAACAC
>CAZAHP010000175.1:0-3785 GCA_964484985.1 uncultured Methylophilaceae bacterium
ACAAAGTACTCTGCCTCTTCCAATAGGCCGCGATAGCTCTCAATTCTGTCTACCCAATCAGCTGGGTTAATATTCAAGGCTTTTGCTACATCTTGATTAAGTGTTTCAGCAATATATGCCGCTTCTTCTTGATGCTCAAAACCAAACGCAATATGTGCCGCCATATACACCACAGGCGCTAAATCACAGGCTTGTGGATTTAATGGGTCAGCATAGTAGCGAATCACATGTTGAATATCATCGGGGAAATTCCAGCGTTTTGCCAACTCTTGCCCTACTTGGCAATGGTCTATACCTAAAGTGGTCATTTCCACACTGCGGCGCTCTTCAACACTGCGTCCTTTGCATACTTCATCCACTTCAGCCGCCCCACCTGGAAAAACAATATGTATCAACAACTGACCAATATTGTGCATTAAACCTGCTAAATAAGCCGTTTCACTTTGCTTAGATTGTTTTTGGGCAATCTGTCTGGCAATACTTGCGGTGAGCAAGCTATGTAACCAAAAACGTTTTAAATCTAAGCCAGGCACACTGTTAAAAGCCCTAGTCACCCCTGAAGCAACGACTAATGTTCCCAACCTACTTGTACCTATCATCGCAATGGCATCATCGACGGTTTTAATCGTTTTTGTCGCGCCATAATAAGTTGAATTTGCCATGCGTAGCACTTTGGCCATCAGCACTTGGTCGTGTTCTACTTTTTTACTTAAATCATTAAAATCTATATCAGAATCACGCAGCGCCTGCATCACATCTAACACCACCTTCGGCATCATGGGTAAGTTCGCAACTGATTTAAAAAACTCATCAACGATATTCATTGTTCTACTCCATTATTTTTATCTGACCCATATCAAAAACAAAGATAGTACTGAGCAAGTGGCTTATTAAGCACAGCAATAATCTTTAAGTGCATGAGTAGTGATGTTACCGTTGTCAGCATCAAGCTGATTGCAACAATAAAGGGGGTAAAACTAGAGTAATTCTTAATTTTAGAGCTTGGGAGCTATATTTAGGTTTGTTACTTAAACCTAAAAACTGAGCGAAATGAATCAGCGTTATGGAACTTCTGAAAAGCGCATACGCGCTTGAATAATTCTGGTTTTTCTTGCTAAACCTTTTGCACCGCGGTGCTTATCATAAAAGCGCGGGTTAGGTATCATCGCAGCAAGTTTTGCAGCTTGCGCTGCACTCAAATTAGCCGCGCTGGTTTTGTAATAATATCGCGCTGCTGCCTCAGCGCCAAATACACCATTTCCCCATTCGATAACATTGAGGTAAATCTCATAAATACGGCGCTTGCTCAGCATTTTTTCAAGCATGAGCGTAATCGCAGCCTCTTCTAACTTGCGCCAAGGCGTGCGTTTAGTCGATAAAAATAAGTTTTTAGCGAGTTGCTGGCTAATGGTTGAACCACCTGCAACGATTTTGCCTTTCTTCATATTTTTTTCGTAGGCTTTTTGTATGCCTTCCCAGTCAAAGCCCTCGTGGTCTACAAATTTTGCATCTTCTGATGCAATCACTGCGCGCTTGAGATTCAGTGATATTTTTTTATATTCTACCCATTTATGCCGTAACTCAGCATCTGGGTCATTTTCTTGTAGCACTGCCAAGCGGTCTTCCATAAAAGCACTAGATGAGGGGTTATGCTCTATCCACCAACAAATATGTAAAAATATCCATAGCTGGTAAAGCACCACCAGCACCACAAATGCCAATAATAAACGTGATATAAACTTGCCTATGCTCATGCTGAAAACATCGCCATAACAGTTGCGGTCTCAGGCCGCACGCCACGCCACACAAAAAATGCCTCTGCCGCTTGCTCAATTAACATGCCTAAACCGCCCACCACTTTTGCCGCCCCCTGCGCTTTGGCATACTGCATAAAAGGCGTCTCACGGCCGTACATCATGTCATAAGCCAAAGCCCCTGGCGCTAGTATACCTTCAGGCAAAGGTAACTTGCTGTCGCTCAGTCCAGCCGAAGTTGCATTAATCACCACATCAAAAGAGTGCCCGTGCAAATCATCAAAAGCTTGCGCACCTACTGTCACAAATAGATACTCTCCACTCGTTTCAACTTTTTCCACCATCTTAAGCGCTTTATCCATGCTGCGATTCGCAATCACCAAAAGTGATGGCCTTTGCGCCAAAATAGGGTAAAGCACACCATCTGCTGCGCCACCTGCACCTATCAGCAACACACGCTTACCAGCGATAGCCACCCCTAGATTATGCTCAATATCACGTACCAAGCCCACGCCATCTGTGTTATCACCAACAATACCTTGCTCAGTGAAAATCAAGGTATTCACCGCACCCGCGTCTTGTGCACGTGCAGTCAGCCTATCTGCCAAAGCAAATGCTTCTGCCTTAAACGGCACGGTGACATTCACGCCCTTAAACCCCTCAGCGATTAAGCCACGCACCGTTGCATTAAAACCATCTAAAGGCGCTAGCACGCGACCATAGCTAACAGGCTGCTGCGTTTGAGCTGCAAAAGCCTGATGAATCACAGGCGATTTGCTATGCTCTATCGGGTTGCCAATCACGGCATACTGATCAAGTGTTTGATTCATACAAAAACGAGATACTAAAGCTAATAAGAACTAAGCATTAGTCCAAGGTAAGTTTGCTTTTTTCCAGCCATTAATATTGCAACGTTGTTTAGTGTCTGGTGTAGCTTCGCCTTCAAACCCTTCCAACATATTGTAAGCCTCAGTAAAGCCTAGCTTTGCTGCTAGCACAGCTGCATTGTGAGAACGCCCGCCCGTACGGCATAAGAAAATCACCAACTTTTCTTTATCAACTTGCATCTCTAAATGCTTAGCAAAGTCAGGGTTTGCCGTCATACCAGGATAAAACGCCCACTCCAAATGCTGCGCACTTGGTATACGCCCTACAAGCTCCAACTCCGCGCGACTGCGAACATCCACCAGTACCGCATTAGTCGTCAGCTGCAACACTTCATGTGCTTCTTGTGGCGTTAAGGCACCCGCATAAGGTAAGTTTGTAGCTTCAGCTCTATCTTTAGCATGTTTTAAAATTTTTGATAATGTTTCCATAATTGCTCTCTGAAATATAAGCTCTAATCATTGTTCAATGACTATGTGTAAAAGTAGAAGTATAGCCCTAATTAAAGCTAGACGCTAAATGCACTATTTTGGTGCAAAATATACAAATGCGCACTAAAATTGAGCCATCAATAGTGGTTCTCTTTTGCATCCTTCTGTGTAAAAATAGCATTTGTGCATCTTTTGTATGGCATGTTTCGTGCTAGATTGTTCAGATGGTAACGCTTATACTTCAAAGTTAGTATTTTTTTTAAACTCGTTTTTAGGAGAATTAAATGTCAGTAGCTGACGTAATGAAAATGGTAAAAGAAAACGACATCAAGTTCGTTGACTTTCGTTTTACAGATACACGCGGTAAAGAGCAACACGTAACAGTACCGGTTTCAGCATTTGATGAAAGTAAGTTTACTGAAGGCCACGCATTTGACGGTTCTTCTATCGCTGGCTGGAAAGGTATTCAAGCTTCTGACATGCAATTGATGCCTGATGCATCAACTGCAAACATCGACCCATTTATGGACGAGCCAACCCTCATCCTCACTTGCGACGTTGTAGACCCAACAGATGGCAAAGGTTACGACCGTGACCCACGTAGCTTAGCAAAACGTGCTGAAGCCTACTTAAAATCAAGCGGCTTAGGTGACACTGCTTACTTTGGTCCAGAACCAGAATTCTTTATTTTTGACTCAATCAACTGGAACGTTGA
>CAZAHP010000176.1:0-3618 GCA_964484985.1 uncultured Methylophilaceae bacterium
TATTAGGTTTATTCAAGCACAGCAAAGATTAAATA
The DNA here is from genome assembly GCA_964484985.1 of uncultured Methylophilaceae bacterium. Lineage (GTDB taxonomy): Bacteria > Pseudomonadota > Gammaproteobacteria > Burkholderiales > Methylophilaceae > CAZAHP01. The sequence goes on from CAZAHP010000176.1 coordinate 36, forward strand.
CAACTAAGGAAGCGCGGAATAAATCACTGCGCGGACAAATTGCTGCGTTGCGCGGTGCTCAAACACTCACCTATCCACATGATAGGTCTCGTGTTTTCCGCTCCGCGCGCCTTGCACTTTATCCCGCTCGCTCACTTATTCCGCGTTTTCTTAGCAATGTCATGCTTGTGACATTGCTAGTTACTTTATTTGCCCCGCATTAAAAAGAAGGCAACCAGTATAAAAACCACTAAAACTAACAAGCCTTCCATGTTGGCTCCTATTCTATTTTTGCTGGATATGGTGTTTTGCGGTGGCATTGCTATCAAGTTTTTATGAGTAATCAAAGTTGCCGTCATCGATAGGTTCGTAAGCCTCTCGTAGCATAGCGTTGATGTCGTCCAAATCGGCATTTTTGGGCAGCGCATTCGTGTTGTTTTGCCTAGTTAATGGCTGCGCTTGTGAAGTGGCTCGAGCTTGGCTCGGGTTTTGCGGTGTTGTTTTAGCTGCAACTTGTGGCACAGCACCATCTATCCACTTTTCAAAAAGGCTAGCATCTATGCCTTCTGGTACGTACCAATGCTTGCCTTCTGGGTTCCAACGTGCGCCAAGCGATTTAGCTTCGTCCTTTTCTTTAAATGTCACTTTTAATGGGATATTGCTTGTTGCGATCATGTTTTTCCTAAAAAACTTTTTAATGAGGTGAGCGATACAAATTAATAAGCGCTATTTTCTCACTAGTGCTTATTAAATACTAAGTTTTAATTGAGACCTTTACACCAAGAAAAATTTAAGCTTAACTTTACATAAAAACCACTTACATAAAAACCACAAATGCTGTCATTCCCGAGTAGGGTGAAGCAGGAGCTACGAGCGGCATGCTGCTCGCCTGCGCGGGAGTGGCGATAGTGAAAGTATTTTGGTTTAAACGGTCATTCGCGCAAAGGTCACTAATTAAAATAATTCGACTTGTGCAGCAGGTGGTGCTGACAGCAGAGCGTCAATATCAATATCAAAAATGCCAAGTTTTCCGCGGCAAGGTATTAAGCTTAGTGGACTTGCATTTTCAAATAAAAAACCATAATAGTCACCATGTACACCGCCAAAATGAGTGCGTTGCGTAAGGCTTATATGCTTAGGCACTTGCTTCGGTTTGCAGCACAATACTAAGTTGGCCATGCCAACGATACCACCGTATTCTAATTGATCTTTGCTGGGTAATGGTATGGTCGTATTTGCTTTTAAGTAGTCGTAATACGCATCGTAAATGCCTTTGCTGGCATGAATTAAAATAGGGCCACGGTAGCGTGTTTCCCAAGAGCGATCATCCACCAGCAAATAGCCATTCGCAATCAACCATGCATAAGGTTGTTTTAGTGATATGGCTTTTGCGATACCTGATGGAAGTGAAGGGGGTAAGGAGCCGGGCATAATGCGTGCGTTTTTGTGAGTGTATTGCGTTTAAATTAGAGGAAGCTCAATGATCTAACACAATAGCAATGAAATTGATTCAGCATGGCTTTATAACAGAGGTGCATATTTTTAACGATATATTCTTCAGGATTGAATTTGAATATTTTCATGAGTAAACATATGCACCTTAGTTTAGTTGGTTTATTTCACCACCTCTTTTAGTTGCTCTAGGATGGCAGGATTTTCTAAGGTTGAAATGTCAGAAGTAATTTCTTCTCCTTTTGCCAAGCTACGCAATAAACGACGCATAATTTTGCCACTACGCGTTTTAGGTAAATTTTCACCAAATCGAATCTCGTCTGGTTTGGCGATAGGGCCAATTTCTTTACCTACCCAATCACGCAACTCTGCAACGATTTTTTTAGCTTCATCACCTTCTGGGCGCGCGCCTTTAAGCACTACGTATGCCACAACTGATTCACCTTTAATTTCATGCGGCTTGCCTACCACAGCGGCTTCTGCCACTAAGTGGTTGGCAACTAAGGCAGATTCAATTTCCATGGTGCCTAGCCTATGGCCTGAAACATTGAGTACATCATCAATGCGCCCCATAATCCAGTAGTAGCCATCTGCGTCGCGGTGTGCAGAGTCGCCTGCTAAATATAAGCCGCCTAGCTCTTCAGGGAAGTATGATTTTTTAAAGCGTTCAGGGTCACCCCAAATGGTGCGTATCATTGAAGGCCATGGTTTTTTTGCAACGAGTAGGCCGCCACCTGTGCCTTCAATATGTTTGCCGTCTTCTTCAACGATGTCCATGATAATGCCTGGCAGTGGCATGGTGCATGAGCCTGGTTTTGCAGCAATAGCGCCCGGGAGTGGGGCTATCATGTGTGCGCCAGTTTCAGTTTGCCACCATGTATCTACAATGGGGCAACGCTCTTTACCCACCACCGTGTGATACCACATCCATGCTTCTGGGTTAATTGGTTCGCCTACAGTGCCTAATAGGCGTAGGCTGCTTAAATCGTATTTGTTAGGTAAATCGCTACCTAATTTAATGAGTGAGCGTATCGCCGTTGGCGCGGTATAAAACACGCTGACTTTGTGTTTTTCTATCATTTGCCAAAAGCGGCCAGCATCGGGGTAGGTGGGTACACTTTCAAATACAATTTGAGTTGCACCTAAAGCTAAGGGGCCGTAGGCTACGTAGCTATGCCCTGTAATCCAGCCCACATCGGCTGTACACCAAAAAACATCATTCGGCTTGTAGTCAAACACCCATTTAATCGACATCATCGCGCCAAGCAAATAGCCGCCTGTAGAGTGCTGCACGCCTTTAGGTGTGCCAGTAGAGCCAGAGGTGTAAAGGATGAAAAGCGGGTGCTCAGCGTCTACCCATGTTGGCTCGCAGTCGTCTGATGCTGCGTTTTCAATGTCATGCCACCATAAGTCGCGGCTATTCCATGCAATCTCTGCATCTGTACGCTTGTAAACGATGACACGCTCTACTTTTTTACAATGACCTGTGAGTATTGCTTCATCAACAATAGGCTTGAGTGGCATGGCTTTGCCACCACGGTATTGGCCATCAGCCGTAATGACAATTTTTGCACCTACATCGGTAATGCGCTCATGTAAGCTTTTTGCAGAGAAGCCTCCAAATACCACAGAGTGAATCGCGCCAATACGTGCACAGGCTTGCATGGCGACAATCGCTTCTATGCTCATGGGTAAGTAAATAATGACGCGGTCACCAGTGCTAATACCTTCCGCTTTAAGGGCGTTAGCAAAACGGCAAACGCGTTGGTGTAAGGCTTTATAGGTGATTTTTGTTACTGTGCCATCATCAGCCTCAAAAATCAGCGCAGTTTTGTCCGCTGATGTTGCAAGATGGCGGTCTAAACAGTTATAAGAGGCATTAAGCTTGCCGTCGTGAAACCAGCGATAGAACGGCGCGTTTGATTCGTCTAATACTTGAGTAAATGGTTGTTGCCAGCTGATTTCTTGCTTGGCTAGATTGCCCCAAAACCCAGTATAGTCTTGCTCCGCCTGCTTACAAAGTGCTTGGTAAGCAGATAAACCCGAAACCGCTGCCGATTTTTCAAAATCTGGATGTGCTGGAAAAATTCGGTTTTCGGTAAGAACTGACTCTATAGACGACATGCTATTTCCTCAAAAATTGTTTGTGTTT
>CAZAHP010000177.1:0-3613 GCA_964484985.1 uncultured Methylophilaceae bacterium
GTTGAGCTCACTTGCTCTGCTTGATTTTTAACGAGACTAGTTGTCGCTTTAATCATTTGCTGTAAAAATTCGCGGCCTAGCCACACTCCACCATGCGTAATCACAGTTTTTACTTCTAATAAAACTTCCGCTGCACTGTAGGCGTGGCAGTAGCCTAGCGCTCCTTGACCCATGACTTTGACAGCATCCGCGTGCTCTGGCACGTTAGCTAAAACAACGATTCTTGATTCTGGATAATTTTGCTGAATGTACTCCATAGCATTCGCCAGCCAGCGGTAACGGTCATAGTGACTGTGCAACCAGAATAAGTAGATTTTACTTTTCTGAAGATTCGCAGAGGCAATTTCTTTAAATACTTGCGCATGAGGGCATGCCTCTGCCCAATTAGCTAATAGATGGCTGCGCTGGGTAATAAAAACATCTTGGCTTTCTACACCTTGCATGTTTTATTATCTTTCGCTAAATGCATATGACTTAGCCTTGAGCACAGGTTTTAGTAAGTATGAAAGTACGGTTTTCTTACCAGTAATAATATCAACTTGCGCAACCATACCAGGAATAATTGGTAGGTTTGTACCTAAGCTTGAATCTAAGGTTTTCACACGTATCACGTAAAAGGCATTGCCTTTTTCGTCTATCACCGAGTCAGCCGCGACACTTTCCACAATCGCATTCAAGCTGCCATAGATGGTGTAGTCATATGCAGTAAGCTTAACTGTTGCTTTTTGTTGCGGGGTCACAAAGGCAATGTCTTTAGGTTGAATTTTGGTCTCTAGCACCAGCGCATCATCCGAAGGTACGATTTCCATGACTTCTTTGCCAGGTTGTATGACACCACCTACCGTATTTGCAAAGAGTCGGCTCACCTTACCGTTCACTGGTGATTTTAAAGTCGCTTGCTTGACCTTGTCTGACAGCCCTTCACTACTAGCGGTGAGGCCGTTGATTCTAGCCGTCGTGTCGTTTAAATCCGTTCTAACTTTGCTAAGAAAAGCTTGCTCGGTCTCACTAATTTTGCGCCTAGCTTCAGCGATACCTGATTGAACCTTGCCTATTTGCGCCCTAGCTTGGTCTCGCTCACCAAGGTATCTTGAGGCATCTCGTTCTAACCTTAAAATATCAACGTCAGAGACAGCACCACTACTTAACAATGGTTTAGTCACTGCGAGTTCTTTTTTGGTAAATTCGTAGCCGCGCTCTGCTTGCTCGCTATTGGCACGCACTTCTTGCAGCTCTTTTTCTTTTTGCGCAAGCTGCTCACGTGCAATACCGATTAGAGAGGCTAGCTCTTCTTTACTAGCATAGTAGAGGTCTCGCTCTTGCTGATACACTTGCGGAACTTCTTTGATGATTTCTTCAGGCAATGAAAAGCTGCCGCCTTCTGCCAAGGCTTTAAGCCTTGCTTGTTTTGCTAGTAGAGCAAAATACTGGGAGCGATTTTCATTTAAAGATGAGATTGCACGGGTTTCGTCAACACGTATGAGCGGGTCACCTTTGGCAACCACTTGCCCCTCTTTGACCAAAATCTGAGAAACAATGCCACCATCTAATGATTGTATTTGTTGCACTTGGCCAGATGGAATGACGCGACCTTCACCACGCGTCACTTCGTCAATTTTGGTGAAATGTGCCCAAAGTAGCAGCACAATAAAAATGAGCCATATCCAATAAATAATACTGCGCGCGCTTACCTGCGTTTGCTCTTCTAAGGCTAGGTCGATTTCTTCATCCCAATTTAAGTTTTCTTTGGTCTGATGTGGCGTCATGCGGTCTAGTATCATATGCACTGGCTTGGTAATCCATGCACTTCGGGTAAATAAACCATTGAGCTTGCCTATCGCATTAAATAGTCTTTCACTCATAGCGCTTTTCCTATCTTGCCCGCACGTAGCGCTTCAATAATGTCTGCTTTTGGCCCATCCGCCATAATGCGTCCACTGTCTATCACAATAATACGGTCTACCAAATCAAATAATGATGAGCGGTGGCTAATTAAAATGAGCGTTTTGCCCGCAGACTCTACTTTAAGCTTTTGTTTAACCAGCTCTTCACCAGAGTGATCCATGGCACTGGTCGGCTCATCGAGCAAGACAATTGAGGGATGATTGATAAAAGCACGAGCAATACCTACACCCTGACGTTGCCCGCCCGAGAGCGTTTCGCCTCGCTCGCCAACCGACATATCGTAGCCTTTAGGGTGTATATTAATAAACTCTTCAATCCCACCTATTTTTGCCGCATGTACGATAGCAGCGTCATCTGCATGCGGTGCTGATACCGTTAGATTTTCGCGCATAGAGCCAAAAAACAATTGGGTGTCTTGCTGCACGTATCCAACATTGCGCCTTAGTTCTGCGGGGTCTAGTTGGCGCAAATCTATGCCGTCTATCAACACCGCACCAGAAACAGGCTGAAACAAGCCCAACACCATTTTATGTAGCGTCGATTTACCTGAGCCCATGCGCCCTAAAATTGCAACATGCTCGCCCGCTTTGATTTTAAAACTCACATTTTTAAGCGCGTTTTGCTCTGAGCCTGGGTAATTAAAACTGACCTCGCGAAACTCAATATCACCAGCAAAGGTTTTACGCGATAAAAAGCTTGATTCAACTGGACGCTCGATCGGGTTATTCATTACTGTTTCTAATGATGTAAGCGCTGTTGAAGCATTGTGATATTGCGTCATCAACGCAGCGGCTTGTGAGATTGGTGCAAGCGCACGGCCAGCCAACATGGTGCTGGCAATCAGGCCACCCATGGTGATGATGTTATCGGTCATCAAGTACACGCCCATGTAAATCATCACCACTGTGACAATTTGCTGCAACACATTTGAGCCATTATTAATCGTCGCTGAGAGCAGCTTTAGCTTACCGCTCACTTCAGATAAATAAGCAGTATTTCGCTCCCATTTGGTTTGCATCACACTTTCAATGCCTAAGGCTTTAATCGTTTCAAGGCCTACCAAGCTCTCAATCAAAGTAGCGTTTTTCATTGCGCCAGCACGGTAGGTGGTTTCAGAAAGCTCATGCATTTTTGTTTGCGCACTCAAGGCGTAAATAAGCATCAACAAACCTCCCACAATGACAGGAATCACCATAGGCCAAGCAATCCACGCCATGACGACAATAAATATCAGCGCAAACGGAATATCGATGAAAGTAGTGATGGTGGCAGAGGTAATAAAATCACGCACTGTTTCAAATGAGCGTAAGTTTGATGCAAACGAACCCACAGAAAGCGGCCTATTTTCTAGGCGAATACCGAGCACTCGCTCCATAATCACGCCAGAAAGCTTTTTATCTACGCGCTGGCTCGCCCAATCTAAAAAATGCCCGCGTAACGTACGTAAAATCAGGTCACCCACTATAATTATCGTTACGCCAAAACTGAGCATCATCAGGCTCTCAACCGATTTATTTGGCACAATGCGGTCGTACACATTCATAGTGAACATAGGCATGGCAAGTGCAAACACATTGATTAAAAACGCTGCCAACATCACATCACGATAAATGCGTTTATTCTCAGCAATTACACTCCAAAACCAGTGCTTTAATTTAACATCACCCACTTTAGGTGCGCGTTGGTCAAATCTAAACTCTGGCTTCAC
>CAZAHP010000178.1:0-3600 GCA_964484985.1 uncultured Methylophilaceae bacterium
GGTGATGCACGTGACCTTTTATTTCGCCTGTAGGCGAGATACTTTTTCTTGCTTAACCAAGTAAAAGTATCCAAAAAGAAGGCTACCCCCTACCATGGCCTTGCGGCTTCCCTGTGCTACTCGACAATCTAGGCGGCTGCGGAACTCATCCTAACAAGCTGCAAAAACCGCAGCTTGTCGCGGGATTCAAACAGTCCTCGCCGAAAACTCCTAGATTATCTGCGTTGCGCGGCATGGCAGCAGGGGGTAATCGTTAAGCATGGATATGACCATGCAAATTGGTGACGTTTTAGTACATGAACTTTTCCTAAAGGCTTCTTATTACATGACTGGTACTCGCCTCGCCTAAAGACGAAAAGGACTGGTGAACGTTTTCACGCGTTTTTTTAATTTAATACAATATTTTTTATTTCTTCTGCACTGAGGATGTGTGAGTGTGTTGAAATTGTTTCTTTTAAGTTGTCTAAATAATCATCATATCTATTGAACAAGAAAAACTCTTTTGAGTTCGATATTATTGCTTGTTTTATTTCGAGAAAGTCGGGGGTGTAACTCCTATTCTTTTTGCCGTAGATTATTCTTTTAGTGGATATTGGTAATATTACGGCTAACAGATTTCTCTTATCATCAAGAAAGTTCTTGTATTCTCTTTCTCACGCGGACGTGAAACAAAATTATTGAATCTCCTAAGGGAAACTCATCCTCTTCCGTTTCATATATTGAATACTCTAGTTGTTCATACCATTTAAGTTTTGGGGAAGCTTTTTTGCTCGCTTTGAGCATAGCTTGAATGTGTGCGTTTTTGACACTGCTACTTAATCCGTCTGTTATTAACGATTTGAGATTCTCAGCGCTAGTTTTTATTTGCTCACGTATCAGCGGGGCTTGAATTTCGAGTAAAGGTTTAGACTCTCTTTTGAGTGCCGCTCTGTAAAGTGGCATTACACTTCTAGGAACACCAAGCTTTTCACACTCGCAATCAGCTAATTTATTTAGTTCTTCATCTATCACTTCATTGATTAGCTTTTCATATTCTTTGGGGTTGCCAAGTTTATTTAAAACCTCTTCGGCAACTATATGCATAGATTCTCTAAAGTTTTCCCGTAAGTTTCTTGTTCTTATCTCAAAGTTGTAAATCAATTTTGAAATGGATTTTTTATCTAATCGAGTATGAAGTGGGATTGTGCGAGCTGTGCTGATAACAGCTGCATATTTGTCTTCAAACTTCGTAATTTCATCGTCAAGATTGCTATCGCCATCAATTGCGTAAAAATAACCTTCAACTCCTGAGTCGATGATATTCGCGGGATATGTTGAATTTTTATTCTTATAAACCCAAACTTTCTGAGTTTTACTATCTTCATCAATTGCAAATCCTCTTTGCAAAAATTTAGGTATGAAGTGATGTCTTTTACCAGACATAGCGGTCCAATTTATAATTCTCAAGCATCTAATGCGCTCCCTCCCAATTACTCCCAACGCCCACCTCTGCTAATAAAGGCACATCTAATTTCGCCACCCCTTGCATCAATTCAGGCAATTTTTGTTTCACCAACTCCAACTCGCTATCTGGCACTTCCAACACCAACTCATCGTGTACCTGCATAATCAATTTTGAATGTAAGTGCTCACTCACTAGCCAGTTTTGCACGGCGATCATGGCGAGTTTGATTAAGTCTGCTGCGGTGCCTTGCATGGGGGCGTTGATGGCGGCGCGTTCGGCGCCTGCGCGTCTCATGCCGTTGGGGCTGTTGATTTCGGGCACCCAGAGTCTGCGGCCAAAGTAGGTTTCTACATAGCCTTGTTGTTTGGCGATGGCACGGGTTTTGTCCATGTAGTCACGCACGCCGGGGTAGCGGGCGAAGTAGCGTTCGATATAGCTTTGGGCGGCGCTGCGTTCGATGTTGAGGTTTTGCGCTAGGCCAAATGCGCTCATGCCGTAGATGAGGCCGAAGTTGATGACTTTGGCGTAGCGGCGTTGCTCGTTATCGACGGCGCTGCGTTCTACGCCAAAAATCTCGGCGGCGGTGGCGCGGTGAATGTCTTCGTTGTTGGCAAAGGCTTGTAGCATGCCTTCGTCTTGCGATAGATGCGCCATGATGCGTAGCTCGATTTGTGAGTAGTCAGCGGAAACGATGTGGCTGCCTTGTGGCGCGATAAAGGCTTCGCGGATGCGGCGGCCTTCTTGCGTGCGGACGGGGATGTTTTGCAGGTTGGGGTCGCTACTGGCTAGGCGGCCTGTAATCGCTACGGCTTGGTTGTAGTTGGTGTGCACGCGCCCCGTTTGCGGGTTAATCATTTTGGGCAGTTTGTCAGTATAGGTAGATTTGAGCTTGGCTAGCCCGCGATACTCCAGCAGCACTTTGGGCAGTGGGTGGTCTAGCGCGAGTTCTTGCAGCACGTCTTCGTCGGTGCTGGGTGCGCCGCTTGGGGTTTTTTTGGTGGGTTTAATACCTAGTTTGCCAAATAAAATCTCTTGTAGTTGCTTGGGTGAGCCTAAGTTAAAAGGCTGGCCTGCTAGTTCGTAGGCTTGGTTTTCTAGGGCGACTAGTTTCATGCCAATTTCGTTGCTTTGACTATTGAGCATATTAGCGTCTATCAGCACGCCGTTGCGCTCTATGGTGTATAGGCACTCCATGGAGGGCATTTCGATTTGGCTGTAAATGAAGTTGAGCTTGTCATCTTTTGCCACTTGCGGATGTAGATTTTCATGTAGTTGCAGGGTGATGTCGGCATCTTCTGCCGCGTATTCGCTAGCGGTTTCTACGGTGACTTGATTAAAGCCAACTTGCTTAGCGCCTTTGCCGGCCACTTGTTCAAAGCTGATGGTTTGCACGCCCAAGTGACGCATGGCAAGGTCGTCCATGCCGTGGGTTCGGTGGCTTTCTAACACGTAAGATTGCAGCAGAGTATCGTGTGTAATGCCGTTTAAAGCCACGCCGTGGTTAGCGAGTACGTGTTTGTCGTATTTTAAATTTTGGCCGACTTTTTTAATGTTGGCGTTTTCTAAAATCGGTTTAATTTTGGCGAGTGTTGCGGCAAATGGCAGTTGCACTGGGGCATCAAAGTAATCGTGCGTTAGCGGTAGATAAGCTGCCTCGCCTGATTGCACGGCGAATGACATGCCGACTATTTTGGCGGTGAGTGGGTCTAGGCTGGTGGTTTCAGTGTCAAAGCAAAATAATGTGGCTTGGCTGATTTTTGCGAGCCAAGAGTCTAAATCAGCCTCAGTAAGTATGGTGTGATAGTCGCGCGTAGTGTTGGCTGAGGCGGCGAATAGGTCTGATGTGGTAGCTGCGCTTGGTGTGGCGATTGGTGCTGGGCTCGCAGGTGCCGCGCCATTGCTCGGCATATTGTCTAGCTCGCGCTTCCAGCTTCTAAATTCAAAGCGGTCAAATAGCTCGGCGAGTTTGGCTTTGTCGGGCGCTTGTTGTACCAGCTCGTCAAAATGCTCGCGTATGCCTACATCGCAGCGGATGGTAATGAGTTCACGCGCGGTGGGCAGCCAGTCGAGGGCGGCGCGTAGATTCTCACCCACTTTGCCAGTAATGCTGTCTGCGTTGGCGACAATATTCTCTAGCGAGCCGTATTGCTCTAGCC
>CAZAHP010000179.1:0-3565 GCA_964484985.1 uncultured Methylophilaceae bacterium
GCCACTGCATTATGGTGCTGCACAGTAATATCAGTGGCAAACTTCACAACCTTAAATGGCTTGCCATTCATATCAAAAATTGGGTTGTAGCTTGCTTGCAACCAAATTTCTTTACCGCCTTTGCCTATACGTTTATATTGTCCAGAATCTGCTTCGCCACGATTGAGTTTTTCCCAAAACGCTTTATATTCATGGCTATTTTTATAAGCGTTATCCACAAACATACTATGGTGGCTTCCTACTATCTCTTTTTCAGAGTAGCCAGTCACTTGCGCAAAATTATCATTTACTTTAGTAACATTACCTTTTAAATCAAACTCAATCACACCTAGCACTTTATTCAGCGCTGTAAGCTGGCCTTCATTATCAGCATCTTTGAGCTTATATATGGTCACATCTGTGGCGTATTTCACCACTTTAAAAGGTTTACCATCTAGGCCAACAATAGGGTTGTATGTACCTTGTATCCAAATTTCTTTGCCACCTTTACCTATGCGTTTATACACACCGGCGTCTGGTTCGCCCCTGCCTAACTTATCCCAAAAAGCCTTGTACTCACTACTTGATTTAGTGTTGGAATCTAAAAACATGCTATGGTGGTTACCTACAATTTCTTGCGGGCTATAACCCGTAACTTTGGCAAAGTTTTCATTCACTTTTAGAATATTGCCTTTAAGGTCAAACTCTATCACCCCTTGAATTTTGCCTATCGCTTTTAGTTGGCCCTCATAGTCTGCGTTTTTATTTTTTTCTGCTGTAATACAGGTGCTATAGCACACTACTTTTTGTGGTTTGCCTTCTTGGTCTTTGACTGGAAAATAGTTGGCTTGAAACCATAAATCACGGTTATCTTTAGTGACGCGTCTAACTTGGCGAGATTGTGTTTCACCTGCTTTTAATTTATTCCACATTTCATTGTAGTCTGGGTTGGTGCGGTCTTCTTCACGCATCAACACACCAAGATGGCGACCAACTAACTCTTCTCTACTATACCCATAGGTTTTTAATAGAATATCGTTCACAGACAAAATCTGAGTGTCTAAGCCAAGCTCTAACACCCCTAATACGCTGTTTACGCCCTCATCTTCAGCTTGCGCCATGAGTGATTTTTCTTTATCAGCGGTCACGTCTGTTAAATAAGCAACCACTTTTTGTAGCTTGTTACCGCTTACAATAGGGGCATAATAACCTTGCGCCCAAACTACAGCGCCAGCTTTGTTTTGTAATTTAAAAGTGCCTGTTTGGCTGTTGCCACTCGCTAAATTACGCCAAAAATCTTGATACTCTGCACTGGTTGCTTCAGAACGCCCCACCAATGTACGATGATGCTGACCATTAAGTTCGCCTTTGTTATAGCTTAATGCTGCTAAAGCATTTTCATTCACTTGGGTAATGTTGCCACTACCATCAAACTCAATCACGCATCTTGCTTTGTTAATTTCTTTTTTTAAAGCGTGAAACTCTGCAATTTCATTTAGCATTTGTTTAGTTTGTTGTGTATGTGTAGCTAAACTGTTAATCATTTTTGCAAACATGGTCATCGTCCTCTTACTTTATGTAGTTTTTAGATACTAATAATTAATTGCCATCAATTTACTGAATAGTTAATACAAAGTAATCTTGTCATCAGGTAGTTTATAAATCATTGAATATCACTCACTTGGCTCATGCACCACTTCATCTATTAACTGCATTTCTGGGCTGTTCATGAGTTGCTCAATATTGACCAAGATAAACATCTTTTCTTCAACTGACGCCAAGCCAGTAACATATTTGGTATCAATACTTGCCACAATGTCTGGCACGTTTCTAATCTGGTTGGCTTGTAGGTTCATTACATCTGAAACGCCATCCACTACCATGCCGACAATTCGGCCATCAAGATTTAGAATAATCACCACGGTCAGTTCGTTATACTCAGCTGAACCTACGTGAAATTTAATGCGCAAATCAACAATTGGCACAATGCGACCGCGTAAATTGACTACGCCTTTAATAAATTCTGGAGTATTAGCAATTTTGGTCACTGCATCATAGCCACGTATTTCTTGCACCTTTAAAATCTCGATGCCGTATGATTCGTCACCCAATACAAAGGTCAAGTATTCGCTGGCGTCTACTGTAGCGCCCTCGGCATCTTTAGCTGCTATATCTGCTGTTGTACTCATAGAAACACTCCTTGTGAACTGTTTTGCCCCATTTTGATAATCGCGGGCACATCTAAAATCAGTGCGACTGAGCCGTCACCCATAATGGTTGCACCTGAAACACCCGGCACTTTCTTATAATTAGTTTCTAAGCTCTTAATGACCACTTGTTGTTGGCCTACCAAGCCATCTAAGAACAGCGCGGCTTTTTTACCTTCTGACTCTAAAATCACCAGCACACCTTCCGTAGGATGCGTAATTTCGGTGTCTTGGTTAAATAAGGCATAAAGCGGGATAATCGGTAGATATTCACCACGCACATTCACCATTAAACCTTCACCTGTGACGGTTTTAATCTCTTCCATACGTGGTTGCATGGTTTCAACAATCAGGTTAAGCGGTATCACATAAGTGCTTGTACCTAGTGAAACTGACATGCCATCCAAAATAGCGAGTGTGAGCGGAAGTGCGATTGAAATAGTGGTGCCCTTACCTAGTAATGAGCGTATTTCTACTGAGCCACCCATGGCCGTGATATTTCGTTTTACAACGTCCATACCCACACCACGGCCTGAAATATCTGTCACTACCTCAGCGGTTGAAAAACCAGGTGCAAAAATAAGTTGGAACACTTCTGTATCGGTCATGTTTTCACTCACAGCCAAACCATTAGCACTGGCTTTTGCTAGTAATTTGTCACGGTTTAAACCACCACCATCGTCGGTGACCTCAATCACGATGCTGCCACCTTTATGCGCAGCAGATAATGTGAGTTTGCCAATCTCAGGTTTACCAGCCGATTTGCGTGCTGCGGGTAACTCAATACCGTGGTCTACGCTGTTACGTACCAAGTGTGTTAGCGGGTCAACAATACGCTCAATCAAACCTTTGTCGAGTTCTGTTGTAGCCCCTTGGGTGATGAAATCAACTTTTTTACCTAGCTTGCCTGCTAAATCGCGCACCATACGTGGGAAGCGTGAGAATACAAAGTCCATAGGCATCATACGAATCGACATCACTGACTCTTGCAAATCACGCGTATTACGGGTGAGCTGGCTGACGCTGTTAATTAATTTTTCATGATTTACTGGGTCAAGCGCGCTAATACGTTGTTCTATCATCGCTTGCGTAATCACCAGCTCACCCACTAGGTTAATCAGTTGATCAACTTTCTCAATGCCTACACGAATTGATGTTGTTTCTGCATTGGCCGCTTGTTTATCAGACTCACGGCGACCACCTGCCCTTTTTTCCACAATTGGCGCTGCTGCAGGCTCAGGTTTTGCTGCTTGTGCTGCGGCCATTTCTGGCATTGCTGAAAGCGGTGTGTCATCACCAATTTTTTGTACCACTGGGGCATCAGGATGAGGAGCAAATGGAGCAAAAAAGCCATAGCCCTCTTCAACTTTCTCTTCTTC
>CAZAHP010000180.1:0-3550 GCA_964484985.1 uncultured Methylophilaceae bacterium
GGCTCTCCTGTCGCAATATAGTCGTGAATGAGCGCATCTGACAACTCCGCCACCTCTACTCGCGTAGTTGAGAGTGCGGTTAACACGCCTTGTTCAGTAGCTAATGCTATTGCCGTATGTACCTCATGCCAGCTGCCTGAGAGACTTTTTAGCATAGCAAATGCTTCTTCACTGCTCTCTGGCTTGCCTAAAATAGTGTTAGCTACTGCAACCGTAGTATCTGCTGCCAAAATTGGCAGGCTTGGCAGCGCCGCTTCTGTTAAAGCAGTCAATCCCGCTGCTGCTTTTTCAGCAGCCAAACGCACTACATAATTTGCAGGTAGCTCATTAGGCTGACATGCTTCATCTATATCGGCAGTAATCACTGAAAATCGAACACCAAGTTGCTGCAGTATTTCTGCACGTCTTGGTGAACGTGAAGCGAGATAAATCTGAACACTCATTACAATTTAACCTTTGTGAAAATACAAATAGGCAACCGTCTAAAAATCAATTCAACAATCATACCCATTACGCCTATAATAACTTTAAGTCTTCCACGTAAAAATAAAAATACTAGATAAATGACTAAGCTTTGTCATTTAATCACTTGCAAGACCTTTTGGCTCTATAACTCACTTATTCATCATGCCGTTATAAAGCCTGCTATTGGCCCAGAGCAATGCCATACAGTTTAAGGTAGAAATATGCAGTTAGCATTTAATTTTTCCAACACCACAAAATACGCAATCATTTTGGGCTTAATCGCTATGAGCAGCTTATGTTCACACTATGTGACTAGCCAACTCATTAAAACCAGCCTGCAAACAGCATCAATTATTAACGAAGCTGGGCGGCAGCGCATGTATTCTCAACGCATAGCGAGTCTTGCCATTCAATATACCGATGGTAACAAAAACACAAAAGAACCACTATCAACAACCATTGCTAAGTTTGAGCAAAACCATAACAGCTTAATTAATAGAATGAAGTCTCATGTCAATGGCTTTAGCTTTGTTTCACATGACCACCAACACAATCCCTACACACAAAAAGAAACCGCTCTAGCTATCTACAATTATTTAACTCTGGCTAAACAAGTAGCTACGTTGGCAAACACCGACCCCGCGATTAAACCAGTCACAAAAGCGCTTGTCGATGAAGCTAACAATCATATTCTAAGCAATTTAGATAATGCTGTGGTGTGGGAACAAAAACACGCCGAAGCGCATCTAAGTGCTATTAATAACGCACAGAATATTAACTTTTTCATCATCATCACAACCTTAATTATAGGCGTGCTTGGTGTGTTTAGACCCATGGTAAAAAACTCATCCTACTTAATGAATTTAGCTAATATAGACTCGCTTACAGGCACTCTTACGCGTAGAGCGTTTTCTGAGCGCGCTAAAAACGAGCTAAACCGAGCAAAACGATATCACAAGCCTTTATCAATTTTAGCTATTGATGTTGACCACTTTAAAAACATCAATGACAATTACGGCCATGGCGGAGGCGACGCTGCATTGGTCGCGCTTAGCGGACACATTCAGCAATCTTTAAGACACTCAGACTTTCTAGGGCGCTGGGGTGGGGAAGAGTTTTTGATTTTATTATGTGAAGCCAATATTGAAGAGGCTAGCGTTGTTGCAGAACGTTATAGAGCCTCACTTGCTGAAATTAAAGTGCCCTATGGTAGCGAATCTATTATGCTCACTGTTAGCATTGGTGTTGCTGCTTACGCATCTGCAACAGACACTCTTGAGGGCCTAATCAACCAAGCAGACAACGCGCTGTATCAAGCCAAAAACGCTGGCCGTAACCAAGTGTTTTCATTCGAGCCTAAAAACATATACTCACTAAACAAAGTCAACCGTGCTTGATTGGGCCTATCTTATTAAAATCGGCATCGCCTTATTTGCGATTGTAAACCCCATAGGCACAGTACCAATATTCATCAGTGCCACAGACGGTTGGCCAGAACAAGATAGAGTCAAAACAGCAAAAACTGTTACCATCACCGTGTTTTTTGTACTATTAGCCTCAGCTTTAATAGGTGACAGCATACTCAAATTTTTTGGCATCAGCATTGCCTCATTCCAAGTAGGTGGAGGCATTTTACTTTTGCTCATTTCAATTTCCATGATGCATGCAAAACACAGTGGCGCAAGACAAACGCTAGAAGAAGCTCAAGTTGTTGCTGATAGAGAAGCCATTGCGATTGTGCCACTTAGCATTCCATTGCTTGCAGGGCCAGGCGCAATCAGTAGCATGATTATTGCCGCAGAGCAGTCTGGCAGTTTTTTAAGTCACTTATCTCTCACACTACCTATTGCACTAGTGTGCGCACTTATTTTTGCCATACTTAGGCTATCTACCCCAATCGCTACTCAACTAGGCACAATAGGCATTAACATTGTTACACGTTTAATGGGTATGATTTTGGCGGCCATGGCAATAGAGTTTATTGCTCATGGACTGATAGGTCTATTCCCCAAATTAGCTACTTAAGCTCATAAGTTGTAAAATAGCGGTTTAAGTTTTAGCTATCATTCATTATGCAATGGAAACCCAACACTACTGTCGCTGCCATAATTGAGCAAGACGGTAAATTTTTACTGGTTGAAGAGCAAACCGCAGAAGGCATACGCCTTAACCAGCCCGCAGGCCATTTAGAAGATGGCGAAACGCTGCTGCAAGGCGTGGTTCGCGAAGCAAAAGAAGAAACCGCATACGACTTTACTCCGCAAGCGCTTCTAGGCATTTATCACTGGCGCTATGACGCTAAAGACATCACCTATTTGCGTTTTGCATTTATTGGCAAGCTAGGTGCACACTATCCTGAGCAAACCCTTGATGATGGCATTCTGCGTACTATTTGGATGAGTCCAGATGAAATTCGCGCCAGTGCGCACATGCATCGCAGCCCACAAGTGCTCAAGTGTGTGGAAGATTATTTAACAGGTCAACAATACCCATTAGAAGTGATTACCCATTTATAAGCTAAAAGCAAAAATCTAAAGCTTTAAGTGAGACTAGGCGCGAGTAAAAATTTATCGCGCCGCATATACTTAATTATGTAAGCGAGAAAATTTTATGAGCAACAACGTATCACAACAAGATTTGGATTTTTACTCATGACAAGAAAAAAAACGGTAGTGGTAGGTTTATCTGGCGGCGTTGACTCATCAGTCACCGCCCTATTACTTAAGCAACAAGGCTATGAAGTCATTGGGCTTTTCATGAAAAATTGGGAGGATGACGACACCGATGAATATTGCCCTGCCAAGCAAGATTTAATTGATGCAGCTTCTGTCGCCGATAAAATTGGCATAGAGCTAGAAGCCGTCAACTTTAGTAAAGAGTACAAAGAACGTGTGTTCCAAAACTTTTTGGATGAATACAAAGCTGGCCGCACCCCTAACCCCGATATTTTTTGCAACTCTGAAATTAAATTTAAAGCGTTTTTAGACCATGCAATGGGCTTGGGCGCAGATTTAATCGCCACTGGCCACTACGCGCAAGTAAAAGAAAATCGCTTGCGTCCGGGCGAGTTTCAACTACTCAAAGC
>CAZAHP010000181.1:0-3487 GCA_964484985.1 uncultured Methylophilaceae bacterium
ACATTAAGGAGATCACATGAAAAAGCTGCTTTTGATTTTAACTGCTACATTTGCGCTGTATGCTGTGCCTGCTGTAAGTTTTGCTGATGAATTACCTGAAATTGCACCAGTAGATGAACCTGCAATTCCACCATTAGATGCTCCTGCACCAGAAGGTGCTTAAGCTCACTTAAGCTTAATATGATAAAAAAGGCGAGGTAAACACCTCGCCTTTTTATTTTCAGCTCGTAACTATACTGATAACAAGTAAATGCTTAAGCAGCGTAATTAGCTGATGCAAAATCCCAGTTAGCTAAGCTAGCCAAAAACACCTCTACAAATTTAGCGCGCGCATTGCGGTAGTCAATATAGTAAGCGTGCTCCCATACGTCGATAGTGAGCAATGCTGTATCGCCAGTAGTTAATGGTGTGCCTGCAGCACCCATGTTAACGATGTCTACAGAGCCGTCCGCTTTTTTCACTAGCCATGTCCAGCCAGAGCCAAAGTTACCAACTGCTGATGCTTGGAATGCTTTTTTAAAGTCGTCAAAGCTACCCCATTTTTTGTTAATCGCATCAGCCAATGCGCCTGTAGGTGCGCCGCCGCCATTTGGCTTCATGCTATTCCAGAAGAAGGTGTGGTTCCAAATCTGAGCTGAGTTATTGTAAATACCAGCTGATGATTTTTTAACGATTTCTTCTAAACTTGCGCTTTCAAACTCTGTGCCTTTAATCAGGTTGTTTAAGTTAGTCACGTAAGTTTGGTGATGTTTGCCATAATGAAACTCTAGTGTTTCTTCTGAAATATGCGGTGCAAGGGCTGTTTTTGCGTAAGGTAATGCTGGTAATTGATGTTCCATGATTGATCCTTTTTTTCAGTAGGTTGCTGTTGGTTGTGGCTTAACTTATTATTAAATGGGTGCTATCGCTGTATTTTCAAGTAGCAAGGTATTATTTTGCCATAATATCATGGTAATTTAGTAGGGTATTATTGGTTTTTATTTTTTCCTAGCGCGTGGGTGCGCCGCATCATAAACTTTTGCTAAATGCTGAAAATCTAAGTGAGTATACACTTGAGTGGTGCTGATATTGGCATGACCCAGCATCTCTTGTACCGCCCGCAAATCGCCACTAGATTGCAATACGTGGCTTGCAAAGCTGTGGCGGAGCATGTGCGGATGAACATTCACATTAATACCTTGTTTAACCGCCCATGTTTTGAGCCTATATTGTATAGCGCGATGGCTAATGCGTTTACCTTGCTGTGTCACAAAAATGGCATGTTGGCTCTCTTCTTGCAAGACGAGGCTTGCTCTAGCCACTAGCCATTTTTGCAAAGCTTTGAGTGCTTGCTCACCAACAGGGACAATACGCGTCTTATTACCTTTACCAGTCACAGTGACGATGCCTTCTTGCATGCTAAAGTCTGTGGTGTTTAAACTTGCAAGCTCTGCGAGACGTAGCCCTGATGAGTAAAAAAGCTCAAGTATGGCATGGTCACGTAGGCTTAAAATATCGTCTTCTTTAATATCAACAAAATGTACCACTTGGTCTATAGAGAGCGCTTGCGGTAAGGATTTTGGAGATTTTGGGGCACGCAAGCCCATGCATGGGTTGTGACTAAAATCATGCTTTTTACATAAATAATGAAACAGCCCACGCCAAGCTGAGAGCGCTCGTGCAATACTTTTACCGCTTAAATCGCGGCTGTGCATATTGGCGATAAAGCGCCTGATATGGTTAGTTTTAAGTGTTTCTAGTGGTGTTTTATCGGCTAACTCAATAAGTAGACGTAAATCACGCGCATAATTTTCGCGAGTGAGCGGGCTTAGGCGTCGCTCAAAACTGAGATAATCTAAATATTGAGTGAGATATTCCAATGTGGCTTATTCAATGTATTGCGTTAGAGCCGCACTGATGAGTTGACCAATGCGGTTAAGGTACATCGTGCCCATGCCTGGGTAAAAGCGTGAAGCCTCATCACTAGCAATCGTCAACAAGCCAACAAGCTCATTAGTAGCCAAGGGTATTATTGCAAACGATTGAGCTTCACCAGCTCCAGTAAAATCAGTACTTTTAAACCAATCATCTAGTGCCATACCTGGCGCCAGTTCAGGACATTTACCACAGTATGGCTCTGTCAAAGCCGCAGCCCAAATGCGCAGCTCTTCACCCACAGTGTTAAAAATCCCGAGTTCACTGTCTTCAGTATGTTTGGGTTTAGCCCATAAACGCAAGCCCGCGTATGGCACAGCGAAATCTTGACGCAAGTTTTTAGTTGCAGTATCAACGATGCTACTAAGCGTGCCACTAGAGAGCAGCGCCACACTTAATGTGTGGACTTTTGCACTAATAGCATCATTTTCTTTACCAAACTGTAATAGCTCTGCAAGCTTTGCGTCGAGTACGCGGATTTTATCGCGTTGAGCGAGCTGCTGACGTTCAGCCAGCGAAACAGTGCCGCTGCCATGTGGGCTGGGTATATACATATCAGCCAACAAAGCTGGATACTGTTCAAAAAACTTAGGGTGTGAACGTAAATATTGCGTGACTTGTTCTTCTAAAATAACGGCTTCATCACTCATGCTAACTCCAAATTATTTTTTATAAATCGTTTAATTCTAATTCGCCTTCAAACACGGTCTGTGCTGGGCCTGTCATCCAAACGGGTGTGTTTTCACCTTGCCACTCAATGCGCAGCTCACCGCCGCGCATTTGTACTTTCACAGGTGATTGCAACAAGCCTAGTTGTATACCTGACACCGCTGCAGCACATGCGCCAGAGCCACACGCAAGCGTTTCACCACTACCACGCTCAAACACACGAAGTTTAATGTGATGCTTATCAACAATTTGCATAAACCCTGCGTTTACACGCTGGGGAAAACGAGGATGCGATTCAATCATGGCCCCTTGAACGCCCACCGCCGCTGTTTCAACATTATCTACCACTTGCACGGCGTGTGGATTGCCCATGGAAAGTGCAGAAATGCTAATCGTCTCCCCCGCCAACTCAAGCGCATAACGATTGCTGCGGCTAGGCGCGGTAAACGGAATTTCATTTGGCTCAAAATATGGTGCGCCCATATTGACGGTGACTTGCCCGTTATCTTCAAGCTTAAGGGTAATCACACCGCGCGCGGTTTCTACGGCGATTTCACTTTTATGGCTCAAGCCATGCTCATGCACAAAGCGCACAAAACAACGTGCGCCATTACCACACTGCTCAACTTCACCACCATCCGCATTAAAAATGCGGTAACGGAAATCTAAATCTGGGCTAGAAGCACGCTCTACCATTAAAAGCTGGTCACAGCCCACACCGAAGTTACGGTTCGCAATCTGTTTAATTTGTGCCGAAGTCAGCGTCACTGGCTGTGTATAGGCATCAATGACTACAAAATCATTGCCGATACCGTGCATTTTTGTAAATTTAATTTTCATGGCTGTATTGTAGGGGAATGTCGCTTTAAGGTGCTAGCAATTTGGGTTTTAAGTTTAAGCAAGA
>CAZAHP010000182.1:0-3482 GCA_964484985.1 uncultured Methylophilaceae bacterium
TTTGTTGCCACAATTTACGGCGTAGGTTTAGCCAACTTGGTTTTTCTGCCTGTGGCTTACAAAATTAGATATCACATACAAAATGAAATCACACGCCGCGAAATGATAATAGATGGTTTGCTATGCATTGCTAATAGCGACCACCCGCGGATTGTTGAAGAGCGTTTAGCGGGTTATGGAAAGTAATTAAGCAAAAAACTGAAAGCAGCCCATGGCAAAGCGTAAAAAATTTGAGATAGAGCGTGAAAACCACGATAGATGGCTAATCTCTTATGCCGATTTTATTACCTTATTGTTCGCATTCTTTGTCGTGATGTATGCAATTTCATCGGTGAATAAAGGTAAATACCAAGTATTAACTACTTCTTTAGTCAGTGCTTTTGGCGCGCAAAAAGAGGGGCAAACCAATAATAGCAATGTGAGTGGCGGGGCTATTAATCAAAATGGTGTGCAAAAAGGTTCTTCATTTATCAAGCCGTTTCCAGCGATTAGATTACGGAATGAAAAAATAGAAAAACAGCGTGAAAAGATGATTGCTATGGCGCTTGAAGTGAGTAAAAAGCTTCAGCCATTGGTCAACGCAGCTAAAGTGCATGTCATACAAAACAACCGTGGTTTGCGCATAGATGTTGATAGCAATCTACTTTTTGTAGAAGGCTCAGCCAATATCCAGCCAGCTGGTGTATCACCCTTGTTAGAAGTTGCAAATCTCTTAAAAGAGCATGAGCACGCCATTCAGGTAGAAGGGCACACCGACAATATTCCCATACACAACGCTCAGTTTTTCTCAAACTGGGAGCTATCAGCTGCGCGCGCTAGTAGTGTGGTGCGCTTATTTGAGCAAGCTGGCATTACTGAAAGCCGCTTGAGTGCAGTAGGTTTTGGTTCAGCACAACCACTTACTGAAAATAACAGCGAAGCAGGGCGCTCACGTAACCGTCGAGTTTCAATCATGGTGCTATACGAAGCACCTGAAGCCGCAAATGACGGTATGCAAGTAAACCCGTAAACCGTATGAATGTAACAATTAGAGACTAAATCTTACTCTGTTCTTAAATATAAAACTGCTAAGTTTTAGTTATGATGCAAGCAAATGGCTTTAAAAATTCATTAAAAATTAACATAGCTTAAAAGAGGTCAAATCATGCAAGATCAAGCTTTTATTGGACGCCAACCTATATTAGACAAAAAACAACAAATTATTGGTTATGAGCTACTATTTAGGCATGATGCCGTAGCCCATAGCGCCGTCATTGAGGACGACCTCAAAGCATGCGCGCGCGTATTAGTAAATACACTCAGTGATATGGGTGCACAATGGCTGCTAGGTGATAAATTGGCCTTTATTAACGTGAATACAGAAATGTTACACAGTGATTTACTCGAGCTCTTGCCTCCTAAACGCACCATACTTGAGGTGTTAAAAGGCGTTGTTATGAATGATGAAGTGATTGCACGCTTTAGACAGCTACGTGAGCAAGGCTTTCAAATTGCATTAGATAACTATTACGATGCAGTGAGCAATCCAACCTTATTAAACTCAATCGACTATTTAAAAGTAGATATTCAAGCGATGGGTATACCTGGCGCCATCAAGCTATTGAGCCAATACCAAGTCACTAAAGTCAAGGTGATTGCTGAAAAGGTTGAAACCAGCGAGCAACATAAAGCACTTGATGCCGCTGGCTATAGATTCTATCAAGGCTTCTATTTCGCACGCCCAGAAACCCTGACAGCAAAAGTGATCAACCCATCATTTACCAGCGTGTTAGAGCTACTTAATATGCTCACACAAGATGCAGATACCAGCGATATTGAAAAAGGCTTTAAACGTGATGCCGCACTTTCATTTAAATTGTTGCGTTACATTAACTCGGTTGGTTTTGGTTTATCTTGCGAAATTCAGTCAATTACACACGCGCTCTCAATTCTTGGGCGTAAGCAGCTCTATCGCTGGCTCACGCTGCTGATGGTCACCGCAGGTGATAATTCAACTAGCTCAGCTTTAATGAAAACCTCAGTAACCAGAGGCCGTTTAACAGAGCTGTTAGGTGAAAGCTATTTTGAAAAGCACGAACGTGACAATTTGTTTATCGTTGGTGTGTTTTCATTGTTAGATGCCATATTAGAAATGCCTATGGCGCAAGTACTTGAAAAAATTCAACTATCAGCCCCAGTTGTAGATGCATTGCTCACACGTGAAGGTGTATATGGGCCGTTTTTACAATTAACAGAAGCCTGTGAAGAAGCTGATGGTGAGCGTATTATTGCGTTAGCAGAAAATCTTCAGTTTGACCCGAATAAAGTCAATGACGCGCATCTTGCAGCACTGGCATGGGTAGAAGAGATGGGAGTATAATATTCACAGTGCTTATACACCTGTTTTGCGTAGTAGAATGGTACTAGATCTAAAATCACAATGTTGAAAAACATGTTGATTGCAGAAGCAAATAAAAATATAAGGACTCTTCTATAAAATTGAATTTACGTCGCTATGCTGCGTTACTCATAAAAAATTTATCCTTACATATCATGTATATGCTGCGTCCAAATTTTTTAATCGCGCCTTGCCTAGCTTATCGCACCAACCTTGCCGCTTTAGCGGCTTAGTTTGGTGGCGATGACCCTTGCGGTTAGTAACTTCAAATTATAGAAGCGCCCAGAACTAGCAATCACAAGATTCCTATGGAAAAAGTAAACGCAAAACTGCGCAATAGAAATAGAGAAAATAATGCCCTCACTAGCAATGACTCCATATTGGTGTTGTTTGTAGTAGGGCAACTATTGCTAGTATGCATATGGATGATTATTGGTGCATCAGCGTATTATGTACTTTCACTCTTTGTTTTCTCAATTGGCGTTTTAGCCTTTTTTTACTGGTTAAGAAAAAGAGAAAAACGCACACTCGCAGACTTTCAGGAAAAATTTAGAGTAGCAACTCAAGCCAACCTCGATGCGTTTTTTATTTTAGAGGCAGAGCGCGACGAACAAGATCAAATCGCCGATTATCGATGTATTTTCTTAAATGAAGCTGCATGCAAATTATTGGCGCTCAAATCTGAAGAGATACTTGGCCAATTAATTTGTGAGCGCTTGGCTTTCATTAAAAAAACCATCTGCTTTAATCAATATCAGCAAGTGATAGAAACTGGTGAAGAAGCCATTTGTGAGTTTGAAATTAACGAGCCCGAAATCAAAGCCCGTTGGTTAAGCAGTAAAGTCATCAAAATGGGTGATGGCATCGTCGTTACCTTGCGTAATATCTCAAATCAAAAACGCACAGAAGGCGAGCTCATAGAAGCAGAGCGCTTTCAAGCCGCCGTGATTGATAGCGTGAGCTACTCGATTATCGCAACTGACAAACAAGGCAACGTCATCTCAATGAACAATGCCGCTCAACACATGCTGTGGTATGACGAAGCCGATTTGTCTAAGCACTTCACCATTGAAATGCTACATCTGCCTAGTGAGCTACAATCACG
>CAZAHP010000183.1:0-1604 GCA_964484985.1 uncultured Methylophilaceae bacterium
GACCATGGCTCTACCGTGAGTTGGTAACGCGCAAAGCCGCCGTTAGCGCCTAGGTTTTGTGCGTGGGTGACATAACCGTGAAAGGGGCGGAGGTCTGTGCGGCTGTGGGCGGTGAGTAGCTCAAGGAGTACGGGTTGGCTAATTAAACTTTTAAGGGAGATGTAGGCATCGGTTGAGAGCACAGTGATAGAAAGCTTAAAGCCACTTACAAAATCTTCTATGCCCGTAAAGCTTTCAACTAGTAGCTTGTCTTGGCCTAGTGGTGTGTTAATGCGTAGCAGACGCTCACTCTGACTCCACTCACTCAATGCGCTGCTAATTTCTGCCATGTTTTTTTGTTCCGTACCTTAGCTAATTTATAGAGGCTCACCTCAATTGATTGAAGTTGCCATTTCAAGTCCCAATGGAAAATCTGGGGTTATTTTTTTAAATACTTTTGCACATAATAGTGTGTGGTTGATTTTGTTATAAAAACTTGCAAGTTTTAGTATGGTTATTAAGGCTGGATGTTAATTTTAATCAAGCGCTTAAGATTATATTTTGTACTTTAAAACTTGTGAGGTTGATGTCTTTTTAGTAATAAAATCACTTTTTTGTTAAGTCTATTAAAGTATAATTTTTTTTGTATTCTAGCTTATTTTAGTATTAAGGTATAGTTAATAGTGGTTTGTTGTTAGCGCATTTTTAGGGGGTGTCGCAAATTATTCAGTGGGTGCGGTTTAACCTTACGCAGTGTGGTTTTTTGCAGCGCTTATGCTTATGACAAAGCCATATGTGGCATATGTTCAAACCACTTCAACACGCTTGGTCACGTCATACCAGCGTAGGCTGGTACCTAGGTAACGCTCAATATCATAAACCCAGATTTTCGATTAGGCGATTTTCAATCTACTTGAACGTCAACTTGCTCATTTTGCGTCTTTTTTGCGCAAACTTTCTGTGAATAGAACGACTATTCCCCTCAAATTTGCCCAAAACATCCATCAAACTGTCCAGCGTTATCGTTTCAAGTTCTAATGGAAAATCTGGGTTAAATGTAAGATTTATACTTCAAGTGATTGATATTGTCAGGCGTACTTATTCCGTCCCTGATTAATCTACTGTATTAGCATCAAATATACTCACAGAATGTAGTACCTAGACTGGATACCAACCTGCGCTGGTATGACGTGACTTGTAAATTTTAGTATAGAGGCTCTTTTCAATGAGGGGGTAAAACACACCCACCCAAGCTGGTACTCTTACGAAAAGTAGGCTTAAATATCGTTGCGCGTAGCAAAAAATTTGATGGGTTGAGGTTGCGCCATATTGAGTACAGGTTTTCTAATCTTGCCCATTACGTGCATTTCACATGGTTTGCAGTCAAATTTAAGCGTGAACTTATCGTTGCCGCTAATCAGCGTCATGGGTTCGGCAGTCACAGTGCCTTGCACGCCAATTACGCCTTTGGCTTCTTTAGGGCATAGGCCGTGGCTGAAGCGCAGGCAGTGTTTGGTAATCATCAGCGGCACTTCGCCAAGCTCTTCATTAGCCTCGTAAGCTTTGGCGATGATTTTTACGCCGTGTTTTTGGTAAAACTGGTGGGCTTTTTGATTGTAGACATT
>CAZAHP010000183.1:1704-3459 GCA_964484985.1 uncultured Methylophilaceae bacterium
ATTTGTTTTTCAGCCACACACTGCGCTTGGGCGCTGATGTCATTTTCATCGGTAACAGTGAGGGCGAATCCGTCACGTGTTTCATAAAAGCTCATGCTGATATTCATTTTGCGCGTGGCAGAGTCTTTTTCTAAAAGCCGCATAAAAGCGTGGTCGCGGTTTCTGTACACCAGCGTGTTATTGCGAATGTCAGCTGGCATTTCATTAGGAAATAAGCGCTTACCTTGCACGGTGTTGACGCGTAAACCAACCAGCTCTTTATGCACATCAAAAAAGCAAATGCCATCGCCATTGTGTAGCTCAATGTCTGTGGCGACTTCGATAAAGTCTTTGCCTACTTTTGTCACTTTACCGAGCTCTTCGCCTGAGAATTTTGGCGTATCAAAAGCGCCTATATCGGCTTGGCGGCCATTAGCGAAGTAATCTGTCGCGCTACGGTTAAATGTTTTTTCGGGCTGCGGACTAAACGTAAATGTGCTGTGACCAGATGATGATTTATCATATTCTGGATAGTGTTCTAAAATCTCGTCCAGTAGTTGGCGGTAATGTGCAGTCGCGTTTTTAACATACGATAAATCTTTGTAGCGACCTTCAATTTTAAATGAGCTGACGCCAGCGTCTATGAGTGCGCGTAGGTTGGCGCTTTGGTCATTGTCTTTCATAGAAAGAAAATGTTTGTCTTTGCCAATAATGCGGCCTTTTTGGTCTTCTAGCGTATAAGGCAGTCGGCACTCTTGCGAGCATTCGCCGCGATTGGCACTGCGGCCAGTGTGCGCATGACTGATAAAACATTGCCCGCTAAAGGCCACGCAGAGCGCACCATGGACAAAATACTCTAAATTGCAGCTAGTCGCCGCTGCGACTTTTTTAATAGTGTCAATGTCCATTTCACGCGCAAGCACGATTTGGCTAAAGCCAACTTGGTCTAAAAATACCGCTTTTTCAACGGTGCGTATATCGGTTTGTGTGCTGGCGTGTAGCTGTATAGGTGGTAAATCTAGCTCAAGTAAACCCATGTCTTGCACGATGAGTGCATCCACTTCAGCCTCATAGAGTTGTTGCACTAACTCGCGCACGCCTTCTAATTCGTTATCATGAAAAATCGTGTTAAGTGCAACAAATACCTCAGCATGGTAGCGGTGCGCATGTTTTACTAAACGTGCGATGTCTGCCACTGTGTTTGGGGCTTTTGCTCGTGCCCCAAATGCAGGCCCGCCTATGTATACGGCATCGGCGCCGTGGTTGATGGCTTCAATGCCAAAATCGGCATTTTTGGCAGGGGCGAGCAGTTCGAGATGTTGGCGGGTTTTTAGCATGCAATATGGACAGCGTAAGGTAAGGCAAGACTATAGCATTTCTGCGATTTCTCTTCATCTGGATTAGTTTAAACCCATACTTTCTATTGGAGCTTGAATCTCCACTTGTCTATTTTGCACAATAAATCCATCAAACTTACCTGCATTGCTGTCAGTGCTTAATGGAAAGTCAGTGCTAAGCAGTTTTTTAAATTTTTTAAAATAACTTATATTTAAGTTTATTTTTGTTGTATTATTGTATTTCGGTATTAAATATTAATGACTGAAATATGCTATTAACAAAAATAAAAAATACGATATTAAGGCAGTTCTTCAAGCAAGAGCGTCGGCACACGCCACCTGCAGGCCCTAAGCCTGCGCTAGGGGGCTATATTGCTAAGCGTGATGTGGCGATGAAGGTTACTGGCCCGCTTTCAATGGATTTGTGGCATTGGCTCAC
>CAZAHP010000184.1:0-3425 GCA_964484985.1 uncultured Methylophilaceae bacterium
TCCCAAGGGCCAAAATCTAAACGGCCTTCGGTAATGGCTACTACCACTTCGCGCCCCATCACTTGGCGCTTCATGTGTGCGTCGGCGTTATCTTCACCTGTGTCGTTGTGGCGGTAGTTGCGTATAGGCTCGTGCGGGGCGAGGCGCTCTAACCATTCTTTGTAATCGTGGTGTAACCCAGATTCGTCATCATTGATAAATACGCTTGCGGTAATGTGCATAGCGTTGACCAGTACAAAGCCTTCTTTTACGCCGCTTTCGCGCAGGCAATCTTGTACTTGGTGGGTGATATTAATAAAGGCCACGCGGGTGGGCGGGTTAAACCAGAGTTCTTTACGATAACTTTTCATGGGTGCTCTTTCTATAAAAGTCTTTAGATAGAAGGTGTTAGTTCTGTGCTGATATTATACCGCGATAGTATATCCAGATTAAAAATTGTTGATTTTACATTGAGTTGACAATGGATTTTTTATGGCTATTAGAATGTAGGTTAAAATTAAAGCGACTACGCCTTTAGGGCAAAAAGTGAGGGTCGAATTTATCGCTTTAAGCATGCTTTAAAGTATGTTGTGAGCATATGTAAACTCTGTGTATAATCAATTAACTAAAGGGGATTTGATGGCGGCAGCAAGCTTTACCACTGAGCAAGATGACCAAGGGCGGCACCATGTGCGTTTATTGGGTCAGTGGTCTTTGCGCGCGCTTGATAACGACTTTGCTGAGTTAAAAGAAGCCTTAAGCCCTTTTTTTGCAGACCCTTTTACACAATGGGATTTGCAGTCAGTTGAACAGTTAGATACCGCAGGTGCAGCCGTGCTTTGGGGTGGTTGGGGTGAGAAGCTAGATAATCGCTTTTTGCTGACGCCTGAACAAACGCAGGTGTTTAATATGCTTGGGGGTTTAGCTAAGCCTGCAGTCAAGCCTAAACGCGTTGATAGTTTATTGACTCGACCTATTCAGTCGCTTGGTGAGTTGATAATAAAAATTTGGGGGCACGTCAAAGATTTTGTGCAATTGATTGGCTTGCTGGTGCTAGAAATCTTCTTTTTGATTCGTCGCCCACGTGATATTCCATGGCGCGAGTTGAGCGCTAATATTTATAAAAGCGGTGTCACCGCCCTGCCCATTAGTGCTTTGCTGGGCTTTATGATAGGCGTGGCCATGGGTTATTTAATGTCGCGTCAGTTGCGAGCTTATGGCGCAGATATTTTTATTATTAACATTTTGGGTTTAAGCGTGATACGCGAGCTAGGTCCCGTGCTCATGGCAGTGCTGATAGCAGGGCGCTCAGGTTCAGCCATGACCGCGCAAATTGGTGTGATGCGTGTGACCGAAGAAATTGACGCGCTTACCACCATGGGCATTTCTAAAGTGTTACGTATTATTTTACCCAAGGTGATAGGTTTAACCTTGGTGGCGCCTTTGCTAGTGCTTTGGACTTCATTTTGTGCTTTATTAGGTGGTGCACTTTCTGCTTATATTGAGCTGGGTATTAGCTTTAGATTCTTTTTTGATTATTTACCTGTGGTGGTTCAGTCAGTTAACCTTACGCTGAGCATGATTAAAGCTGTGCTATTTGGTGGAGTGGTGACATTGGTTGCTTGTCATTATGGTTTAAGAATCAAACCAAATACCGAGAGTTTAAGTATGAGTACGACTAACTCTGTGGTGACTGCAATTACTGGTGTGATATTGGTAGATGCGGGCTTTGCGATATTAACGAGTGGAATAGGCGCATGAATAATTTACCAGTGTGTGATGTCCGTAAAGTATGCACAGAGTACGGCAATGTGGTGATTCATCACAATTTAAATCTGCAAGTGAATGCAGGTGAAATTATGGCCTTGGTCGGTGGCTCAGGTAGCGGAAAAACGACCTTGTTGCGGCATATTGTAGGGCTGACTACGCCAACCAAGGGTGAAATCATCTTATTTGGTGAAAATTTACACAGTTTAGAGCGTGTAAAACAACAGCGTTTAATGAACCGTTTTGGTATGCTGTTTCAACAAGGGGCTTTGTTTTCAGCGCTCTCAGTCTTTGACAATATTGCTTTTCCGCTGCGCGAACTCAAGCAGTTTGATGAAGAAACAATTTACAAGTTAGTCATGCACAAGTTGTCATTGGTGGAGTTAGAGCCTCACCATGGTGAGCTTTTGCCCGCACAGCTATCTGGCGGCATGATTAAACGTGTAGGTTTGGCGCGTGCCTTGTCTTTAGAGCCTGAGCTGTTGGTATTAGACGAACCTACCGCAGGTTTAGACCCAGACCGCAGCGAGAAATTTGTAGCCCTGATTAAGAAAATTAAACACGATTTAGGCTTAACCGTGATATTTGTGACACACGATTTAGATACACTCGTTTCAATGACAGACCGCGTAGCCGTGCTAGCGGATAAGCATATTATTACCGCTTGCTCACTGCGTGATTTAGGTGAGGTAGACCACCCCTTTGTGAGCAATTTCTTTGAGGGTGTAAGTAAGCGCTTGGAAAGGCTGTAAGTTAATGGAAAATCGTACACATGCAATCGTGGTTGGTGTTTTTGCCTTGCTGTTTGGCTTTGGCCTCGTGTTCTCTTTTTGGTGGCTAAATGGTGCGCAGCAAGAGCTCAATTACTATACGGTGATTTCAAAGCAACCAGTCACCGGCTTGGTGGCCGAGTCTGTAGTGAAGTTTCGTGGTGTTGCAGTGGGTAAAGTTAGAGAAATTTCATTAGCGCCAGATGATAAAACTACCGTGTTGGTGAAGATTCGTTTACCGCAAAGCTTAAAACTAAGCAAAGAAACTGTGGCTGAACTACGCCCGCAAGGGGTTACAGGCCTAGCCTATATTGATTTAAACGATACCAGCACCACCGCGCCAACGTTAAAAGATGGCGATAGCATTATGCTGCAAGCTTCAGTAGTAGATAAGCTTTTAGAGCGAGGCCCTGCGATTGTGGCAGAGCTTGAAACTTTACTTAAAACCAGTAACGAAGCAGTGGCGAATACCAATCAAATCATTAAGAGTATGAATAGCGGAGATTTGAACAAAAGCCTTGCCAATGTAGAGCAAGCAAGCCGTCAGCTAGAGCCTTTGCTAGTCACGGCCTCAAAAACCTTGGAGCGTATTAGCACCATGGCTTCAGAGAAAAATCAGGCTCAAATTAGGTCAACCTTGGCCAGCATGCAAAAAACAGCTGATAATTTTCAGCCCTTGCTTACCGAGTTAGGTGCAACCTCAAAAGAGTATCGTGAGCTAGCTAGCACCGTTAAACAAGGCACAACACAGCTTACAGAAACGCTCAATTACGAAACAATGCCCAAGTTAAACTCACTTACGCAAAATGTGAATTACGATGTCAGAAGCTTAGGTCAGGTGATTGATATGCTAGAGGATAATCCACAAAGCATTATTTTTGGTAACCCAGCAGTGAGGCCGGGCCCAGG
>CAZAHP010000185.1:0-3409 GCA_964484985.1 uncultured Methylophilaceae bacterium
AGCGTTTGTGCAGGATGAATCGGTGTTGCTGTCACCTCTTTTGCAAACCCTGGCAGCACATGAAAATAATTGTCGCTCAGGGTAAAACCAGCCAGCGAAATATTCACATAATAAGCGGGCAATTGCGTACTCAGCGTAAGCAAGTAGCGCCCGTTCTCTAATAAGTGCGCCTCAGCAACTAGGCCTGCTTCACTATACAAAGCTTGCATTTCACTACAGGGCGCTACAATTTTTTGGCTGATTAGCTGATGATGCGCATCATGTAATTGAGCGACTGTGCTCACAAAAGCGCGCGACCCAAAACGGTAAGCATAGCTAGAGTCTACAAAGTGCCCAATCAGCGCATCTACACTATAGCGGCTCACGCTACGTGCTTGCAGGCTAACTGCTAGCGTATTTTGTGCAAAAAGCTTACCCTCAGCCGTGACTAAACTGAGCGTTAATTGGCAGGCAATCTCATTTTGCCCATCATGCGCCAAATACACTGCCATGCCTTCTAAACCTTCATCAACCAAGAGTACTGTGCTTGGCTGTGCGGTTCTGGCGAGTGCGTAAAAAGCTGATTTTGGTTTACCTAACACATCAATATAACCCCAGCCTGCACCGGGTTTGAGGTCATGTAAATTCCACACCAAAGCGGCACGCCCTGCGGCTGAATCAGCACGGAATATCGACAAAGTAGTTTCAACGGCTTCAACCACAGTAGCGCGGCTATAAGCTAAGTAGCGCTCTTGGTCTATTGACCTTAACCTAGCCGCATCCACATTAAATAACTGCTCTAAATAGTAATCGGTAATATCTGAGAAATCCCAGCCTGAGCCTGGGTCACGCGTGACGCCGTCTTTCCATAATGGATGGTGTGGGGGCATGATTTCGCCACCCCAAAAGCTACGTAAACTTTCTTCTTCAGGCACGTGCGAAAATGGTAAACACTCGGTAATAAAGCGGCCTTTGAATAAGCGCGCATCTTCAAAAGAACGTAAATACCCACCCACCCCAAAATATTGTGAAGGCCCATCACCTGCGTGAAATGGCATGCCTTGACTACTATAGGGACTAGAAACCACATAGGGCACATTAGGTGCAAGTTGTTTGCTTAGCTCGGGCAGTATATGGGTAAATAGTGGATGTTGAATATGCTCAATGCTTGTGCCCATCATAGCGGCTTGCTGCGCCACCTCGCTGCCTCCGCATAAGACCGTGAGGCATGGTCTACCACCATGTTTGTGCAAAAAGTCAGAAACTTCTTTTTGAATGCTGGTGTTAAATGCTTCTGTTTCTGGATAGTCAAAATTTGTAAACGCAAAATCTTGATAGACCAATATACCAAGCTCATCGCACAGGGCATAAAAAGCGTCACTTTCATACAACATATTGCCCGGTATGCGTAGCATATTAATGCCAGCATCGCGCAGCAACACTAAACGCGCGCGTAATTGCGCTTCATCTACCAGCAAACTCTCGGGGTGCATCGGTGTCCAGCAAGCACCTCTAAAATACATTAAAACATCATTGTATTTAAAGCTTAAACTCGCTGTGCCGACGAGCTCTATACGCCTAAAACCATAACGCCCTAACGTGATGTTAAACGCTTGTTGTGCGTCAGTGTATAACAGCTTTAATACATAGCGCCGCGGCTCACCGTGGGTATGTGGCCAATAAGCAGCAACCTTCTTCGCCTGTAATTGACCCTCCAATTTTATTAAACCATCTTCTGCTATTGTGAAACCCAATGCAGCGCTAGCAATCTCCTGATTATTCAACTCGTCAAATAAAGCAAGACGAGCAGACAGCACTTCTGATTGATATGTTTGCAAGGTAATTTCAGCATCAATCACGCCACTATCAGCACCGAGCAATTGAGCTTGAATAGACGTTGAAAATAAGGCGCATTGATTTTGCATCACCAAATGAATTGGTCGATAAGGGCCAACTGGCTTAGTCGCAGAAGAAAAACCTGGGGTATAGCCCAACACAGGGGTGCGAATAAAGCGCAAATGCCGCTCATTGACTAGCCTTGTGATGTATTTTGCGCGCGGCTGTTTGGCGCTATAACGTGGCTTAATGGCTCGAAAGCAAATCAATAATCGATTATTTGCCTGAATCAGTTGGGTGACATCGACACTATGCACATGATAAGCATTGTCTGATTGTAAAATTAGCTGCCCATTTAAATACACATCAGCAATGGTCAGTAGACCATCTAGTTGCAGCCATATTTTTTGATAAGGGGCATCTGGCTTTAGAAAACTAGTGCGATACCAGTGGTCGTAGGCATCTAAATCGGCGCGCGGCACAGAAAGATCGGGCAACATGCCTACAGTACCTGGCACTATCCCAGCTTTATAGCCTACCGCCTGATCAACTTGCTCAGGGTTGGTATAAGCGTTGGCTGGCGTAGTCAAAACTTCATAGCCATCATGCAACGCAATGACCACCTGCGCTGGAATATCTGCTGCTAAATTGATTGTTTTAATTTGAGCACTTTTCACAAAAGGGAGTATATCTTGTTATTGCTCAGCAAAAAATAAGCGCAGCTCATCATTGGCATGCTGCCAAGAGGCAGCCATTTCATTCACCATACCATCTAAATTCGCTAGTTTTTTCGTAAAAGCTACTCGCGCAAGTTTTAACACCAAGCTTTTAGATAAATTAGAAATATTTTCAAACTCTCTAGCCGCTTCAGTAAGGTGCTGATTATTAGCATCTAACCATCGCAAAAAGTGCGCACCTAATTGATGTGCAGCACCAAGCTGACGAGGCGCTACAAAAGTATAAGCATGATACGCTGACTCACCTTGCGTAATGATGGTTTGTTGATGCGCTGCTAAAGCCATTAAAAATGTATCAAACGGGTTACGTTTAGGGCCTTTATTAAAATGAAAGGCCGCACTCTGCACCGCTATTTCTTTTAGCTTTTGCTCGCTCAAAGCAAACACTTGGTCTAGTTTTGCCATTTCACAATAAGGTGGCAAATAGCCTTTTTGCGCAGCGATAAGCGGAGCTAGTACACCATCAAAATCTTCACCTTCTAATTTGGCATAAGTGGCATTATGAAAGTAATACATCACCTTCTCTTCCACATTAATATAGTTAATCCCTATGGTGGTTTTAACATGAGATGTCCGATAGTCTATGCCTTCAGCATCTGGCAAATGAAAGGCGTCTGCCTCTAATAAGGGAACCGCCCCACGGCTCACTTGCGTCACGATTTGGTCTTGCAGAGGGCGATACAGTGATAGCTCTTCAATACGTATGCCGTACAATTGCTGCAAATCATGATGCGATGGTTTACCAAAAGTCCACTGGTCACCCTCAAAATCGGCGGCTAAGGTATAGCCTAAACATGCGATTGGGTTTAAACCCAAGCCGTTGACAATCTCAATCACTAAATCACTATAGCAATTGG
>CAZAHP010000186.1:0-1967 GCA_964484985.1 uncultured Methylophilaceae bacterium
AATAACCATATGCGGCGTTCACGCACATAGATCATGGCAAAAATACCCAGGACTAATAGCACTGAGCCTGTATAGACTAAATTTTGACCCGGTGATTTAGTCAGTTGTAGACCACTGGCTTCGCGGTGCTCAAAATTTGTCATTTGTAGATAATATGGCGCGCCATAAAAAAACATATCACTCATGGCATTCATGCTGTCTTGCAAAAAGACTGTTGTCGCTTGGTTTTCTACAGGCGCTTTTTTACCAGCTCGCTCCAAGCTTAGCGCGTAAGCCTCATACACTGCACTGTTAAAAATCTTAATATAAGCTTGGGCTGCTTTTTCACGCTCCGCCACAGGCACAGATTTCTCAATCACTTTTGCAATTTCACTATAGCCACCTTGGCTAAACGCTTTTAATAGGCGCACAACGCCAATTTCAAACTGCTGACGCAAGGCCTCGTTTTTGTTACCCCCCAGCGCAGTAGCTGTTAATTTTTTTGCAATCGGCGCATGGTCAGCTTCATTAAACAATACCGCGCGTAACTGCATAAAACCATCAATGCTAAGCTCGTCATCTACTGGGATACGTAGATACTTAAAATCTTCTTGTGGGTTACTGCGCATGCCCGAAACAAAATAATGCTGCCCACCTAATTGCATAGGCTGCATATAGCTCACATACTCGTGCGCTTGGCCTGCTTGGTCTCGCAGCTTGTAGGTCACATTTGCGCCTACATTATGTGGCTTGCCTTTACCATCTGCCGATAAATTTAAAATATTAAATTTACGGAAATCATTCAACTCAACTGTTAGCGCTGAACCAGCGTTACCTAACTTAACATCGCCAAACACTTCACCTTTTAACTCACCAGCCGTATTGCTGCTATCAAATAAATTCCACACATTAAACTTGAGCTGAGAGCCGCCATCTTGAAAGTCAGATTGGTAAATGGCAATGCCTTTGTAAATCCAAGGGTGATTCACACTGATAGTATGTTTGATAGGGGTTTTTAAATCGGGGTCAGTAATCACCAAATCACTCTCAAACGATTTAGGCTGCCCTGTGGCGTAATGTTCAATGCGGAAGTCAGTGAGTGCGACTTCAAATGGCAACTCTTGCACTAAGTAACCGTCACGTATGCGCATAAAAGCAACATTGGCACTGGTGCCTTCTGACAAAGTCATATTTGCACGAAACGACAAATTTGACTTGCCCATGCGACTCTTCTCAGGGACTTTATCCGCTGGAATATCTAAAGTTTCTACTACTTTTTGACCAAATAACTCTTGTATTTTAAACGGCACATTACCGTCTAACAGGCCACCTATACAAATAATCACAATTGCGGCGTGAGTAAAAATATAACCTAGGCGTTGATAGCTGCCCGCTTTGGCGGCAATCAGCTCGCTGCCATCTTCACGTTTAACTGTTTTAAAACGAAAGCCTCTTGCAGTTAAAAAGTTAAGTAAGTTCGCTCGTAAGGATTCTTGTTTACTTTGTAAGAGATAGACTTGCTGATGACTAAAACTACGCAGTGATTTTTCAGTTGCGTTTTCGCGCCATGCGCGCATTTCTTTCAGCATCAGCGGGCTATTGCGATACACACACAAGCTGGTTGATGTGACCAAAAACACTAAAATCACTAAAAACCAAACACTATGATACACATCGAACAGGCCTAGCATTTCAAAAAACTCAAACCAAAACTGGCCTAACTGAACAATATAATTGTTGTAAGGCTCATTCTGTTTAAGCACGGTACCAATAATTGCGGCAATGCCCAAAATAGTCAGCAAGCTCACTGCAAAACGCATTGAGCTAAGCAAATCATAAAATTGCTTACTTTTGGAGGGAGGTAACTTCAAGATAATTAGCTTTTAGAATTTAAGAGTTTTGGGTTGAACATGTATTTGTTGTTTGAGTGAAGATAAGATAAAAAGTTTAAGGGTGACCGATGCCACCCTTAAACGATATCACTCAAG
>CAZAHP010000186.1:2067-3405 GCA_964484985.1 uncultured Methylophilaceae bacterium
AAGACTTGCTTGTTAGCAAAAAATTTAGTGCAAGCCTTCTATATAATCAGCCACCGCTTGCATTTCATCATCTTTCATTTTGCCAGCAATAGTCATCATCATAGGCGCGTTTGCACGCTCACCTGTACGCAATGTTCTAAGTTGCGCCAAAGTGTAATCTGCATGTTGGCCAGCAAGCGCAGGAAACTGCACTGGTAAGCCAGCACCATTAGCGCCATGACATGCCGCACAAGCAGGCACACCAGTTGCAGCAATACCACCACGATAAATTTTCTCGCCTAAAGAGCCTTTACCATTCGTTTTAGCTGCGCCAGGTTTTAAAGTTTGGCTGCTAAAGTAAGCTGCCAAATTTTGCATGTCTTCAGGTGACAAACTTGCTGCGATACCTGACATGACTGCATTTTTACGCTTACCCTCTTTAAAGTTAGTGAGCTGCTTCACTAAATATGAAGGATGCTGACCCGCCAACTTAGGGTTTACTGTCACTACGCTATTACCATCTGCATTGTGGCAAGCCGCACAAACCTGCGTCACAATCGCTTTGCCTTTTTCTGCGTCGCCAGCGGCATGCGCAGCAAAGTTAGAGAGCGCCATCATTATTAATACGAGTACTTTAGACAAATTCATGTTTTTATTCCCTAACCACACTTTGCGTTTCTAAAAAATTACTTAAGTTAACTAAATATATCGAATCATTTTATCGAAAATTAGCTTATCGTGATAGCATTTTCAATGTTAAGCCTAATACTTTGGCTACTTGGAACTTTTTATGCCCCTATTTCAAAACGCTGAATTTTATATATCGGCACATAACCTCACAGATTTACCCCCAGCCAGCGGCATTGAAGTCGCTTTTGCTGGCCGCTCTAACGCTGGTAAATCAAGCGCTTTAAACACCTTAGCAAATCATAATCGCCTAGCGTTTGTGAGTAAACAGCCAGGGCGCACCCAACTTATCAACTTCTTCACACTGGGCGATGACAAACATTTAGTTGACCTACCCGGTTATGGCTATGCAAAAGTACCTGAAGCCATGCGTAACCACTGGCAAGATGTGCTTTCAAGATACTTGATGGAACGCAGCAGTCTGTGTGGCTTAGTGTTGGTCATGGATAGCCGTCATCCGCTGACCCCTTTAGACTTACGCATGATTAACTGGTTCTCACACAGCGGCAAACCGATTCACGCCTTACTTACAAAGTCAGACAAGCTATCGCGCAATGAAGCCAACCAAACTTTGTTGAAAGTGCGCAAAGAAATGAACGCACTGGTGCAAGGTTCAACCGTACAGCTATTCTCAAGCCTTAAAAAACAAGGTGTGGAAGAAGCCGAAAGCGT
>CAZAHP010000187.1:0-3402 GCA_964484985.1 uncultured Methylophilaceae bacterium
CAGCTCAATTATGAAGCAACCTTAATTCTTGCGGGGCAAATTGGTTCACAAGCCATGGAAACTTTGCTTATTTATCCGCAAGGAAATTTCATATACGAGTCTGACGTTTATCCTTTTTTACAAATTGGCGAGGTGAAATATGGCAAACCCATACTCGACCGTGTAGCAAAGCGCGATATATCACTTGAGGCAGCCGCCCGCTGCGCCCTTGTTTCAATGAACTCAACCACACGTAGCAACCTTACTGTTGGCCCGCCAATAGAACTGCTTATTTACAAAAAAGATTCATTAGCGATTAACACCTACATGTCTCTAAGTGAGAGAGATAATTTTGCAAAAAAACTATCTGAAACATGGGATTACGGCCTAAACCTCGCCTTGGAAATGCTCCCTCGCTTCCCTTGGGAGGCTTGATTGTCATGCCTTTGTCATCAAAATATGCTCATTTAATCCTTTGCCTAAATGTAGATAATCTACTATCATTTAAGTATCGACATGGGATGATTATTTGATGACTTACTGTCTTGCTATTAATACACATCAAGGCCTAATACTTTGTTCTGATTCGCGCACGAACGCAGGGTTTGATAATGTATCAACGTACAATAAAATGCACACGTTCGTATGGCCGAACAATCGCTTTCTAACGCTCATGTCGTCTGGTAATCTTGCCACTACACAATTAGTGCTTAAAAGAATTCGTACTGACCTTGAAAGTAATAGCGTACCCAACTTGCTGAGTGTTAATACTATGCAAGAAGCCACAGACTACGTAGCTAACATTAGCACCAACGTGCAAAAGCTGCATGTGGTTCGTGATACTGGTAGCACAAACTTTGAGGCAACTTTTATTATTGCAGGTCAAATCGGTAGCCAAAAACCTGAGACTTCGCTCATTTATCCTCAAGGCAACTATATCTACGAGTCAGATGAGCACCCTTACCTACAGATTGGTGAGATTAAATACGGCAAACCGATACTAGACCGTATCATTCACCGTGAAACTGAGCTAGACCGTGCTGCCCGTTGTGCGCTGGTTTCAATGAACTCAACCATAAGAAGCAATCTCACAGTAGGCCCACCTATCGACCTAGTGATTTATGAAAAAGATACATTAAATCATGGCCGCAAGTTGCACCTGACTGAGAATGACCCATTCGCCAAACAGCTTTCAGAAGCGTGGAATGCAGGCTTGGTACAAGCCCTACAAAATCTACCAAGATTTGAGTGGGAAGAACACGAGTACCAAAGCCAAAATACTCAGCTAGGTTATTAATGCTCAGGCCTAGTTTGAGCTAGGCCTAGCAAGCAATAGCGCGTAGACAACACCAATGAGCTTGCTGTCTTTCTAGTCAGGCACATCAGCACCATAAAACTTAGCTTTAAGCTTTTTCAATTGATCTCTAAATTCAGCGGCTTTTTCAAACTCTAGGTTTTGCGCACTATCGTGCATCGCTTTTTCTAGTCGCTTCATTTCTTTGAGAATTTGTTTTTCGCTCAATGCTTCATAGTTAGCTTGGTCTTGCGCGGCTTTGCGCTCACGTTTGCCATCATCAATGTCATATACACCATCAATAATGTCTTTAATACGTTTGCTCACGCCTTTAGGGGTGATGCCATGCGCTTCATTAAAGGCAATTTGCACCCCTCGCCTGCGATTGGTTTCATCAATCGCAAGCTTCATAGAGCGTGTAATGCTGTTACCGTAAAAAATCACCTTACCATTCAAATTACGCGCAGCACGGCCAGCGGTTTGAATCAGTGAGCGTTCAGAACGTAAAAAGCCCTCTTTATCAGCATCTAGTACGGCAACTAATGAGACCTCAGGAATATCCAAACCTTCACGCAGCAAGTTAATACCTACTAGCACGTTAAACTCACCTAGACGTAAGTCACGAATAATTTCTACACGTTCTACGGTATCAATATCAGAGTGCAGGTAACGTACCTTCACCCCATGTTCTGAAAGATAATCGGTTAAATCTTCCGCCATGCGTTTAGTCAGTGTAGTAGCGAGAACGCGCTCGCCGACCTCTACGCGTAATTTGATTTCCGAGAGCAAATCATCAACTTGTGTATCAGCAGGTTTAACTATAATTTCAGGGTCAATCAAGCCTGTTGGGCGCGCAATCATTTCAACCACTTGTTGCTGCTTTTCAGCTTCATAATTAGCGGGGGTTGCACTAATAAACACCGCTTGACGCATGATTTTTTCAAACTCTTCAAACTTAAGTGGTCGATTATCCATCGCTGATGGTAAACGCCAACCGTAATCGACTAAATTTTGTTTACGTGAACGGTCACCTTTATACATCGCGCCAATTTGTGGAATCGTCACATGGCTTTCATCCAAAATCATGAGCGCATCTTTAGGCAAATAATCAATCAATGTTGGCGGAGGGTCACCATCACTGCGGCCTGAGAGATGACGTGAGTAATTTTCAATGCCCTTGCAAAAGCCAATTTCATTCAGCATTTCTAAATCAAAACGTGTACGCTGCTCTATGCGCTGCGCTTCTACTAACTTACCAGTTTTAATGTAAAAATCGACACGGTCACGTAGCTCTTGCTTAATCTTCTCCATTGCCTTAATTGTAGTTTCACGCGGCGTCACATAATGGCTAGAGGGGTAAACTGTGTAGCGTGGAATCTTGTTAAAAATTTGCCCTGTGAGTGGGTCAAACAAAGTGAGTGATTCAACTTCATCATCAAACAATGAAATTCTTACTGCAGTTTCATTGTTTTCAGCAGGAAAGACATCAATCACATCGCCGCGTACTCTAAAACAGCCACGGCTAAAATCAAAGTCGTTACGGTCATATTGCATGCCTACGAGGCGCAAAATCGCATCGCGCTGGCTCATTTTCTCGCCTTGCTGCAAGTGCAATACCATGCCGTGGTAATCCACAGGGTCACCAATACCGTAAATGGCTGAAACTGAGGCAACGATAATACTGTCTTCGCGTTCAAGCAGCGCTTTAGTCGCTGAGAGCCGCATCTGCTCAATATGCTCGTTAATGCTTGAGTCTTTCTCTATAAATAAATCGCGTGAAGGCACATAGGCTTCAGGCTGATAATAATCATAGTAAGAAACAAAATACTCCACCGCATTATTGGGGAAAAACTCTCGAAACTCCGAGTAAAGCTGCGCTGCAAGCGTTTTGTTAGGAGCCATCACAATGGCTGGGCGCCCTGTACGCGCGATCACATTCGCCATGGTATAAGTTTTACCTGAACCCGTTACCCCAAGTAAGGTTTGAAACTTTAAGCCATCATTTACACCTTGCACCAATTTATCAATCGCTTGCGGCTGGTCGCCCGCAGGTGGGAAAGGTTGGTAAAGCTGGTATTT
The DNA here is from genome assembly GCA_964484985.1 of uncultured Methylophilaceae bacterium. Classification (GTDB taxonomy): domain Bacteria; phylum Pseudomonadota; class Gammaproteobacteria; order Burkholderiales; family Methylophilaceae; genus CAZAHP01. The sequence goes on from CAZAHP010000187.1 coordinate 3,353, forward strand.
ACTATTAGGAAAGGTAACAAACACGTTTTAGCGCCATGCGAAAGTAACAC
>CAZAHP010000188.1:0-3380 GCA_964484985.1 uncultured Methylophilaceae bacterium
CAAAAGTCTTTTTACAAATAAAAACGCCGATAAATAATTATCGGCGCTGTTGAAATTAAATTAAGCTTAGTTGATGATTTTATTTATATTTTCTTAAAACTCTTCCCATTCACCAGCATCATCAGTGCCAGTTTTCGCCATCACCACTTTTGCTTTAGGTGCAGCGCTCACACTGGCTTTTTTGGGCTTGCTGTTAGTGGTGCGTAATGGGCTGCTGCTTGATCTACGCTCTTGCACACGGCTCTCATTGCCAATCTTAAACACACTCACGGCATCTGATAAAGCGTTAGCTTGCTCAACTAAAGATTCAGCGGCAGCGGCAGCTTCTTCAACTAAAGCAGCATTTTGTTGAGTGACTTCATCCATGCTGGTCACTGCTTGGTTCACTTGGTCTATGCCTGTGCTTTGCTCTTGTGAGGCTGCGGCAATTTCGGCAATGATGTCTGAAACACGTCTGACTGAAGTAACGACCTCTTCCATGGTTCTGCCTGCATTTTCAACTTGCGCAGTACCTTCTGTGGTTTTTTGTACTGAGTCAGTGATTAGCTCTTTAATCTCTTTTGCAGCACTGGCTGAGCGTTGCGCTAAGTTACGCACTTCACCCGCTACCACCGCAAAGCCGCGACCTTGCTCACCCGCTCTTGCCGCTTCAACCGCTGCATTCAGCGCCAAGATATTGGTTTGGAAGGCAATGCCGTCAATCACTGAAATAATGTCTTCAATCTTACGTGCACTGTCGTTAATATTGGCCATGGTGCTCACCACTTGCCCTACCACTTCACCACCTCTTACTGCCACACCTGATGCAGCAATGGCTAATTGATTGGCTTGTTTGGCGTTTTCAGCATTTTGTTTCACTGTACCTGCGAGCTCCTCCATACTGCTTGCTGTTTCTTCAAGGCTAGACGCTTGCTCTTCAGTACGTTGTGAAAGGTCATTATTACCAGTAGAGATTTCGTTAGCAGCGGTGTTAATCGCCTCTGCTGCTTCTTTCACCACCATAATTGGCTGCACGATAGTTTCTAATGTCGCATTCACACCTTCAACAATCTTGCGGAAGTCGCCTTGGTGTTTACTTGCATCAGCGCGTACGGTTACACGGCCATCAGCTGCGGCTTCTGCCAACATATTGGCATCATCACTCAAGGCCATGAGGTTTCTACGAACCTGCTCTATGGTGTCATTAATAAACGCCTTTTTACCAGGTAACCTTGCCATTGGTGCACTAAAATCACCCTCGCCGAAACCTTTCATACATGCCATGGCTTGTTTTTTCACTGCAATATGGCCAAATACCATTGCGTTTACACCTTCGGCCATTTCTTTATAGGCTCCATTAAACTTATCGACATCCATTTTGACGTCAATGTCACCCAAATCGTGTTGACTACTCATGTGATTCATATTTGCAATCAATGTATTAATAGTGTCAATACATTGATTGAGGTTGCTCTTAATGGTGTTAAAGTCACCATTATATTGCTCAGTAATTTTAGGTGGAATCTTGCCTTTAGAAATACTATCCACACAACTAGCAGCAACGTTCAATGGGTTCACAACCGCATCTAAAGTCTCATTCACGCCTTGCACAATTTTAAAGAAATCACCTTTATGACGGCCTGCATTAGCACGTGTACTCAATTTACCATCGACCGCAGCCTCGGCTAATGTGTTGGTATCTTCTACCAGTGCATTAATATTGGCACGCACTTGCTCAATCGCCTCATTAGCAGCCGCTTTTTTACCTGGGAACTGCTCTAACTTAGCTTGTAAATTGCCCTCACCAAAAGCTTTTACACAAGCTAGCACTTTTTTGTTCATGTCGATATGACCAGCTACCATATTATTGACGCCAGTCGCCATCTCGGCATAAGCACCTTTAAAGCGGCTTGCATCTACTGTCACGTCAGTATCACCTGCGTCGTGCTGTTGGCTTACATAGTTAAGCGATTGAATCAAACCACTAATCGTATCTTGCAACACTTTTACAGAGTACATCACACTTGATTTATCATCAGCCGCAACCGTTACCTTTTGACCTAGGTTACCCCTTGCAATCTCTTGTGTTAACACAGATACATCAGCAGGCTCAGCGCCTAATTGTTTCAACAATGTTCTGAGTGTAATTAGGCCAAAAGCCACCATCGCTAAAGTGACTATCGCTGCTATCACCATAGACTGCATTTTAGCGCTGCCCATAGTGGCAATAGCAGAAGCCTCACTTTGATTACCTAAATCTTCATTAAATTTAAAATGAGCATCAAACGCTTGGTTTACTTGGTTCGCCATGCCTAAAGCGCGGTTAAGCTCGACTCTGGCTTGGTCGTTTTTATTCTGGCGTGAATAAGAAAGCGCACCTTCCATATCACTAAAATACTCAGAGATAAGTTTTTGGTCTTTTTCCCATAAGGTTTTATCTTGGTCATCACTAAATAGTGCCTTGTATTTTTCCATCTGCACATTAATTTCTTGTCTGTGCTTACTAATATCTTGCTCCACCGCATTCATATCAGTCAAATCAGTGCTTAAAGCATGCTGGTAAGCATTGCGCGTAATCTCTTGAAAGTTAGACTGCGCACGCCCTAATACGAGCAAGCTAGGCACTACGTTAATCGTGCCAAAATGCGCACCTTCAAACACATTTTGTATTTGCACAACGGCTAGCGCTGTCAGGCCGATTAAGCCTGAGGCTGCTAATCCGATTAACACTTTCATCCTTGATGCGATGGTGAGCTTCATTTTACTTCTCCTAATAAACACTGAGTGCCGTAAGCAGGAGCTTATGTTTGCACTTTGACACTAAGCGATTAGCTAGTGTGACTAGTCTAGACAATCGCTTTTAAAAACTCTGATTAAAACTCTGCCCAATCACCTGAGTCATCAGTACCCGTTTTAGCCATCACTCTAGGTGCAGGTGCTGGCGCTGGTCTGGCGGCTTTAGGTTTGCTAACTGGAGCGCTGCGCATTGGGCTGCTCGTCGCACGGCGATTATTGCTACTGCTGCTTCCATTAAGCTTGAAGTTGCCCACAGTCTCCATCAGGTTTGATGCTTGCTCTACTAATGACTCTGCCGCTGCGGCGGCTTCTTCAACTAAGGCAGCATTTTGCTGAGTAACTTCGTCCATGCTTGAAACCGCTTGGTTGACTTGGTCAATGCCTGAGCTTTGTTCTTGTGAGGCGGCTGTAATTTCACCCATGATGTCTGTTACACGTTGTACTGATGACACAATTTCACGCATGGTGTCGCCAGCAGCTTCAACTTGTTTAGTACCTTCTGAGGTTTTATTGACTGAGTCGGTAATGAGTTCTTTAATTTCTTTTGCAGCACTGGCTGAGCGCTGTGCTAAGTTACGCACTTCACCCGCTACCACCGCAAAGCC
>CAZAHP010000189.1:0-3377 GCA_964484985.1 uncultured Methylophilaceae bacterium
AATTAGGCACCTGTTTCGTCCGTAAAAATTTACACGGACAGGTGCCGATTGTGTTATAAAATTGTGAATTCATATCTAAATCAATATTTAATTTATTTATACTGCACCTTACTTGAGTGATATAAAAATGTCAAACACACCTACAGAAAATACGCCTCCAAAACTGCTTGACCAGGTGTTGGCGCGCATTCGTGTTAAGCATTATAGCCGCCGAACTGAGCAGGCTTATTTGTCTTGGATTAAACGCTATATTTTGCATCATGGCAAGCGCCACCCTAGAGATTTAGGGGCGGTTGATGTGGAGAGTTTTTTGAGCCATTTAGCGGTTGCGGGGAATGTTTCGTCTAGTACGCAGAACCAAGCAAAAAGCGCGATTTTGTTTTTGTATAAAGAGGTGCTGGGGGTTGATTTGCCTTGGTTGGATAATATTACCCAAGCGAAATTGCCGCAGCGTTTGCCTGTGGTTTTGACTAAAACTGAGGTTCAGTCTGTGCTTTCTCGTTTAGATGGCACGATGTGGCTTATTGTGAGTTTGCTTTATGGTAGCGGCATGCGGATTATGGAGGTGTTACGCCTGCGCGTTAAAGATGTGGATTTGGCAAAACGCGAAATTTTGGTGCGAGAGGGTAAGGGTTTTAAAGATAGGGTAACCATGCTGCCTGCGAGTTTGGTTGCGCCTTTAAAGCAGCATTTGCTTAAAGTGCAGGCTTTGCATGGTGATGATTTGGCGCAAGGTTATGGCGAAGTGTATATGCCGATGGCGCTAGATAAAAAATACCCTGAGGGCGGTAAAGATTGGGCTTGGCAGTATGTTTTCCCCTCTGTTAAGTTGTCTGTTGACCCGCGCTCTAACAAGCTAAGGCGACACCATGCGGATGAAAAAACCGTGCAGCGCGCCATGAAAAAAGTGGTGAAATTAGCTGGTATTACGAAGCTTGCTACGCCACATACTTTGCGCCATAGTTTTGCCACTCACTTGCTTGAGAGTGGCTATGATATTCGCACTGTGCAAGAGTTGCTGGGGCATAGTGATGTGGCGACCACGATGATTTATACGCATGTGCTGAACAAGGGCGGCCATGGTGTGACCAGCCCTCTAGACGTGATTTAGCTTTGCTTTTTTCTACCCAAACCTGCTAAACCAAGCAGGCCTGTTGCAAATAAGGCTAAGGCGGGCGGTAGTGGTGTGTTGCTTACTGGGGTATTGCTTGGCGTGACATATTGCACATTGTCTATACTGAAAGCATCAAAGAAGTTTGATTGGTTTTGTATTGTGAGGTAAGCCGCTGTTTCAGCTGCGTCAAAAGCAAAACCATAAAAGCTCACGGCGATGTTATTTGGTGCAGAGCCGGTGATGGTGCCTAGTAGATTGTCGTTCTTATCAAAAGCCTTGATGCTGGTGTTTCTTAGCTCATTACCCAAACCCAAAAAGTTAGCGCCCCATGCACTGACTGCGGTGTCAAAATCTATGCGCATGAAGTCAGGATTTCGAAGCACCGCCATGGCATAAGGGCTGCCGTCTATCGAAAACCCTGTGTTGGGCAGGCCTATTACCAAATTGTAGTCTGATGATGTAACTTGAATGCGCATATTGTTTGCCACAAGCGCCGTGTTGTGAAACACAGTGCCTGCTGCAAAGGCATTAAAATCCTCTGTGCCTGAGACTGCGCCTACTGCGTTGTTCCATGCGATTGCGTCAGTGTATGCCATAAAACCAGCTTGCGCAGTGGTGCTTGAGGCTACCGCTGCGAGCAAGCTTGCTGTTTGAATAAGACGTTTTAATTGAATAGTCATGCGATTGCTTCCTTTAAGTTGTAAAAGTGATAATGCTCTAAATGATTTGCTCACTAAAATTTGGTGCTGGGTTAATTAACTCAGCTTTTTTCTACCCAAACCTGCCAAGCCGATTAAACCTGTTGCAAATAGTGCTAACGAAGGTGGTAGTGGCGTGTTGCTTATTGGAGCGTCGCTTGCTATGACGTAGCTGATATTGTCGATTGCAAACGTGTCTCGTAAGCTTGTTGGGTTTTGAATGGTGAGGTAGGCCACTTTTTCGTTTTCGGTAAATAAAAACCCATAAAAACCTAGTGCGAGGTTGTTTGATGCTGAGGTAACAATGGTGCCAAGCAAATTGTCGTTCACATCAAAAAGTTTGATGTCAGTGTTTTTGTCATCATTGCCTATACCTCGAAATGTAGCACTCCATGCTTTGACGGCGGAGTCAAAGTCGATACGAAGGAATTCTGCACCGGTTAAATCAGAGGTGAGGTGCGGTGTGTTATCGATGGTGAAAAATGCTGCAGCTTGTGAGACAACTTCAATGCTGTTATTGCCTACAGTGGCTTTAATTTGCATATTATTAGCCACTAGCGTGGTGTTTTTAAATGAGCTACCTACAGGAATAGCATTAAAATCTTCAGTGCCTGATACTGGGCCCACTGCATTATTCCAAGTCGTTTCATTACCATAGAACACGAGGGCGGCTTGCGATGCCGCTGAGAAGCTTAAGCCAAGCAGCAGGGTTGCCAACTTCATTTTTTGTGCCATTTGAATACGCATTTCATTTTCTCCTAGTTTATTCAAACCCAGATTTTGAAAAATCTGAATTAACCCCAATTAAGATTCCATAATAATACCATAAATTATATTGGCACTTTATTTGGGTGCATGAAAAAGCTCAATAGCCCGTTTGGGCTATTGGAGGTGAGCGTCAATACTAGGGGTGAGGATATGTACTACTGCGAACTTGCGGTTTGGAGCATTTCTTTGGCGTGGTTTAAGGTGGCGTCTGTGATTTCGATGCCGCCTAGCATGCGGGCGATTTCTTCTACGCGCTGCGCTGCGCTGAGCGCTTGAATATGGCTAAGGGTTTGGCCTTGATGTTGGGTTTTGCTCACTTGTAAATGGTGCTGACCACAAGCGGCCACCTGAGGTAAGTGAGTAATCACTAGCACCTGGCGCCTTTTACCTAGCTGACCTAACAACCGACCTACGACTTCTGCCACACTGCCGCCTATGCCAACATCTACTTCATCAAATATCATGGTAGGGATGTCACCTTGCTGGGCGGTAGTCACGCGTATGGCGAGGCTGATGCGAGATAGCTCGCCGCCTGAAGCGACTTTGCTGAGCGGTTTTGGCGCAACGCCTGTGTGGCCTGCGCTTAAGAACTCTATGCTTTCTAAGCCTGTGGCGGCTGGGGCTTGCTCGGTGAGCGCCACTTGAAAGCTGCCTCCCGAAAGCGCCAGACGCTGCATTTCTGCACTGATGGTGGTGCTGAGTGTTTGCGCAGCGCGCTGACGTTTTTCACTGAGCTCTTTGGCAACTTGCATGTAGGCGGCTTTGGCTGCGGTTTCTTGCTTTTCAAGCTGGCCATC
>CAZAHP010000190.1:0-3340 GCA_964484985.1 uncultured Methylophilaceae bacterium
TAGCAGGCACCATAGGCGTGCTCGGCACGGTAGGCGAATATGTAGGCTACAGTATGCGCCGTGGCACTTTATTGCTGACACAAACTCCTGCAATGCATGCCACCCTAAAAGATTGTGGTACACACACCTTACCCTACCTAAAGCTAATGTTTAAATCATTCGCAAAATTACCAAGTGAATTTGCAAACATTACGCAAAGCCGAGTGCAACGCTATGCAGGAGATGTTGGGAATGATGGCAAAGGTGAAATACTCATATTTAAAGAAAAATTGTAAGTATAAAAAAGCGGCTTTCATGGAAGCCGCTTTTTAGCATTATCTAACCTTCTAAACTTTACGTCTTAAACCTGCAAAACCTAGCAAAGCAGAACCAAATAACCAAGCGGCGGCAGGTACAGGCACAGCCGCCATCTGCGAACCAAACCTAGCGCTATTCAAACCTTCAAAATCAATGGCAAGCGCAGATTGATAGGCTTCATCACCCCAATTCATTACGCCAAGTTCTAAGAAATAAATACCCGCCCCCCCAATAGTATATTGAGAACGAAGCCACCCTGTTGAGCCACAGGTATTTGCGCTATCCCAACATGCGTCAACCGAGTCTCCTAATGGAGCCCAATCTGTGCTATTAACCTCAAAACCTACAGTATTTCCATTGTTAACAATGGCATCCACTTCATCAGGAAGCATTGGTAAGTCTTTATCTTGACTTTTGAGTACCTTACCTGGCACCACATTACCATTTCCGCTGTTATTTGACTCAGAAGCAAATAACCAAGCGACATGGGCACCATTTTCATCTACTAATCTCGCCCAGGAATAATCGACATAGTCCCGTCCATCCGTAGACATATAGTTAAAGTACATTTGCAAGGTATCGCCAGCATTTGCATTAAATGTGGAGGAGACCGCTTTAGAACCATTAGTTTGCCCGCCCACCTTATTATCTGGTTTTAGATTAAGCGGAGATACTCCACTCACCCCGCCTGCTGTTGTGACATAAGCAAACTGACTACTGCCTGCGGGCGATGCAGACATTGCTGGTGTTCCACCAATCGTTCCCATCGTACCTTTAGACGTCCAATCCAAATTAGCAAGTGAGATTGATGCTGCATTTGCAATAGCTGGCAATGTAAGCAATGTAAAAGCAGTACTTGTGATAGTAACAATTTGTTTAAAGTTTATAGTAAGCTGAATGCGCATTTGATTAACCCCTTAATATGATAGTGGTTATTACTATAGCACAACATTTAATTAAAATGTGAAATTTTCCCATTTTAATTGGCATTTTCTGGTAACAAGTGCAATCGATTACATAGCTAGTAAATCCATTCGCTGCCTAAAAAACTCTCTTATTGTACTAACGCAAAAGCACTAACAACCACACAGTTTCTACCAGACTGTTTTGCTTGATATAAGGCCTTGTCAGAGTAGACTAATACTTCGTCAATCATTTCAGGAGTGAAGGAATCAACCTGAGAAATACCAATACTAAGCGAAAAGCTAATTTGCATATTGCCATATGTGACAGGTGTATTTTCGACTAGTGCTCTGATATTTTCAGCTACGTGACTTGCTTCAGCAACTTCAGTATAGGGCAACACTAAGACAAACTCGTCACCACCTACGCGCCCAACAAAATCACTCTTTCTCACCGCACTTTTAACTAAATCGCCAAACACCCTTAACACCTCATCACCTGCAGCATGCCCATAGGAATCATTAATTTTTTTAAATTCATCAATATCAATAGAAGCAATTGTTAAAGGTGTTTTGTTTCTTATTGCAAGATCATGCACCAATTTAAGATTGCTAAAAAAAGCATTTCTGGATAAAAATCCTGTCAACATGTCATAGGTAGCCGAGAAATAAAGTTCCCTCTCTATATTAATCAATCTAAAATGGCTACCAACCAAAGGCCATGCCAATACTGGCGCAATAACGATTGGAATGAAAATTGCCATATTTAGAACGAATAAAACAGGGAAATTATTGTCGGCAAATAAGAGAATAAGAGTGTATGCAACTGCAACCGCCATGATAATAGCAACTAAGGTGATGATGGCGACGATCTTAGTTCGACCAATAGCTATCACCTTATCATTAATCGAACGACGCTGACTGTAATACATAATAGTTTGATTTTTTTCATCTGCCATAATCACATTCTCCCCAAACACTGGCGTTAGCCATACCAACAAATGTGAACATCTCAGTTACATGTAAAATCTCAGCACAACCCAACAAAGTTGTAACAAAATGTAAAGGCAGTTACAAGTGTACTCCTGAAATATTCAGGATTAAAGCTTTACCTTAATCCTAATATCTCCCGTAAATTCAACTATAGCTAAGAGCATTGACATACGTCAAAGACGCAATTGCAAAAATTTGTTAAAATCGCACTTTTGATTAATTAAATATCAGATGTCCAAATACCTAACCGCTGCCCTTTACAAATTTGTGAGTTTGCCAGACTTCATGAGCTTGCAAGCACCATTACTAGAATGTTGCAACGCCAATCAAATTAAAGGCACGTTGCTTCTTGCTGAAGAAGGCATTAATGGCACTGTAGCGGGTTTGCCAGAGCAGATTTATGCCGTGCTCGACTTTTTACGTAGCAATGAAATATTTAAAGGTCGCTTAACTGACTTAATACATAAAGAGTCATATACCGAAAAAATGCCCTTCTACCGCATGAAGGTGAAACTCAAAAAAGAGATTGTGACCTTAGGTGTACCTGGCGTAGACCCAAACACCATGGCAGGTACTTACGTAAAACCACAAGACTGGAATGCACTCATCAGCGACCCAGACGTGATTTTGATTGATACACGCAACGACTACGAGGTTTCGGTAGGCACATTTAAAGGTGCTATCAATCCAAAAACCACCACTTTCCGCGAGCTACCTGCATGGGTTGCAAAAGAAAAAGATTTAATCAAAAAGAAACCCAAAGTCGCCATGTTTTGCACTGGTGGCATACGCTGTGAAAAATCGACAGCTTTTATGCGCACACAAGGCTTTGATGAGGTCTATCACTTAGAAGGTGGCATTCTTAAATACTTAGAAACTATTCCGCAAGAACAGAGCATGTGGGAAGGTGAATGCTTTGTATTTGATGAGCGCGTCACTGTAGACCATAGCTTAAACCCAGGCCACTACGAAATGTGCCATGCCTGCCGTCAGCCAATTAGTGAGGCTGATAAAGCATCACCGCACTATATAGTAGGCCAAAGCTGCCCTTACTGCTATGGCACAAAAACAGAAGAGCAACTCAGAAGCGCTGCAGAACGCCAAAAACAAATGGAGCTGGCAAAAAAACGTGGCCTAGAACATATTGG
>CAZAHP010000191.1:0-3314 GCA_964484985.1 uncultured Methylophilaceae bacterium
TCTTTAGCACCACATTATGCCAGTGGTGCAGCTGGTTTAACTAAAGATGGCTTAATTGCTGTGCATGATGCGAGCGTTGTGCCGCTTTCACAACGTCAGGCACTTAACTCGTTAGTTGCGGACGAAAACAAAGACCGTAATGCGCTTTATAAAGAGATTGCCACAGCAAATGGCCATCCAGAGTGGCAAGATGAAGTGCGCAGCACTTTTGCACAGCGTTGGGTGCAAAAAGCACAAGCAGGTTGGTGGTATCAAGATGCTAATGGCTGGGCTAAAAAGTAATCTCAGATGACACCAACGCTTATATTTGACATAGAAACCATCCCTGATACCGATGGATTAAAGATTTTATTAGGCTTGCCTGAAGAAACCTCAGCTGACGATGTTGCCAACATAGCCTTTCATCAGAGACGTCAGCATAACGGCTCAGACTTTTTGCCTTTGCAGCAACACAAAGTGTGTGCCATTTCATGCGCCCTGCGTGAGGGTGATAGCTTTAAAGTATGGACGTTAGGTTCTGCAGAGTCTTCTGAGGCAGAAATCATTCAGCGTTTTTTTGACGGCATAGAAAAATACACGCCTAATTTAGTGTCATGGAATGGCGGCGGATTTGATTTGCCTGTATTGCATTACCGTGGATTAGTGCATGGCATTCAAGCGCCACGCTATTGGGACATGGGCGATGATGACCGCGAGTTTAAGTGGAATAACTATATTAGCCGTTACCACATGCGCCACTTAGATTTAATGGATTTACTCGCCATGTATCAGCCTAGAGCAAATGCACCTCTTGATGAAATTGCTCAACTTTGCGGCTTTCCAGGTAAATTGGGTATGGATGGCAGCAAAGTGTGGGATGCCTATAAAGCAGGTGAGATTGAGGCAATACGCAATTACTGTGAAACCGATGTTGCTAATACCTATCTTGTGTTTTTGCGTTTTCAACTGATGCGCGGCGCACTCAATGCTGCTTCATATGCTAACGAAATTGCCTTGGTACGCGAAACCTTAACCACCTATAACGGAATTCACTGGCAAGAGTTTTTAAATTCTTGGAAAAAAATATAGATTTTTGTGGTGTGTTTAATACATTTTTAACATAGAATTCACGATTATATTTTTACTCTAGTATTTTTATATTAAGATATGCTGTGTTTTAAGTCGCATTTCGTCGCCTAATATAAGGTTTCAAAGATGCGACAGGCAAGCATCATTAATATCAAGCTAAGTGAGCATTGTTAGATATGGCTAAAATCATTTTGTTGATGGAAGGCGCTTTTTTAGGTGAATATCCACTTGAAAAAAAACGCCTTGTAATAGGGCGCTTGCCAGCCTGTGATATTCATATTGACAACTTAGCGGTAAGTGCTCAACACGCTACCATTACTTACTATCGTGGTAAGTATTCAATCAAAGACATGGACAGCACAAATGGTGTGTACGTCAATGGTGAGCGCGTAGAGAAGCATAACTTGCAGCACTTAGATATTATTGAAATTAGCAAATATCAACTGAAATATGTTGATAACGATTTAGGCGTTTCATTTGGTGGTTTTGAAAAAACTGTATTAGTACAATCTGAAGCAAAAACCCCTAGGGTATCGCCTGCGGCTCCAGCTAAGAATGAGAGCTCAGAAAACCCCACATCCCCATCAGAGGTTTTTTCTACTAGCCAAGAGGCTGTATCTGCTACACGTGACTTTTCTATATCGCCTGTTGGGGGTAATTTTCTAGCTAAAGTAAAAGTGCTTTCTGGGGCGAGCGCAGGTAGAGAGCTGGTGCTGAATAAAAGCCGTGCCACAGTTGGCAAGCCAGGCGTTGAATTAGCAGAAATTAACAAAGAACCGCAAGGTTATTTTATTAAGCACCTTGAGGGAGTTAACCCACTGATTGTGAATGGCTCAACTGTAGGTGGCGAAGGCTATCTGCTTACGCATCACGACGTGTTTGAGTTAGCTGGGGTGAAAATGCAGTTTGTGCTTGAAGAGAGCAAAGGCTTTTTTGCAGTTATTGCCTCTTTCTTTAAGCGATTTTTTTAGAACTGTTTTACCCTATCGATGCATTGCGTGTGTGAGCTCTTTGATGCAAGTTTGCTCACTTGGGCACGCATACACTAACTCGTCATCGGCAAATATACCTTCAACAATAAAATAGTTGCCTACCCATTTACCCTCGCTCTTAAAATCATCAATGTAGGGGTTGTCTAGCACTAAGCTCAGCTTGCCGAATCCGTGTTTTTTATCTCGCTGAAACTCACCGACGTAAAAACTACCATCTATCCAATAAGTAGTGCCTTTGCCTTGCATTTGATTGTTTTTGTAGTCGCCTTCATAGCGCGTGCCATCCGCCCAAAGGTAAGCGCCTCTACCTTCGCGCAAGTTATTTTGAAAATCACCAATATAGCGGCTACCGTCCTCCATGGCATAGGTGCCATGACCATGCATTTTGCCTAGGGCATAATCACCATCATAGCGCCCCTCAGGCTTGGTTTGATGAAACCATTGCAGACTGCCTTTGCCATCCGCTTTTCCATTTTTACATGAGCCAGACCACAGTACGGAGTAACCATCTAGTGGTTTTGAGTTCCATACTTTACACCCAGTTTCTTGGTCAGTTACTTCATTGGCAGCAAAACTTAATGGCTGGAGCAAAAACATTATGACGATGCAAAATATCGTTATTAGCGTTTTCATCTTCAGTCCTTTCGCGGTGATGTTCAATAATATTCTATTACTTTTATCGTTTTACGCACAGAGTTTGTGCTGATGCGTTAAAATTTAGGCTATGGAAAATAATATATACCCCCCTAAACAATATTTAGCCACCATAGAGTCTATGGACCAAGAGGCTCGTGGTGTTTCACATATCGACGGCAAAACCATTTTTATTGAGGGCGCACTCACTGGTGAAAAAGTGAGTTATAAATCATTACAACGTAAAACTAGCTATGAGTTTGCACGTGTTATTGATGTGCTTAAGCCTTCAAATCAGCGCGTAACGCCTAAGTGCCCGCACTATGGCATGTGCGGCGGCTGCTCATTACAGCATTTGGACTTTTCTGCGCAAGTGGCGGCTAAGCAGCGCATGTTAGAGACCACGATTTGGCATATGAGCCGAGTGCGTCCTGAAATGATGCTGCCACCTATATATGGACCAGCTTGGGGTTACCGTCATAAAGCGCGTTTACGTGTGAAGTATGTGCCACCCAAGGGGCGCGTGCTTGTTGGCTTTAATGAAAAGTCTACACGCTTTGTGGCAGATATGAATAGCTGTGAGGTTTTGCCACCTCATCTTTCAGCGCTCATTGTGCCACT
>CAZAHP010000192.1:0-3274 GCA_964484985.1 uncultured Methylophilaceae bacterium
ACAAAGGTCAACCGACTGTGATTTTAGCTAAAACCGTTAAAGGTTATGGTATGGGCGATGCAGGCGAAGGCCAAAACACGACGCATCAACAAAAAAGCATGGATATTGAATCACTTAAGAAATTCCGTGACCGCTTTGACCTACCACTCACAGACGAACAAGTTGAAAGCTTATCGTTCTACAGACCTGCTGCTGACAGCCCTGAAATGCAATACATGGCTGAACGTAGCGCAGCGATGGGAGGTTATGTGCCTAAACGCCGTCGCAAAGGTAATGAGCTTACCGTGCCTGAACTTTCAGCATTTGAAAACATGCTAGGCGCAACAGGTGAGCGTGAAATCTCAACCACTATGGCCTTTGTACGTATCTTATCTACTTTGGTGCGTGATAAACAAATCGGCAAATATGTGGTGCCGATTGTGCCAGACGAAGCCCGTACTTTTGGTATGGAAGGCATGTTCCGTCAATTAGGTATTTACTCTTCAGTTGGTCAGTTGTACGAGCCACAAGACTCAGACCAAGTGATGTACTACAAAGAGTCTAAAGACGGCCAAATTTTAGAAGAAGGCATCAACGAAGCAGGTTCATTTGCCAGCTGGCTAGCCGCAGCAACGTCATACAGCGTGACTGGCGTGCAAATGATTCCGTTCTACATCTACTACTCTATGTTTGGTTTCCAACGTATTGGAGACTTTGCATGGGCAGCGGGTGACAGCCGTGCGCGCGGCTTCTTGCTTGGTGCAACGGCCGGCCGTACTACTTTGAATGGTGAAGGCTTGCAACATGAAGATGGCCACAGCCACCTCATGTCAGCCACCATTCCAAACTGCGTGTCTTACGACCCAACGTTTGCCTATGAGCTTGCTGTGATTATTCAAGAAGGTTTACGCCGCATGGTGCAAAATCAAGAAGATGTGTACTACTACATCACCTTGATGAATGAGAACTACACGCACCCAGAAATGCCTAAAGACAGCGCTGAAGGCATCCTCAAAGGTATGTACAGCTTTAGCAAATCTAAAGCCAAAGGCCCTAAAGTGCAACTCATGGGCTCAGGTGTGATTTTGCGTGAAGTCATTGCTGCAGCTGAGCTACTTGAAAAAGATTGGGGTGTTTCTGCAGACATTTGGAGCGTGACCAGCTTTACCGAGCTTCGCCGCGAAGGTATTGATGCAGAGCGTTGGAATCTGCTCAACCCAGAGAAAAAAGCAAAACAAAGCTACGTGGCTCAATGCTTAAGCAAAGCCGAAGGCCCAGTGGTTGCATCAACTGATTATATGCGCTCATTTGCTGACCAAATCCGCAACTTCGTGCCTAACCGCTTTGTAGCGCTGGGTACAGATGGTTACGGTCGCTCAGACTCACGCGAAGCATTACGTAGCTTCTTTGAAGTTGACCGCTACTATGTTGTGTTAGCTGCACTAAAAGCCTTGGCCGATGATGGCAAGCTACCTGCAACTAAAGCAGCCGAAGCAATTAAAAAATACAACATCGACATTAACCGCGCTAATCCAAGCACAATCTAGTGCCAACGATAGCAAATAGTTAAATACTGGAAACGATAAAACATGGCAATTAAAGAAGTTCTCGTCCCCGATATTGGCAACTTTGATAGTGTCGATGTCATTGAAGTAATGGTCAAAGCAGGTGATGTCATCGCTAAAGATGACTCGATTCTGACTTTAGAATCAGACAAAGCCTCTATGGACATCCCTGCCCCATTTGGCGGCACGGTCAAAGAAGTCAAAATTAAAGTTGGCGACAAAATTAAGCAAGGCGTGCTTATCTTAATGGTAGATGCGTCAGATGATGCAGCGCCCGCTGAAAAACCAGCAGCGCAAGCAACCACCACACCCGTTGTTTCAACCGTAATGGTGGATGAAAAAGCTGTCGCCATCCCTGAGCCAAGCCAGCCTGTGGCCGAGCCACCCAAGGTGATACAACCTAAAGCGACACCTAACCCTGTGGCAGAAAGCAGCGTAGGCGTATCAGGTAAGCTAGCGCATGCTAGCCCATCGGTACGTAAATTTGCACGTGAACTCGGTGTCAACTTAAGTTTGGTGAAAGCCAGCGGCCCTAAAAACCGCATATTGCAAAACGATGTGCAATCTTTTGTTAAAGGCGAACTCGCCAAACCTCGCTCAGAAAACATGGGCGGCGGTTTATCTACATTGCCTATGCCAGTGATTGATTTCAGCCAATTTGGCGCTGTTGAAACCAAACCATTGTCACGCATTAAAAAGCTTTCTGGTGCAAATCTACACCGCAACTGGGTCACCGCGCCACACGTGACACAGTTTGACGAAGCTGACATCACAGACTTAGAAGACTTCCGTAAATCAATGTTGGCCGACGCTGAAAAACGTGGCGTTAAATTAACATTACTCGCGTTCTTAATGAAAGCCGTGGTGAATGCACTGCGCACTTACCCTAACTTCAACGCATCACTCTCACCAGAAGGTGATAGCTTAATTTTGAAGCAGTATTACCATGTAGGCTTTGCTTGCGACACCCCTGATGGCTTAGTGGTGCCTGTCGTGCGTAATGTTAACCAAAAAGACGTCATGGACATTGCCCGCGACCTAGCCGAGCTTTCAGCTAAAGCGCGTGAGCGCAAACTTAAAGTTGAAGAAATGCAAGGCGGTTGCTTTACCATTTCTAGCTTAGGCGGCATTGGCGGCACCATGTTTACACCTATCATCAACTGCCCAGAAGTAGCGATTTTAGGTGTTTCACGCGCAGCCATGCAGCCTGTTTACAACACACAAACCAAAGGCTTTGATGCTCGCTTAATCATGCCGCTATCACTCTCATACGACCACCGCGTGATTGATGGTGCAGATGGCGCAAGATTCACCAGCCACTTGCGCATGATGTTGTCTGACGTGCGTAGATTATTGCTCTAAAACTAGAGTCATTAACAATAGGCAAAAATAAAGGGGGCGAAAGCCCCCTTTATTTTTTCTAGTCTTTAAAGATGCCCTCTTGAGAGTAAAACTGAAGAATCATCCCACCACTGATTAAATTCATCTGAATTTAATAGCATCCATTCGTTAACCCTAGCTCGCGCAATCGGGTCGAGCAAAGCAGATTCGTCAATATCGTCAACTGAAGGATGGCACATCAATACTACAGGCACATGAGTGCTATTTTGCTCAGCCTTATAAAACGACTTATGCTGCTCTAACCATGTTTTCCAGTGTTTAAAGTAATCTAAAGTTTCACCTTTAAAATCATACACCCCCAGCAACAAAGGCGAAGTATTAAAGCCAAA
>CAZAHP010000193.1:0-3254 GCA_964484985.1 uncultured Methylophilaceae bacterium
AATTAGTGCTACTCTACACAATAGAGTGGTCATATATCAATCTTTATTGAGGATTATAATAATGAAACTAGCAATGATAGGCTTAGGGAAAATGGGCGGCAACATGGCAAGTCGCCTGTTGAGAAATGGTATTCAAGTGGTTGGGTTTGATCGAACCCCCTCCGTAGTAGAAAATCTAGTGGCAAAAGAAGGCATGATAGGCGCAAGCACTATCGCTGATGCCGTAAGTAAACTAGAAGGTCAGAAAATTGTCTGGTTAATGTTACCAGCTGGTGAAATCACCGAAAATCAAATCAAAGAGCTTATCCCAATGCTAGGCAAAGGCGACATCATTGTCGACGGCGGCAACTCAAACTACAAACACAGCCAAAAACGTGGTGCAATGCTAGCTGAACATGGCATTGGCTTTATTGACTGCGGCACCTCTGGTGGCGTTTGGGGCCTAGATAATGGCTACTGCCTAATGTACGGCGGTGAAAAACAATATGCAGACGTATTAGCACCTTATGCACAAGCTTTAACGCATGTTGACCGCGGTTGGGCACACGTAGGCCCAGTAGGCTCAGGTCACTTCACAAAAATGATACATAACGGTATTGAATACGGCATGATGCAAGCATTTGCCGAAGGTTTAGACCTTATCAAAGGTAAAAAAGACTTCAATCTTGACTTAGCACAAATCACAGAATTGTGGCGTCATGGCTCTGTTGTGCGTAGTTGGTTGCTAGACTTGACAGCAGAAGCACTCAAAGAAGACCAAACACTAGACGGCATTGCACCATACGTTGCAGATTCTGGTGAAGGCCGCTGGACAGTAGTTGAAGCGGTTGAGCAAGGTATTGCTGCACCAGTGTTAACAGTTGCATTGCAAGCTCGCTTCAGAAGCCAAGATGCTGACGGCTACAGCTACAAACTGCTATCATTAATGCGTAATGCATTTGGTGGTCACGCAGTTAAAACGAAATAAATTAAATAGGCGTCAATGATATATCTAGGGGAGCTTGTCTCCCCTACTTTAATTGACTCACCACTTCATTTAATGAACACTATCCATGCTTTAAGGTAAATTATGACAACACAAATTGATCCATGTACCTTGGTTTTATTTGGTGCCAACGGCAACCTAGCCCGCGTTAAATTATATCCAGGCTTATTTAGATTAGATTTATTAGGCCGCTTGCCTGCGACAATGAAAATCATGGCCGTCGGTCGCCAAGTGGTGGACTTAGACGCATGGCGCGCAGACATTAAAGGCATGCTTGATGCCAAATTTAAAAAAGGCTACGACCAAGCTGTATTTGAGCGTTTTATTGCGCGTAACTTCTACCACGCCAATCCGCCAACTGACCCTGATGCATTTAACAAGCTCAGCGCAACGTTAAGCGATGAAAAAACATTCCCACAAAACTTGGCTTACTTCTTATCTGTTCGCCCAGTAGATTTTGCCCCTGTAGTAGAGTCTTTAGCTAAAGTTGGTCTCACCAACGAAGACAAATACTGGCGCCGTGTCGTGGTTGAAAAACCATTTGGTACCGACTTAGCCTCTGCCAAAGAGTTACAAAAAGCCATTACTACACACTTAAAAGAACACCAAATTTACCGTATCGACCACTACTTGGGTAAATCAGCGTTGCAAAACATTTTGCTACAACGCTTTACCAACAACATTTTAGAGCCGATTTGGAACAACCATCACATTGACCATGTACAAATCACCAATACTGAAATGTTGGGCGTAGGTGAGCGTACACAGTTCTACGACAGCACTGGCGCATTGCGCGATATGATTCAAAGCCATATCTTGCAAACACTCGCTTTGGCAACCATGGAAATGCCTAAAGACTTAACACCTGACGGCATTCGTGAAGCAAAAATCAAAGTGCTTGAGCAAATTCGTCCGATTCCAGTCAATGAGCTGCAAAAACACGCATTCCGCGCTCAATACAGTGCTGGCGAAGTCAATGGTCAACAAGTAC
The DNA here is from genome assembly GCA_964484985.1 of uncultured Methylophilaceae bacterium. Lineage (GTDB taxonomy): Bacteria > Pseudomonadota > Gammaproteobacteria > Burkholderiales > Methylophilaceae > CAZAHP01. The sequence goes on from CAZAHP010000193.1 coordinate 1,977, forward strand.
CGGGTTACTTAGAAGAACTCACTGCTCAAGGTGGCGACAAAAACAGCGTGGTAGAAACCTATGCTGCATTGAAGTTGTTTATCGACAACCCTCGCTGGCAAGGTGTGCCATTCTACATCCGCACTGCCAAACGCTTACATGAGGCTGATACACGCATTTCTATCCGCTTCAAAAAAGCACCGTTACAAATCAACGGCGGTCAAGATCAAAACTGGCTCATCATTGGCATTCAGCCACGCGAGTGTATCAAACTTGAAATCCAATCTAAGATTCCAGGCTTGGACATTAACACCCGCACCATCCAGCTCGATGCCGCAAACCGTCATGAAAGCGATGACACAGTAGATGCATACGAAGCCTTATTGCTTGAGTTAATGCAAGGTAACAATGCTAACTACTTGCACATCTCTGAAGCCGAAGCCCAATGGCGCTTGGTTGACCCAGTGGTTAAAGCATGGGCAGCAGATAAAACACCCGCACATCAATACCCAGCGGGCAGCCGTGACCCAGAAGCTTCAAAAGTCATTTTTGAGGCTGAAGACCAATTCTGGCGTTACAGCCTAGAGTTGGGTGGTGATAAGCACTAAACCACGCTCACTTTAGCACTGGTATTAAAAAAAACCCCGCTTTTGCGGGGTTTGTTTTTTAATAAGTATTGCTCATTCATCAAAGCAAACACTCTCAGTTTGAGCTGCTTGAGTTAAAGAGTGTGCTATTGCGCAGCCAACATTTGTAGATATAGCGCCTCAACTTTGCTGCGCGCCCAAGGCGTTTTGCGCAAAAAAGTTAAGCTCGATTTAATGCTAGGCTCATGACTAAAGCAGTTAATCGGGATAGCCTTAGCCAAGGCCTCCCATCCGTAATGCGCAACCAGCGCCTCCAAAATTTGCAAGAGGGTAACGCCATGTAAGGGATTATTGGGTTGAGAAGTCTTAATCATGTGTACTTTAAAATAGTATAGAGAAACCAACAAACTAACATTTATGCCACTTAAAACAAAGCATCCCTGTATTTCACCACCATTATTTACCTAGCTTGGTTTAGACATAGGCTCAATCGCATTTTCTTTAGGCTGCACTGGATGTATGGTTTTAGTCGTGGGGTCTGCCTCGCCCTCAACCCACCAGTTAACCCAAAGCCTATCTTGTGCATCGGGCTCTAAGGTTAAAAAATTGCGAGCACCTATTAAATGACGTGTTGTCGCGGGGAACTCATACATAGCAGTGGTGATGCCTCTGTCTAAAGTTTCGCCGCTTTTACATGCTTGCTCTAAAAAGT
>CAZAHP010000194.1:0-3238 GCA_964484985.1 uncultured Methylophilaceae bacterium
CCGCCTGAGCACTTAGTGCGCCGCCAATCACCAACTCTCGCAAATCTAAAATATTACGCATAAACCTACGAATAGACATGGTAGCGCCGTTAACAGCCAACGGTGGAATAATCACGTTCACACGGCTGCCATCGGCTAACCTAGCATCCGCCATTGGTGAAGACTCATCTGCGCGTCTTCCCACACGCGACAAAATACGCTCTATGGTAAGCATCAAGTGTTCATTATCGTGAAAATGAATATCAGTCAGTTCAAGCAAACCATGCCGTTCAACGTAGACCTGATGTGGACCATTCACCAAAATATCAGAGACTGTAGAGTCCGTCATCAGAGGGGACAAAGGCCCTAAGCCCAACACCTCATACATTAAATCTTCAACTAAACGATTTCGTTCAGGTCGCGTCAGTGGCAGTGATTCATTTTCAAGAGAGTTATTCACAAACTCTTCAACTGCAAATTGAATTTGCGCAAATGAAGCAGCTGCAACGGCTTGTGGATTCAAAAGCTCTAACAAACCACGGTGCAGTTTATGGCGAATTTGTGCATAAGCTGAAACAGCTGAAGCGGTGACTTCTTGCTGCCCTGCCAAGTTAGCTTCAAGACTCAGACTTTGGTTTAAGGCAATCACACGCTCTGTGAGTAAATTTCGCTCTCCAGATTCATGGCTTCTTAGTGCGCCACGTAGGCCTTGTTCTAACTTATCTTCCATTACATTTCTAACCAATTTTTGATTTTACGCATGGTTGCGGTGATAAAATCTTCGTCCTGGATTTGCTGTGTTTCCACCCCAGTTAAGCCATCGACCAAGGCAGAAATTGAAGCAGTAACTGGGATATCAGGAAAAGCTGTAACAAGCGCCTTACCATTGTTTGCAGCAATAGTAGAGTGCACATCATAGGGAATCACATACTTAACAGGCCAGTTAAGTGTTTCTCTGACTAACTCGACATCCACGTTACCCGTGAACCTAGTATATTTATTGAGCACAACACTGATTCTTGACTCACCATACCCCGCTTTTTTTAACATTTCCAAGTTATGGCGAGCACTTCGCAATGCAGGTACAACAGGCTCAGTGACTAATAAAATCTCATCAGACAAATCCATCATGGATAAATTCAAACTAGAAAGTAGCGGAAAGGTATCAACTACCGTCCATTGATAAGCGCCTTTTGAAACCAACAAAATTTTATCGAGCTGGTCTTCAGAAAAGTCTAGTCCAAGTGGGTTTTCGGTACTATGCGCTAATACATGGAGCCCTGTATCTTCATGCACAGTCACCAACTCTTTAAGCAACTCAGGGTCTAAGCGCTTATACTCCATTACCGCATCACGCAACCAGCGCAAAGGCCGCAAGTCGAGCATAGGCGCAACGTTAGGTGCTTGCGTATTGGCATCAATCAGTACCACACTGCCAGAACCAAAACGCTCATTCAGCATCATGGCAATATTGCATGCCATGGTAGTTTTACCTACACCGCCTTTACTTGAAAAACTAATGATCACCTTGCCTGTGCGCTGCGGCTGATGGCTAGTGTTGTTATTAATAATCGCATCAGCTTTATCAATCACTTGATGGATTTCTTCATCGATGATGGGCTGAGTCACAATCTCACGCGCACCCGCACGTATCATGCGCGTCATCACCTCAGTACCCATTTTGTCATTACTTGTCACTACTAAGCGGTTCTCAACACCCGCCATTTGCTCAATAGCTAACAGCCCTGCTTCTAGGTTTTTAGTCAAATCCAAAAACACCACTTGCGCTTCAAACTGCTTAGCAAACTCTAAGCCCTGACCAATAGACTCAGCGGTACGTAAACTCACTGTTAACTTAGGGTATCTTAGACAAGCCGCTTGCATTTGCTGCCTAAATGCTTGTTGTCCGCTCACAATTAAAATACGCATTTATTTACCTAAACTCTTTTCAAAAGTCGCTTCTTTTTTAGTGAGCGCATCTGAAATTAAATCTTCTTTTTGCATGATTTGCACTTGCTCATACTCTGCGACCAACTCTCTGGCCTTATCAATAGGCGCTAGTTTAATGGCCTTCTTATAAGCTTTTTCGGCCTTTTTATAGAGCTTGAGTTCGACCAAATTTTTGGCTTCTAAATGTGGCCACTTATAATTTTCTGGCTGCAACTGAGAGGCCAAATGGGCAGCGCGTAAAGACTCAACATACTTTTTATCTTTATTCAAAGTTTCGGCGTTCAGGCCATGCAATCTTGCTGATTGCGGATCAGCCTGTATCAACTTTGCAATAGTTTTCACCGCATCTGCATATTGCTTTGTGGCAAATTGGCAATCATAAATGAGCTTATTACTTTTCAACACATCGACTGTGTTCCCCTGTTTTTCCAACTCAGGAATTCCAGCATTCAATTTTTTGATTATGCTTGGGCAAGCATTCATAGCTTGAGGGTAATTATCTTTGAGCGCTTTGACTTTGGGAGTCGCTTCATCCAAATACTTTTTACCAACAGCGCCACCCCATTGTTTTGAAAAAGTAGTTAGAAAGAACATTACCAAAACACCTGCTGCAATAAGCATTAACATTTTTGGTTTAAACAGTAACTTGATTTTACTTAGCAACTCTACCTTCCCTCTATACAGACCTACAGCGTACTACTTTAAAATATAGATTATAAACGCTCTCTTATTTCTAGCAAGAACTATACTTGCACAATTTTTTTTAACCTATTAAAAAGTAAGGATATTTTTTAGAGCATTCGTATATCACCTTCAAGTATTGGCTGATAACAACCAGATGTGGCTGTATTAAACCAATTGACGACAAAGCACCCAATCATATTGGCATTAACAATGCGCAGCAATTTCTAATCTAAAACGATATATGGCGTGGGGTTCGGTCAAAATCAAAACTCCGTCTTAGCGACAGAGTTCAATTTCAGCTTAGGGAAGATTTAAACGCTAACGCACCATGCGTTTAAACGCTGGCGCTCTATGAGCTAGAGCATGAATAGAGGTTGGATTTGGGTAGATTTTCTCTGAAAGGCCTTAATAGCAAGCCATGAGCAGAAAATGAACATCGCAAAAAATGAAAAAGATTGACTTATAAAACTGATAATCTATTTGCAGTCTATAAATAGGCTCAGCCAAGCCATATATCACTTATATGGTTTATCAAAACAAGAGCTAGTTATGCATTTTATAACGATTTGTATTATATAAAGTTTTTATAATTCTCTAAAAAAACATTTATAATACTATCTGGTGC
>CAZAHP010000195.1:0-3134 GCA_964484985.1 uncultured Methylophilaceae bacterium
TAGGTTGCAGTGAGTCGCTTTTTGAACTCCAAAAAACTTCTTAGCTTATTGGGATTTGCTACACTCTCCACAAACCTACAGTCATACCTTAGCAAACAACTTTAATCCACGTCCACCAAAAACCCACCACTCTGATGCGCCCAAAGTTTGGCGTAAATGCCACCTTGTTTTAACAGGCTTTCGTGGCTACCTTGTTCTACTATGCCGCCATGATCTAGCACAATGAGTCTATCCATAGCAGCAATTGTAGAGAGTCTGTGGGCGATAGCGACTACGGTTTTGCCTTCCATCAGTTGATTGAGGTGGGCTTGTATGGCGACTTCAACTTCTGAGTCGAGCGCGCTGGTGGCTTCGTCTAGCAGCAATATGGGCGCGTCTTTGAGCATGACTCTGGCTATGGCGATGCGTTGGCGCTGCCCGCCTGAGAGTTTTACGCCGCGCTCGCCTACATGGGCGTCGTAGCCTGTGCGTCCGCTGGCATCTCTTAGGGTGAGAATAAACTCGTGCGCTTCAGCACGTTTTGCGGCTTGTATCATGTCGGCTTCAGTGGCGTCGGGGCGACCATATAGAATATTTTCACGGACTGAGCGGTGCAGCAATGAGGTGTCTTGCGTCACCATGCCGATGTTGGCGCGCAGGCTGTTTTGGGTGATTTGCGCGATATTTTGCCCATCAATTAAAATCTGACCTGATTGAATATCGTAGAATCTGAGCAGCAAATTGACGATGGTGGATTTACCAACGCCAGAACGCCCTACTAGCCCGACGCGCTCACCTGCTTGAATGTGCAAGTCTAAGTCTTTAAACAGTGCTTGCTGTGCATCATAGGTAAAACCCACTTGCTCAAAACGCACTTCACCCCTAGGCACTTGTATGGCTGGTGCGCTTGGTGCGTCTTGCACTTTATGCATCATAGATAAGGTATTGATGCCGTCTTGCACCGTGCCAATTTGCTCGTAAAGAGAAGTGAGCTCCCACATCACCCAATGCGAAATACCATTGAGGCGTAAGCTCATGGGGGTAACAGCAGCCACTGCGCCCACGCCTACTTTGCCTTGAGACCAGAGACTCAAGGCCACACCTACGCTGCCGAGTATCAGTAGCATATTGAGCAGATGGTTGATAGTTTCTACGCCGCTTACCATTTGCATTTGTTTTTTAACGGTTTCCAAAAACTCTTGCATGGCTGATTTTGCATAATCCGCCTCACGCCCCGCATGTGAAAATAGCTTCACCGTGCTGATGTTAGTATAAGCATCAGTAATACGCCCCGTCATTAAACTACGTGCATCGGCCTGACGTTGAGACACCTTGGCTAGCCTAGGGATAAAGTAATATAGCGCGCCAGAATATAAACACAGCCAAGCTAAAAATGGCCAAATAATCATGAGGTTAAAATTACCGACCACGGTAACTATGGTGACAAAGTAAATCACCACGTAGACCATAATATCCGAGACAATAAACCACACGTCACGCACAGCGAGCGCTGTTTGCATGACTTTGGCTGAAACGCGCCCTGCAAACTCATCTTGATAAAAACTCATGCTTTGGCTCAGCATTAAGCGATGAAAATTCCAACGCAAACGCATAGGAAAGTTACCCGCCAAGGTTTGGTGCTTAAGCAAGGTTTGCAGCCATATAAAGAGCGTGCTGGAAAGTAAAATAGCAGCAAGCAGCATGAGCTCATGCGCGTGTTGCTGCCATAAATTTTGCGGCGTAATGTGGCTCAACTCATCTACCACACGCCCCATCATGGCGAACAACAGCGCCTCAAACGCGCCTATCATGGCGGTGAGTATAGTCATGCCTAAAATATAGGGGCGCAAACCCTGCGTGCATGACCACACAAACGCCCAAAAATCTTTAGGCGGGGTCACCATATGGCTTGTAGGGAATGGATTAACTAGATTTTCAAACCACTTAAACATGTAGACCTACAGCGCTTGAATCAAGCAAACAGCCTCAGCCGCAATGCCTTCACCACGGCCAGTGAAGCCTAGCTTTTCTGTGGTGGTGGCTTTTACGTTGATTTGCGTGACATCGACCGCACAATCTTGGGCAATGTTGGCGCACATTTGCGCGGTGTGTTTGCTGAGGCGCGGTGCTTCGCAGATCACGGTGGCATCAATATTACCCACCACGTAGTTTTTCTCACGTAACAAAGCCACTACATGGCGCAGCAACTCGCGTGAATCTATGCCTTTATAGCGCATATCGCTTGGTGGAAAATGTTTGCCTATATCACCTAACGCAGCTGCACCAAGCAATGCATCACAAATCGCGTGCAGCAACACATCAGCATCAGAATGCCCATCTAAGCCTTTATCATGCGGGATATTCACCCCGCCAATAATGCAGGGGCGACCTTCTACTAGACAATGTACGTCAAATCCGTGCCCTATTCTCATGCTTGCTCCTGTTGCATTAAAGCTTCAACCACCGCCACATCCTGCGGGTAGGTGACCTTCATATTGCGTAAATTACCGACCACCAGCTTAGGTTGTAACCCCAAGCTTTCAATCGCCTGCGCCTCGTCTGTGGGCGCACCTTCAAAACTCTCTAAAGCTTTTTTCAGCAAGGCATATCGAAACATCTGCGGCGTTTGCGCCTGCCATAAACCATCACGCGGAATCGTATTTGCGCTGCGAGCATCAGCCTGCGATTGCTTTAAAGTATCGGCCAAAGGCAAGGCCAGCAAACCACCAACTTCATCGTGCTCTAAGCTATCGAGCAAGTTGTTTAACAATTGCGCACTTAAGCCTGGGCGAGCAGCATCGTGCACGAGTATCCAATCATCATCTGCAACGGTTTGGCGGAGCACTGCAAGCGTATTTAAAACAGTCGCTGAGCGTGTATCGCCGCCTGTATATTGCAGCTTAAGCTTACTTGCAGCATCTAAGCTTAAGCTACGCCAGAACTCATCTTCTGGGCTGAGCGCAAGCGTAATACTGGCAATTCTTGGGTTTGCAAAAAACGTTTGAATCGAATGAGAAATCATAGGCTTACCTGCAAGCGGCAGGTATTGTTTAGGAATCGCGGTTGCCATGCGATTACCTACGCCTGCGGCGGGTATCAATACATGAAATTTTGTCATTCCGCATTTTAGCATGGCAAAGGTAGCTTCGCCGTAG
>CAZAHP010000196.1:0-3129 GCA_964484985.1 uncultured Methylophilaceae bacterium
TTTTGGCTTAATCGGACAACACTAACACTCTACTCTGCCACTTAACACTGCACCAATCAACACTGTATAAGTACAATACGTGGTTGATTACATAGTTAAATAAAAAGGGCGATGCATCAGCATCGCCCTTTTTGTTGAGATGCTTACACCAACCAATATACAAATACGAACAAACCTAACCACACCACGTCTACAAAGTGCCAGTACCATGCAACACCCTCAAAACCAAAGTGGTGCTCAGGCGTAAAGTGACCTTTCATGCAGCGCAGTAAAATCACAATCAACATAATCGTACCAAGCATCACATGAAAACCATGGAAGCCAGTTAACATAAAGAATGTAGCACCATAAGCGCCAGCACCCAAAGTTAAACCCATTTCAGTATATGCATGATGATACTCAACCGCTTGGCAAGCCAAGAATGCAACGCCCAAGGCAACAGTCAAGAACATACCAATAATCAGCTGTGAGCGATTATTTTTAAGCAAAGCCCAATGCGCCCAAGTTATCGTAGCGCCAGAAGTTAACAACAAAGCTGTGTTGATTGCAGGCAGACCCCAAGCACCCATGGGGTGAAATTGTGCAACCTCATACATACCCTTAACCGTGCTACCACCAGGACCAGCTGAAGGCCAAGCATCGGTAAACCCTTTATACATCGTATACAAAGGGTCAAATGAAGCCAACTCGGGGATAGAAATCACACGCATAAAAAACAGAGCGCCAAAGAATGCAGCAAAGAATGCAACTTCAGAACAGATAAATGTAATCATACCAACACGAAATGATTTATCTTCCCATGCAGTAAATTTACCAGATTGGCTTTCACCAATCACTGCGCCCATCCACTTAAAGACCATGGCGAGAATCAACAGCGTACCGACTATCATCATGTACTTACCAGCAGAATAGTCGTTAATTTTAAAAATAAAACCAGAGGCAAGCGATAACAAGCCTATAGAAGTGATGACTGGATACATCACTGGCTCTGGTACGTAATAATGATTTGCGCTATGTGTTTGTGAAGACATGCAATATTTCCCCGACACTTATTAAATTAAACTAATCAACTGCCAAACAATCACTTACGTGTTGTTCTGCTCCCTATTTTGCTGTCTTTACCGCACTAAAAAACGCGTAAGACAACGTTACTACATTCACATCTGCAGGAATATCGGGGCTAATAAAAAACCTAAGTGGCATTTCTTTAGTCTCTCCCGCTTTGAGTTCTTGTCTTTGAAAACAAAAACACTCAATTTTTTTCAAATGAGGTGAGGCTTTACCCGGGCTAACACTAGGTACTGCCTGACCTGCGACTAATTGATTAGTCATGTTTTTAGCTGTAAAAAATACAGTATGCACTTGTCCTGGGTGCACCTTAATGCTGGCTTGCTTAGGATAAAAAGCCCAAGCGAGACCTGGCATCACACTGCTGGTAAACTCAACGGTTACCCATCTTGTTTTATCAACAACGGTTTTACTTAAATCCGCAGTATTGTTTGTTTTGCCATTTAAACCAGTCACTGTGCACAATACGTCATATAAAGGCACCAGAGCAAAAGCAAACACTAAAGCAGCTGCAACAATCCACAATAACTTAAAGCCTAATTTTTTGTTAGCTGCTGCCTTAACCTCATTAGGTGTCATTGTTTCCATATCACTGCCATAGACACCAAAAACCACACAAAAGCCACTAAACCAAACACTAATGCGAGTTTTATGTTTTTCTTTTTAGTGTCGTCATTACTTCCTAAATCCGACATCTATTTTTACCTTTTTAATACAGGCTGATACCTAAGATATCAGCCTGTCATTTCACTCTATTAACCAGTAACTTTCTTAAACTCTGGTTGATCAGTAAAGCTATGGTAAGGAGGTGGAGATGGTAATGTCCACTCTAGACCTTCTGCGCCCTCCCACACTCTATCTGTTGCCTTTTGGCCGCCTTTAGCACAAGAGATAATGTTGTACACAAAAATCAATTGTGAGAAGCCAAGTACAAAGGCTGCAATAGATGAGATTTGATTAAACTCAGCAAACTGTAGCGCATAGTCAGGGATACGGCGTGGCATACCAGCTAAACCTAAGAAGAACTGAGGAATAAATGTCATATTGAATGAAATCGCTGTCAACCAGAAGTGCGCTTTACCCAACTTTTCGCTGTACATATGACCAGTCATTTTTGGTAACCAGTAGTAAACACCTGACATTACACCCATCATACCGCCAGCAAACAAGGTGTAGTGGAAGTGCGCAACCACGAAGTATGAGTGATGGTACTGAGCATCGGCTGCAACGTCAGCAAGCACCAAGCCTGTTAAGCCGCCAATACCGAAGAGCACAATCCAGCCAGTTGCAAACAACATAGGTGTTTCAAATGTGATTGAGCCTTTCCAGATAGTAGCAATCCAGCAAAAGAACAATACTGCAAGTGGTAATGAAATTGCCATAGTGCTATACATAAAGTAAAGCAATGCTGGCACTGGCATACCTACTGTAAAGAAGTGATGCGCCCAAACAACTAAAGCAAGAGCACCAATCGCCCATAGTGAGTAAACTTGCGCTTTGTAGCCGTACATTGGTTTACGTGAGAATGTTTGTAAAATTTGTGGCATGAAACCCCAAATTGGTAACAGAACGATATAAACCTCTGGGTGACCAAAGAACCAGAACAAGTGTTGCCAAAGGATAGGGTCACCACCACCTGCAGCATCAAAGAAGTGTGTACCAAAATGGCGGTCTGTTAACAACATAGTCACAGCACCAGCTAACACAGGAATAGTAGCAATCAATAAGAACGCAGTAATCAACCAACCCCATGCAAACATAGGCATTTTCATTAAGGTCATGCCAGGAGCGCGCATGTTAAAAATGGTCACAATCACGTTAATAGAACCAAGTACAGATGAAACACCTAATAAGTGAATTGAGAAAATTGCGAAGTCAACACCAATACCACCTTGCACTGACAATGGTGTATAAAGCGTCCAACCTGTCGCCACTGCACCGTCACCAATACCGAATAGTGCCAGCGTAAATGGTAAGGTTAATAAAATTGCTGCTGGTGGCAACAACCAAAAACCCCAGTTATTTAATCGAGGCAGCGCCATATCTGGAGCACCCAATTGT
>CAZAHP010000197.1:0-3089 GCA_964484985.1 uncultured Methylophilaceae bacterium
TGCCAACCATCTTTAACTGCTTGTGGTTTCAACCATGTACGTGTACCTAATTCTTGCTCACCAATTTTCATTTTTTCAAGTGGTAAACGTTTGAATGAGCCACCAATTTTGTTACCACCGTTTACGTCTTCATATACTGAAAGCGCATTGTATTGTGGGTTTTCTTTGTTGGTGTTAGCGTCATGCAATGTTTCAGCATCTGGGCCTGTTGAGTAAGCTTTCCATGCTAATTTGCCGTCTTTGATAAAGTAAGCAGCGATAAAGCAACGCACGCCGAACTCAGCACCTGAGCAACCAGTCAATACTTTGTCTTTGATTACGTGAGCAGCATTAGTGTTAGTTGCACCTACTTTAGGGTCGGTGTTTTTAACTTCCCATACTTTAGCGCCAGTTTTAGCATCTAAAGCCACTAACATACCGTCGTTTTGTTGTAAGAAGATTTTGCCATCGCCGTAGCCAAGACCACGTGAAACGTTGTCGCAGCACAATACAGCTTGTACTGATGGGTCTTGTTTAGGGAAGTATGACCAAACGATTTTTTGGTTGTCGTTTAAGTCAAGTGCGTATACGTTGTTTGGGAATGCTGTATGTAGATACATCATGTTGCCCACAACAACTGGTGAACCTTCGTGACCACGGTTTACACCAGTAGCGAATGTCCAAGCACCTTTAAGGTTTTTTACGTTAGCTTTGCTAATTTGAGCTAATTGGCTGTAACCTTGGTTGTCATGTTGACCACGTGGGTGAACCCAGTTGTTTTTGTCTTTCATAGCCGCTTCTTGGTCAGCTGCAGCTGATGCTACCATGGGTAAAGCCATAGAAACACCAAGTGCTAATCCGAGCGCTAGCTTAATTTTTTTTATCTCCATTTTAATTCTCCGTAGTTAAATGTTACTAAGGGGTGGTGATTGTGGTTTTTTGGCTTGACCGTAATATTTAGTACAATCATCAATGCAGATTGACTAAAAGCATTGGTCTTAAAATTTCCCACAATCATGGTCAAAATTATTAACCACTAATTGTTACAGCAATAATTAAGCCAGTGCATTTTTTTTATTGTTATCTATATGATTAATAATTGAAAGTAAGGATATTTTTGCCGTATTATTTTGTTACACTTGGTTACATATAGCAGCCGTTATGGTTAGATGTAACCACCACATGGCTTTTTTCAACCATATGGTTGTTGATATCAGCCACCAAGTGAAATTTGCCCGTTTTGGCAGTCTGCATATTAGGAAATTTAAGTTTGCTTGAAGACCCTAGTTTAGAAAGAAATTGAGTTAATTGCAGATTAAACGCATGAAAAGCTTTCCCCAAACGTCATTTCCAGCGAAAATAGCGTTTTAAGAATATTTACTAAACTTTATGTCTAAACAAAATAGTTTTACCTACGAAGAGCTTTTGTCATGTGGTCGCGGAGAAATGTTCGGTGCGGGCAATGCACAGCTGCCTTTGCCACCTATGCTGATGTTTGATCGCATTGTTTCAATTACAGAAGATGGCGGCAAATACGGCAATGGTCAAATTATTGCTGAGTTAGATGTTAAGCCTGATATGTGGTTTTTTGATTGCCACTTTACGGGTGACCCTGTGATGCCCGGCTGTTTGGGTTTAGATGCCATGTGGCAACTGGTTGGGTTTTATCTTGGCTGGATGGGCGGCCCAGGTCGCGGACGTGCTTTAGGTGCAGGGGAAGTGAAGTTTACAGGCCAAGTATTACCCACAGGTAAGTTGGTGCGCTACCATATTGATTTAAAACGCGTCATTATGCGTAAATTGGTCATGGGTATTGCGGATGCGCGCATGGAGCTTGATGGACGTATGATTTATGAAGCGAATGATTTGCGCGTAGGTTTATTTACCAGCACAGAGAATTTTTAAGAAGATTTTAATTTAAGAGACACTAGGGAGTAGCGCGCAATGCGTCGAGTGGTGATTACGGGCATGGGTATTGTATCCAGCCTTGGCAATAATAAAGATGAAGTACTCGCTAGCTTAAAAGCGGGTAAGTCTGGCATTAGCTATCAGCCTGAATATGCAGAGCGTGGCTTACGTTCACACGTGGCTGGCTCTATCAAAAATCTTAATATTGAAGAACTGATTGACCGTAAGCTCCTGCGTTTTATGGCTAAAGGCCATGCCTACGCTTGGATTGCGATGCAAGAAGCCATTGCTGACGCAAAATTAGCGGAAGACCTAGTTTCAAATGTGCGCACAGGTTTGATTGTAGGTGCAGGCGGAGCCTCGCACGAAAGTATTTTAGAAGGCATAGATACCTTGCGTGAAAAAGGTATACGTCGTGTTGGTCCTTACATGGTGACTAAATCAATGGCAAGCGGTATTGCTGCTTGTTTGGCAACTGGAGCAAAAATTAAGGGGGTTAATTATGGTATTACTTCCGCTTGCTCAACAAGCGCACATTGTATCGGCGCAGGTGTAGAGCAAATTCAACTCGGCAAACAAGATATTGTTTTTGCTGGTGGCGGCGAAGAAGAGCACTGGACATTATCTTTTATGTTTGATGGCATGGGCGCGCTCAGCAGCAAATACAATGACACCCCAGAAAAAGCCAGCCGTACCTATGATGCAAACCGCGATGGTTTTGTGATTTCTGGCGGCGGCGGCATAGTGGTGCTAGAAGAATACGAACACGCAAAAGCACGCGGCGCAAAAATTTACGCAGAAGTGGTGGGCTACGGCGCAACTTCAGATGGCTACGATATGGTTGCACCAAGTGGTGAAGGCGCTGTGCGCTGCATGAAGCTCGCATTACAAGGCCATGATGGTAAAGCGATTGAAAAAGTCGATTACATCAACACCCACGGCACCAGCACCCCAGTGGGGGATACCAAAGAGCTTGAAGCGATACGTGAGGTATTTGGCAGCAACCACCCTGTAGCCATAGCCTCAACCAAATCACTCTCAGGCCACGCCCTAGGCGCAGCTGGCGTGAATGAAGCGATTTATACTTTGCTCATGATGGAAAACAACTTTATCGCAGCATCTGCGAATATTGAAACCCTAGACCCAGCGGCAGAGGGCTTGAATATCGTGCGTCAACCTATTGATAATGTGAAGATTGAAAC
>CAZAHP010000198.1:0-3077 GCA_964484985.1 uncultured Methylophilaceae bacterium
AAGCAATGGTCATATTGAGAAACCATAATCGCCACGCGCGGACGTCTAGTAGTGAGCTTTAGTTGCCAATGCATATTAAAGCGCTCAGCGATTGGTGCAAACTGCTCAGCGAATAACTCTGAGCCCTTGCTGCAATCAATATTAAAACCATTGAGATCCCACTCAACGCGCATTAAAAACAAATCATTTTCAGCGTCTTGATGTTGGTCTGCATGCAAAATATTGGCATCATGCTGATACAAAAAATCAGCGATTGAAGCTACCAAACCTTTGCGATCAGGGCAGGTTATCAACAGGGTGGCGGTGTTTTTCATACTTGTTTCTTCATCTTTAAATAAATTTGGCTATACTAAACTAACAGAGTAATATTAAGATTATAGCAATATAGTGAGCAAGCTACTCAATGTCATTAAACCTACATTTGCTAACATACAGTATTGGGTACTTCTATAAATTGAATTTACGTTGCTATGCTACGTTGCTCATAAAAAATTTATCCTTACATATTATGTATATGCTGCGTCAAAATTTTTTAATCGCGCCTTGCCTAGCTTAGCAACTTCAATTTATAGAAGTGCCCAATTATTAGTAGATGTGCTTTAGACAAATCAATAGACCGTCATAATGCAGAGTAAGCAACAATGAATTTTTTGGCTCTTGTTGGCGCAATTATACTGCGCTATCGCTACCCTTACGCACATACAAAATGTTTTGCACAAAAGTTTTTACCCTATTTCAATCTGCTTGAACGAAATCTAAACGACGGCAAATATCTACATGGTGTTTTTGCATGGCTGTTAGCTGTATTGCTGCCATCGCTGCTACTAGGGGTTTTATATTATTGGTTAAGCAAGTTTAATAGTTTACTGGCAGTAATATTATGTGGCTTAGTGCTTTATTTATGTTTACGGTTTAATCAGTTTGAAAAACAGGCCGAGCATATTGCAAGTGCATTGCAGGTAGGTAATATTGATTTGGCTCGCTTGCAATTGAGTGACTGGCAGCAAATTGATACTAGACGATATACACATACACAAATTGCAAAGCTGAGTATAGAGAACACTTTTAGGCTATCACACCAATATTTATTTGGCCCATTATTTTGGTTTATCGTATTAGGTTTAATCGGCCTAGGGCCAGCACCAGTATTGTTTTATAGGCTATCACTGCAAGTGAGCGAGCTATGGGAGAAATATGATGATTTTGGAAGCTTCTCACGTATTGCTTATGCCAAAATCGACTGGCTGCCAGCCCATGCTACAGCAAGCGCATTTGCGATGGTGGGTGATTTTGAAGATGCACTTTTTTGTTGGCGCAGCCAAGCTGAAAGTTGGATTAATTTAAATCTGGGAATTATCTACGCCAGTGGGGCAGGTGCCTTGGGTGTGAAACTTGGCGATGGATTGCCCAGTCAAGGTATTATTGAGGCAAGGCCTGAGATTGGCTTAGGAGATGACGCAGATGCAGAATACCTAAAAAGCGCGATTGGTATGGTGTGGCGAGTATTGGTGCTAGTTGTCAGCTCGGTGATGCTGCTCACCTTTGCCTATTGGTTGGGAAATTAAAATCTCAACATTCATTATTTGATTTAAACATTGAGAAACATGGTATGGAAATTTCATTAGCAAACCCTCGTGGATTTTGTGCAGGCGTAGATCGCGCCATTATTATTGTTGAGCAGGCACTAGAAAAGTTTGGTGCGCCGATTTATGTGCGTCATGAAGTGGTACACAATAAGTTTGTGGTGGATGAGCTTAAGCGCAAAGGCGCGATTTTTATTGAAGATTTGGCTGAAGTACCAGCAGGCAATACGCTAATTTTTAGTGCACACGGTGTTTCTCTAGAGGTGCGTAAAGAAGCAGAGCTTCGTGGCCTTAGAGTATTTGATGCCACTTGCCCACTGGTTACCAAAGTGCATATCGAAGTGGCTAAAATGCGTAAGGCGGGTAAAGAAATTGTCATGATAGGCCATAAAGGTCACCCAGAGGTCGAAGGCACAATGGGGCAAGTAGAAGCTGATGAAGTTGAAGAAACGCCATTGGGTATGTACTTGGTAGAAACTGTGGAAGATGTGGCTGCGCTAGAGGTGAGAGACCCCAGCATGCTTGCCTATGTGACACAAACCACGCTTTCTATAGACGATGCTGCAACAATCGTTGCTGCATTAAAAGCTAAATTCCCAAGTATTAGCCCTCCAAAAAGTGACTCTATTTGCTACGCCACTCAAAACCGTCAAGATGCTGTAAAAATCATGGCTAAGGATTGTGATTTAGTAATTGTTGTTGGCTCGCCCAATAGCTCTAATTCAAATCGCTTGCGCGAGGTGGCTAAAAACCAGGGTGTTGAGTCTTACATGGTGGATAATGCTGGTGAACTTAACCCTGATTGGCTGCTAGGCAAAAAACATATTGGCGTTTCAGCTGGCGCTTCCGCACCAGAAGTTTTGGTCAAAGAAGTAATAGAAAAACTACAGGCGCTCAGCGGGGGTAAAGTGAGTGAGTTGCATGGGGTGGTTGAGAATGTGGTTTTTCAATTGCCAAAAAACCTAAAGGAAGCACCTCCAAAAGCACCAAGCGTAAGTGCAACACACTAAAAAATAGCAAGGCACTGCAAGATTCACTATCTTGCAGTGCCTACGGCTGGGCAGTCATCTGCCTAGTTTTTAATGGTGAATTAAACCGAGAATGATGAACCGCAACCGCATGTGGTTTGTGCGTTAGGGTTGCGAATCACAAACTGAGAGCCTTGTAGGCTGTCTTGATAGTCAATTTCTGCGCCCATCAAGTATTGCAAGCTCATTGGGTCAATTAGCAAAGTCACACCATCTTTATCTACGGTAGTGTCATCTTCATTTACAACGTCTTCAAAAGTGAAGCCGTATTGAAAACCTGAACAACCACCACCGCTTACAAATACGCGTAGTTTTAAGTCTGGTGAACCTTCTTCTTCAATCAGCTCTTTCACTTTTTTTGCTGCATTGTCGGTAAATACCAACGGGCTAGGTATTTCTGTTACTACATTTTCTGCAACTGCACTCATGATAATTCTCCTAAAATTATTGCAAATACTTTTTTAAA
>CAZAHP010000199.1:0-3051 GCA_964484985.1 uncultured Methylophilaceae bacterium
TACAAACGTTTAGTGCCACACTACGAAGCACCAGTAAAATTAGCTTACTCAGCTAAAAACCGTTCAGCTTCTATCCGTATCCCATTCGTACACGGTGAAAAAGCACGCCGCGTTGAAGCGCGCTTCCCAGACCCTATCGCTAACCCATACTTAGCATTCTCTGCTTTGTTAATGGCTGGTTTAGATGGCGTTCAAAACAAGATTCACCCAGGCGAGCCAGCATCAAAAGACTTGTACCATCTTCCACCTGAAGAAGATGCGCTTATCCCAACCGTATGTTCTTCATTAGAACAAGCGCTTGAGTACTTAGACAAAGACCGCGAGTTCTTAACACGTGGCGGCGTATTCTCTGACGACTGGATTGATGCTTACATTGCATTAAAAATGGAAGAAGTGACTAAGTTACGTCAAACTCCACACCCAGTTGAGTTTGGCTTGTACTACAGCTGCTAATTTAGCTTAGCAACACAACAAGGCAGCAAATCCCGTGAGGGATTTGCTGCCTTTGTCATTTCCAAAACACTCTCAGCAAGCCAGACGCCAATCTGTCAACCAAATCAAGCACTAATGCGTTGCTACAATATGAATTCTCGACTAAACTCTAAGCTATGAGACCACTTAAATTATTGCCAAACACTTCACCAGCCATACTATGCTTAAGCATCATTTTGCTTTCAAACACTACGCATGCTGAAATTTACAAAAGTATTGATGAAAATGGCCACATCACCTACTCAAACGTGCCCCTAAAAGGTGCATCAAAGTTAAATTTAGACCCATCTACTCCACCAAGCAGCGGCGGCGGTGCACGCTCAGCGAAAACGCCCACGCCAGCAAGCTTTCCTAAGGTAGATGCAAAAACACAAGACCAGCGTGATGACAAACGCAAAGAGATTCTCTCTAGCGAGCTTGATGCCGAGAAGAAAGCCTTAGAAGAAGCCAAAAAAGCCTATGCAGACGGTGCTGCTAACCCTGAAATGTTTACAGCGGCCAACGGTAAACGCTTTAGAAATATGGCAAAATACCAAGAGAAGGTAGACAAACTACAAGCAGACGTAGATGCTCACCAACGTAATGTTGAGCTACTTCAAAAAGAGTTAGATGCTCTTAACTAGCTCGCCAACAAAAATTTTCACACTTTCGTTCGCACTATGGCCTAGGTTTTGCTTATACTTAAGCCGACATGATTCAAAAACTTTCCACATTATTCCCGGGTCTTGAGCAGCTCGCTACAGCAGTCATACTGCTAGATGCAGAGAAGCGCGTTGTCTACGCCAACCCTGGCGCTGAAGTTGTATTTGCGCTCAGCGCAAAGCAAATTACAGGCATGCATATTTCACAGGTCTTTCCCAATTGTAAAATACTCTATTCGGCGGTAGAAAACGCCATTAGCACTAGTAGCCCATTCCGTGAGCATGAGTATATTATTACCACCTTACGCCAAACATCACTTGCGGTAACAACCACCGTCACCCCTGTTGACCTAGCTACAGCATGCCTGCTTTTAGAGTTCCAACAAATGGATCAACAACTGCGTATTGCTCGCGAAGAGCGCATGCTAATACAACAACAAGCCAATGCCGAGCTACTACGCAACCTAGCACATGAGATTAGAAACCCTCTGGGTGGCCTGCGTGGTGCTGCGCAGCTACTAGAACATGAGCTGCCGCAAGCAAGTTTGCGTGAATACACCCAAGTCATCATCAAAGAGGCCGACCGCCTACAAGTACTGATGGACAGGCTACTCGTACCACACCGCATCCCTAAATACGAACCCACTAATATACACGAAGTGCTAGAGCGTGTTCGCAGCTTATTATTAGCCGAATCGCCACAAGGCATACAAGTACAACGCGACTACGACACCAGCCTACCAGAGCTCATTGGCGACCGTGAAAAACTCATACAAGTCGTTCTCAATATCGCACGTAACGCAGCACAAGCTATGCTCTCCAGCAAAAAAAATGGTGGTGAGAGTAAAATTATTCTACGCACTCGCGCAGAGCGCCAACTCACACTTGCTAAAAAGCGCTATCGTGTAGGTATAAAGGTACAAATCATAGATAATGGCCCAGGTATACCTGCTGAAATCCGTGACCGCATTTTTTATCCACTCGTTTCAGGTCGTGAAGGTGGCTCGGGTCTAGGTTTAACCTTAGCACAAACTTTTGTCACTCAACACCATGGCATGATTGAGTGTGAGAGCGAGCCAGGCAACACATGCTTTACCATACTACTACCGATTGAAAGCACTGCCATGAAAGGGCAAGTGATAAGGCAATGACACTCACAAATATTGCATTAAGAAAAATAAATTGACAGGCTAATTATGAAACCAATTTGGATCATTGACGACGATAAATCTATACGCTGGGTATTTGAAAAAGCACTCGCTCGTACAGATATGGAGTTTAAAACCTTCTCATCCGTACCTGAAGCACTAAATGCCTTGAATAAAGAAGAACCGCAAGTAGTGGTAAGCGACATTCGCATGCCAAATGGTTCTGGCTTAGACTTT
Source organism: uncultured Methylophilaceae bacterium (assembly GCA_964484985.1). Classification (GTDB taxonomy): domain Bacteria; phylum Pseudomonadota; class Gammaproteobacteria; order Burkholderiales; family Methylophilaceae; genus CAZAHP01. Next base: position 2,519 of record CAZAHP010000199.1, read on the forward strand.
CTGCAAGTCATTAAAGAGCGCAATCCTGATATTCCAGTCATTATCATGACTGCCTATTCTGACTTAGAAAGTGCTGTTGCAGCCTTTCAAGGTGGCGCTTTCGAATACTTAGCTAAACCTTTCGACGTAGACCAAGCCATTGATGTTATCAAACGCGCTGTTGAAGAAAGCATGCGCCAAGCAACAGAAATCGTTGCCATTGAAGAAACGCCCGAAATTATTGGGCAAGCCCCAGCAATGCAAGAGGTGTTTAGAGCTATAGGCCGCCTTAGCCGCTCACATGCCACAGTACTTATCAACGGTGAGTCTGGCACAGGCAAAGAACTTGTGGCCAGCGCCCTACACAGGCACAGCCCACGCGCTGACAAAACCTTTATAGCCATCAATACTGCAGCCATCCCTAAAGACCTCCTAGAATCAGAACTATTTGGTCATGAACGTGGCGCATTTACAGGCGCACAAGCCGCAAGACGCGGAAGATTTGAACAAGCCGATGGCGGCACACTATTTTTAGATGAAATTGGCGACATGCC
>CAZAHP010000200.1:0-3038 GCA_964484985.1 uncultured Methylophilaceae bacterium
TCTGAAAGCCCTGTCATGCTGCTGTAGCTGTCTTCAGGCATCCCCCATAATGGGCCCGGTATGCGAGGGAACAGGAAAAATAAAATGAGCATGGTGGGTATAGATTGCAGCAATAACTTGCCGGCTAGCTTGCTCTTGAAACGCCAGTCTAATCTACTCTGTGGGTGGCTCAAGCCTACGAGCGTCGTGGTAAGTGCAAGAATAGGCAGCAAAATATACGCACCTACTAATAGTGATTGATTAAATAAAAAGCTAGCAGTGGTGAGAAAGTAGGCCGCGAGTATGATGAGTATGTAGTCACGTTTGTCGTGCGTTTCCATGAGTTTGAGCGAGAGCATAATGGTGAGTAAGGCTACACCTGCATCTCTGCCAAATAGGCTTTTGTAAGTCAGTATAATCCCCAAGCCCGCAATTAAAGTGAGCGGCATTAGTAGCCAAATGCTAGGGAGCTTCCAGCCTTTTATTGTAATGGTGTAGCGCCATGCGAAGAGGGCGAAAATAAACATGCTGACCCATGGCGTTAAGTGGCTTACATGCAAAAGCATGGCCAGTGTAAGCGAGCCGATTAGCCAGCGAATATCATCAATGTCGAGTTGGCGTATCATGAGGCGTCCAGGAGCGCTAAAGCTTGCAGACATTGGTGGTAATGCAGCTCGCCAATATTCGGCGCTATTTCTACTTTTGGTAGGCGTAATCCATAGCTTTGTTGAGTGCTGTGTGCGTCTAGCACCCAGCGTGTGAGTTGGCTAATGCGCTTTTCAGTGTCTTTCTCAGTGGTATTTAGCCAGTCAAGCCATAAAGTGCTCTGCGCTTCAGTTTCAAACTGTTTGATAAGTAAACCCTGCTCGCGTGATGAGGCCTTCCAATCGACACGCTTGGGGGAGTCTCCATATTGATAATTACGATGGCCAGAAAAGTCATCGTCACCACTTTTTGCTCGCATTTTGCCTGCATCGCTATGATCTAAAGAAGTGTTTGAGGGTGACGATATTAAAAGCGGATGTGGGTAAATTAGGCATTGCATATCAAGCTCTACATAAGCCCAAGCATGAAATAAATTTATGGGGAACTCCGTATGCAGTATAATACGCGGCGCTTTTAACCAGCCACGTTTAAGGCTAGGTAGATGGAGTTTTAGTTTGCTCTCATCTAAAGCAGCGATGTCGGCGTATACAGTATTCACCCCTTCGAATTTAGCAGCAAGCGCGTATCGATGGCGATTTTTGTCATCTATCAGTTTAATTTCAAAGTTGGCATTTTCACCTGCAAAAGCCGGGTGTTGATGAACGGCCTCTATTTTAAGGTGTGCCAAATTTCGCCATGTGTGTAACATGGCGATGTTGCCCATGCCAGCTAGTAAAAATGTGAGTACAAAACCTAGGCTAAGGTTGTAGTTGATAGAGCCAAACAACATGGCGAGCAAGACCAGTGCATATAAGCAGCCAAATTTTGTTGGAATGATGTAAATATGGCGTCTTGACAAGATCGCTGTTGAATTTTTGGCGCGTGCATACCTGAATAGCTTGCTCCAGTTTAGATTGCTAAACAGTTTGAACATAATAATTTTTAATTGAGAGATTGGTTATCATTTTGATTTTATTGGTAATGTTTGTATATCCTACATTTTATCTCGATTGAACAAATAAAATTATCAATGATTGGCATGTTTTATGCATGGTATTTAATTAACGGATATTCATGCAATTTTAAGATTTAACAACTTTTTATATTTTTATTAGGATTACCTATATGCAAAAATCATTTTCTTTTACATTATCTACTTTAGCTTTTTTAGTGCTTTCAGCACAAGCATTTGCTGGTGATTGCGCTAAAACTGTTATGGGTGGCGGCTGCTCAGCTGAAATGGAGCAAGGTGTGTCTTCACACATGCGTGGCTCAGCAGTGAAAGAAAAAGCAGCAGCGCAAGCTGTTGCTAAAGTAGCCGCACCAGCCCCTGCCGAGAAGCCTAAAAAAGTTTCTGTTGCTACTAAGTAATTAAAATTTAGTTTTAAGCCATATTTCTAGGCTTAACATTAGGGCATGAGTTGTTAAGACTCATGCCTTTTTGTTATATGGCAACTGCGCTTAATAGGTCTTCAATCACGTCTTGTGTATTATTTGAAGCAGACTCTAACCTGTGTTTAGCAACACATGGCAGTACGATTTGTATGTCTTCTGGAATCACATAATCACGTCCTTGCATCATCGCCCACGCTTGAGCACTATGTTTAAGTGCTAGTGCGGCGCGTGGCGAAAGCCCTGATGTGAAGCGTGCTGTATTGCGACTATATTTTAAAATGGCTTGTAGGTAGTCAAGTAGCGCATCTGATAGGTGAACTGTTTGCACTGTCTCTTGTAGTTTTATTAAGTCATCACTGCTAATCAGTGCTTGAATGCTGCCTACATTGGCTCTGCCCCCATTGCTTTGGAGTAGGGCTCGCTCAGAGGCTGCATCAGGATAGCCTAATTCTATGCGCATCAAAAATCGGTCGAGTTGAGATTCTGGTAGGGCAAAAGTGCCTATATGTTGTGACGGATTTTGCGTGGCTATGACAAAAAATGGCACTGGTAGCTTGCGCGTTTCACCATCAATGGTGACTTGGCCTTCTTCCATCACTTCTAACAGGGCGCTTTGTGTTTTTGGGGTGGCGCGATTGACTTCATCGGCGAGTAGTACGTTTGTAAATACTGGTCCAGGGTGAAATTTGAACTGCGCGTTGTTTCTGTCGTAGACTGAAACGCCAAGTACATCGGCTGGTAACAAATCGCTGGTGAATTGTACGCGGTTAAATTGTAGGCCAAGAACTTGCGCTAAAGTGTGCGCAAGCGTGGTTTTCCCCATGCCGGGCAGGTCTTCAATCAGTAGGTGTCCCTTAGCCAAAATGCATGCCAATGCTAAGCGTATTTGATGTTCTTTGCCAAGGATAATCTGGCTGGTAGCTGTGACGATTTGGTCGGTAATGTTGTGCATAGTTTTTCTTTTTTGTTGTGGGCGCTTCTATAAATTCAAATTCCGTCGCGATACTGCGTTACTCATA
>CAZAHP010000201.1:0-2981 GCA_964484985.1 uncultured Methylophilaceae bacterium
AATACTGAAACAGTAATATCTACTACTACATCGTGATGCAATGCGATACTTACAGCATGGTCACCAATCGCTTTGAGTGGGCCATTTGGCATACGCACTTCAGCTTTAACAACTTCAAAACCTTGAGCTGTTAGCGCTTCAGCGATGTCGCCATTAGTTACTGAACCGAACAAACGGCCATCTACGCCTGCTTTTTGAGTCACTTGCAACAAGTAACCTGCTAATTTTTCACCACGTGCTTGCGCAGCAGTTAACAATGCAGCTTGTTGTTTTTCTAACTCAGCTTTAATCGCAGCAAATTGTGCTTTGTTTGCTTCAGTTGCACGTTTTGCTTTACCTTGTGGAATCAAAAAGTTACGGCCATAGCCATCTTTAACTTTAACGATATCGCCTAGGTTGCCAAGATTCACGACTTTTTCTAATAAGATAATTTGCATGATTAGTCCCTTAGTGTTTGTCTGTGTATGGAAGCAATGCCAAGAAACGTGCGCGTTTTACTGCTGATGTTAATTGACGTTGGTATTTAGCTTTAGTGCCAGTGATACGTGCTGGAATGATTTTACCGTTTTCAGTAATAAAATCTTTTAATAAATCTACATCTTTGTAATCAACTTCTTTAATGCCCTCTGCAGAGAATCTGCAGTAGCGGCGGCGTTTGAACATATCGCGTGCCATGTTAAATATCCTTTAAATAAATGTTTAAACCAATGTTAGTGTTTGTATATGCAATACTAGTTGCGTGCTTTTTAAGCTGCGTTTAGCAATAAACCCTGTCACTTTGATTGAGGCGCCTACGGTAAGGTGTTGGGCGGTGATGGCTAATTCGCCTAATATCATCGCACTAACTTCACACTCTACCCTGCGCTGCATGCCTGCTTCTATTTGTTCTGAAACATGCTGCAAAACCAAACTTAACAACGGTATTCTTGCTGGGGTGTATCGGAGCACAGCAATTTCTTGTACTACGCCAATTAACTCCAGCTGATTGCTATTCACCTAAACTTAAGCAGCCTCTGCCGCTGGTGCTACTGCATCTTTGCTCAACACTGATTTAGATTTCTCTTCTTTCATCATCGGTGAAGGCTCTGTTACAGCTGTTTTTGTTTGCATTGTTAAATGACGAAGTACAGCGTCATTAAATTTAAATGCAAGCTCTAGCTCATCTAACACAGTTTGGTTACATTCAATGTTCATTAGCACGTAATGCGCTTTGTGAATTTTTTGAATTGGGTATGCAAGTTGACGGCGACCCCAGTCTTCTAGACGGTGCATTGCGCCGCCGTTGCTGGTCACCAATGTGCGATAACGTTCAATCATCGCAGGCACTTGCTCGCTTTGGTCCGGATGGACGATAAATACTACTTCATAGTGTCGCATTAAATCTCCTTGTGGATTAATAGGTACTCGTTATGCGTAAACGATGCACCAAGGTAAGGGAGCGCAATTATAGGCAAAAACTCTTAAACAATCAAATACCTTTTGATATTTAATGCCATTTTTTGCTAGTTTTACTCAATGTCGCAACATTTGAATGGTGAGTATGCCCAAAAACGTCAATATCAATGACCCTACTACATGGCTTATCACGTGTACTGACATGGCTCCGTAGCTGCCCCGAATATATAAATCTACCGCTTCAGCTGAAAATGTAGAAAAGGTTGTCAGCCCGCCTAAAAAGCCTGTAGTAATGAGTAATTTCAGTTCTGGTGGTAGCGTGTTAATTGTAGAAAAAGCGCCTATGGCTAAGCCCATTAGATAGGCACCTACTAGATTAGCCAAGAGCGTTCCTAAAGGCAGAGCAGGCAGCACTGCATTAAAAGTAACAGCTAGTAGCCAGCGCATCCATGCGCCAAGAGCTGCTCCTATACCCACAGCCATAAAACCTGTTGCTCCCATATTCATCCTCTTCTTGATTCGCGCACAAGTCATCAGTATGATGGACTCTTGGTTTTGATTCAACGTGGCAAGCTAAATGCTTAAGCAGTACCTATATTCAACCTTCATATAAAGATTAAAAGTTTGCGTATTTTATTTGTTAGCTCTGAAGTTTATCCCTTAATTAAAACTGGTGGGCTCGCTGATGTAAGTGGTGCTTTGCCAGCAGCCTTAAAAGAGTTAGGTGCTGATGTCAGAATATTAATTCCCGCTTATCCCAAAGCCCTAGCTGAGCTTGGGGACTATGAGCGCATCGCCACATTACATCACATTCCAAGCGTTGGTAGCGTGAACTTATTGATGGGTAAAATTGCGAGCACTGGCGTCACCGTGATTGCTGTTCAATGCGCTCAACTATATGAGCGCGAAGGCGGTATCTATACTGATAAAAACAATCAAGATTGGCAAGATAATCCGCTAAGATTTGGCACTTTATCATACGTGGCAGCACTACTTGCCAGCTCATACACTGCGTTAAGCGATTGGATGCCAGACATCATACATTGTAATGATTGGCAAACAGGCCTAGCCCCTGCTTACATGCACTACATGAGTGCAAGAAGCACTGGCATGAAGCAAGCAAAATCGATATTAAGCATCCACAACATGGCTTTTCAAGGTTGCTACCATGCAGATTGGCTTAATGCGCTAGGCTTACCTGCAGAAAGCTATCAAATGAATGGCCTAGAATACTACGGGCAACTTTCGTTTTTAAAAGCAGGGATTTTTTACTCTGATATGTTGAGTACAGTTAGCCCAACTTACGCTAAAGAGATACAAACACCCGAGTTCGGTTTTGGCATGCAAGGCCTACTAGCGCATCGTAGCGAGCAACTGCATGGCATTTTAAATGGCTTAGATACTACCGAGTGGAACCCTGGCACTGACCCACATCTGGTAAAAAATTACTCAGCTAAGAATCTTGCTGGAAAAAAATCAGTGAAAGAGGCTTTGCAAACTCGATTAGGATTGCCAGTAGGCAATATGCCTTTACTGGGTGTAGTGAGTAGGCTCACCTACCAAAAAGGCTTGGACATGCTGTTATT
>CAZAHP010000202.1:0-2971 GCA_964484985.1 uncultured Methylophilaceae bacterium
ATCCATTGCCACTTAAGCAAATGCGCCCGAGCTATGAGTGGCGTGCGCTGAACTGCAATTGGTTTTAGCTCACCATGCTCAAGTGCTAACAGCATTTCATCTGATGTTTCAAAACGCTTTTCTATATCTCTCGCTACCGCTTTTAACACAATATTCTCTAACCAGCTTGGTATTTCTGGCCGATAGCGCGTGGGGCGTATGGGCTCTCCAAAGCGCGGTGTTTGAAACGGCTCTATCTCACCGTAAGGGTATTTGCGTGTGAGCAAATAATAAAGCGTGACCCCTGCGGCATAAACATCAGTAGCAATATCTGCCGTTTTTCCTGCAAATAATTCAGGCGCCATAAAACTAGGCGTACCCGGATTTTCCATAGTTTCAGGTGTACCTAATGTCGTGTTGAGCGCTACACCTAAATCTAAAATACGCAACCGTTGGTCTGCCCCTATATGAATATTGGCGGGTTTAATATCTCTATGCACAATATTTAAGCGGTGAAGCATGCTCAGACCGCGCATTAAATCTGCACCAATTTTTGCTACGCCATTCACCGTAAAGTGGTGGCCATTATCAAGGCGTTGTTGCAGCGTTGCGCCTTCGTGCCATGTCATTACATAGTACAGGTGTTTGCGTTGACCTAAAGCCAAAGGTAGCACTTGCGGTACACATTGCGCAACAACACGCTTGGCTAACCACTCTTCATTCATCAAGGCTTGGCAGCTGTCTTTGTCGCTGGCAAGCAATGGCTGTAATGTTTTGAGTACAAAAATCTGGCCTGATTGACTACGTACTTTGTATAACACAGTCGCGCGTGAATCATGTATGACATCAAGCACTTCAAAACCATCAATGCTTTCACCCACTTTTAGCTTGGGCGGAACACTGAGATTAGTGGCATCTGAGAGCAAATCACTCAGCATGTCAGTGCCCACTTCATCAATGCGCATCACTAAAGCGGTGGCATTATCTAATCCCTCAGTCGCTAAAGCTGTTTTAGTCAGGTGCTCAGCTATCATTTGTGGGCTATCAAACATCATCATAGCGCGATGTATCGACTGCTCGCCTAGAGGCTCCCAAACGCCATCACTCATAATGGCGTAGATGTCACCTACCTCAAGTAGACCCTCACTAAAGTCTACTGTGAGGTTTTTATCTAAGCCTACTGCACGTTTAAGTACATGGCGCATGTCGGGTCTATCCCACACATGGTCGCTGGTTAACTGTTCTAACACGTTATTACGTAAGCGATAAATACGTGTATCGCCCACGTGAGCAAGCACATAGCGCTGGCCTTTAAGTACCATCAGCGATAGCGTCGTTGCCATGCCTGCCATGTCTCGATTAGCGGCTGCTTGTGCCAGCACCCAACGATTGGCTGCGCCTAGCACTTTGTCTAGCGCCATGTGCGTTTGCCATGTGTCTGGTGAGGCATAGTAATCAGCTGATACCGTGCGTACGGTCATTTCCGCGGCCTCGCGACCGCCTACATTACCACTCACGCCATCAGCGACTACAAGTAGCGCGCCTTTGGTGGCTAGCACTGTGTCTGTTGGTGTAACTACACCAACATAATCTTCATTGCGCTCGCGCGGGCCTGTTTCGCTACTCTCGCCTACAGTAAATTTAAGTGTCATTAAGGCTTAACGCTCATGTAAAGCGAGCACTATACCTTAGCTGAGGTTGCAGTTGCAGAACCCCATGTGGTTCGCCAGCGATTTTTTACGCCCATTAGCCCCAGCATCGCTACAATCGCCAAGCCTGCAAACACTATTAATCCAATTTGATAGTTACCTGTGACTTGTTTTGAGTAACCTAAGCTAGACGCTAAATAGAAGCCGCCGATGCCGCCTGCCATGCCAACCAACCCCGTCATCACGCCAATTTCTTTACGAAAACGCTGTGGTACAAGTTGGAATACCGCACCATTACCCATGCCGAGTGCTGCCATCGCCAGTACAACAACCGTTAAGCCTAACGTTTTTTGCTCTATGCCAAAGCTTAAGATAAACAAGAATATCGCCGCTAGAATGTACATGATGGTGAGTGAGCGTATTCCACCAATTCTGTCAGCCAAGTTGCCACCAAACGGACGCACCAGTGAACCAGCAAATACACATGCAGCAGTAAAGTAACCTGCGTGTACGGGGTCTAAGCCGTATTGATCATGAAAGTAAATGGTGAGTGATGAGGCTAAGCCCACAAACCCGCCAAATGTTACGCTGTAAAAGAACATAAACCACCAAGCGTCCTTATCTTTTAGCACAGCCAAATATTGACCGAGCGACTTTGCAGCAGGTGCATCTGGTGCATCTTTTGCAAAAATAATATACACAATCAAGGCAATCACTAAAGGAATTAACGCAAGGCCAAACACGTTATTCCAGCCGCCATAAGCGAGCGCTAAGCCTGGAGCAAACAAAGCTGCGAGCGCTGTGCCAGAGTTACCTGCCCCCGCAATGCCCAGTGCAGTGCCTTGGTGCTCAGGCGGATACCAGCGTGAAGCCAGTGGCAGGGCCACTGCAAATGCTGCGCCTGCAAAGCCTAAAAACATGCCAAGTAGTAAGGTATGTTGATAGGTGTGTACGCCATGCAAATAAGCCACTAATAATGCTGCAATGACTATCACTTGGCCAACTAAGCCAGCTTTTTTAGGTTTGATTTGGTCCACTAAAACGCCCATCACAATACGTAATAATGCGCCTGTAAGTACTGGCGTTGCTACCATTAAGCCTTTTTGTGCTGGGCTTAAGTTTAAGTCGGCCGCAATTTGCACAGCAAGCGGGCCGAGCATCACCCATACCATAAAGCTCAAATCAAAATAGAAAAATGAAGCAAACAGGGTTGGCTTGTGGCCAACCTCCCAAAAACTTTTTTGCATGTTGTTCTCCTCAGAACGTTGTTTTATTTTTTATATTAAATTTGAGTGTCTTATGTGCTTTGCATAAGACACTCATCGTGCTTTTTTTAGATTGTA
>CAZAHP010000203.1:0-2901 GCA_964484985.1 uncultured Methylophilaceae bacterium
AATCTAGAAATTAAGTAGACTGAGTTAAATACAAAACTGACAGTTGTTGCGGATTGCCTTAAAATACCTACCATGCATATGGTAGGTATTTTTTTATGAGTAATATATTTTTTGTTGGGCTGATGGGGGCGGGGAAAACAACCGTAGGTCGGGTTCTGGCAAAACATTTAGGTAAAAATTTTTATGATACTGATCATGAAATAGAGCGACGTACCGGAGTCAACATCCCTTTGATATTTGAGCTTGAAGGTGAAGGGGGGTTTCGTAAGCGAGAAACTTCGATTATCGAAGAACTTAGTCAAATGGATAATATTATCTTGGCTACAGGCGGCGGCGCAGTTCTAGCAGCGGAAAATAGACAGTATTTAAAGCAAAATGGCACCGTGATATATTTGCGTGCTAACGTGAATGAGTTGTGGCATAGAACGCGTAATGATAAAAGTCGGCCCTTGCTTCAAACAGCAGACCCACGCGCAAAATTAGAGCAGCTTTTTAAAGAGCGAGACCCTTATTATAGAGAGGTCGCAAATTTTATTGTTGATACAGGAAGTCAGCCAGTCACTACATTGGTAACTCATATCGAAAACCTACTGCACGAGCCAATAAAGTAGGGTGGTGTGTGAGATTAAGCTTATGAGCTCCACATTAATTAATTCTAAACAAAGTCTACATTTTTTATGATGCAATCACTACAAGTCGCTCTAGGCGACCGCGCTTATCCAATACATATTGGTAAAAACCTACTCAGTCAAGCAGATTTGATTTTGCCACATTTGAAGCGCAAACAGGTTGCTATAGTGACCAATACCACTGTTGCACCACTTTATTTGGAACGCCTGTCGAATACACTAGGTGCGGCAGGCGTGGCTGTCATTCCTATTGTGCTGCCTGATGGTGAAGCGTATAAAAATACTGATACGTTGAATTTAATTTATGACGCGCTACTTAAAAACCGTTGTGAACGCAATACCACAATCATCGCGCTAGGCGGAGGTGTTATTGGAGATTTAGCTGGTTATGCAGCAGCCACTTATTTGCGTGGCGTGCCTTTTATACAAATTCCTACCACATTGCTATCGCAGGTAGATTCATCCGTTGGCGGTAAAACAGGCATTAATCATCCGTTGGGTAAAAATATGATAGGCGCCTTTTACCAGCCGCAGCTAGTTTTGGCTGATATTGATACCCTAAGTACTTTGCCTACTAGGGAGCTAGCAGCTGGGCTTGCCGAGGTTATTAAATACGGTTTAATCAGAGATGAGACATTTTTTGACTGGTTGGAGCAAAAAATGCCAGCTTTGCTTAAATTAGAACCTGAAGCAATCAGCTATGCAATTTATCGTTCATGTCAAAATAAAGCAGAAGTCGTAGCTGCGGATGAGCGTGAAAGTGGTGAGCGCGCATTGCTTAACTTGGGGCACACATTTGGTCATGCCATTGAAAATGCGATGGGATACGGTGTCTGGCTGCATGGCGAGGCAGTAGCTGCAGGTACTATGATGGCTGCAGACTTATCATTAAGAATGGGCTGGTTGACTCAAAGTGAAGTGACCAGAATTGCTGCAATATTTAAAGCAGCCAATCTGCCAATTGACCCACCAAGTTTAGGTGTGGAGCGTTATCTTGATTTAATGGGATTGGATAAAAAAGTACAAGACGGAAAAATCCGATTTGTGCTACAAAAAGGCATAGGTAAATCAGTGATTACCAGTGACTATGACGCAGTAGCGCTACAGCAAACGCTAGCTATATAAAGTTTAAGGGATAAAATGACGGCAAATCAAACTTTAGCGCCTTATGCTGCCAACCCAGAGAAAACACGTGGTAGACGCTATGCTGAGGTTGACCCGCAAGGCCGTAATCAATTTCAACGTGACCGTGACCGTATCATACACTCAGGCGCATTTCGTCGGTTAGAGTACAAAACCCAAGTGTTCGTCAATCATGAAGGTGATTTATTCAGAACTCGGCTGACTCATAGCCTAGAAGTAGCTCAAATTGCTCGTAGCATCGCAAGAGTATTAGGTCTTCACGAAGATCTAACAGAAGCCATCGCGCTCGCACACGACCTAGGCCACACCCCGTTTGGTCACGCAGGGCAAGATGCCCTTAATGAATGTATGAAGTCACATGGCGGGTTTGAGCATAACTTGCAATCGCTACGTGTCGTCGACCACCTAGAGCAGCGTTACGCAGAGTTTGACGGCCTCAATCTCACATTCGAGCTGCGAGAAGGCATACTCAAACATTGCTCAATTAAAAATGCAAAACAACTAGGCGATGTTGGATTGAGATTTATCAATAAAACACAAGCCTCGCTAGAAGCCCAGCTCACCAATTTTGCAGATGAAATCGCCTATAACAACCATGATGTCGATGATGGCCTTCGTTCAGGGCTGATTACATTAGAGCAGCTAGCCGAAGTGCCTATATTCGCTCAGCACTTAAATCAGGTACGCACACAATATCCAAATGTCAAAGGCAGAAGGCTCATACACGAAACCATTAGACGCATGATAAACAGCCAAGTATTAGATATGTGTAAGCAAACACAACTCAACATACAAAATGCCAAGCCAGAAAATATAGGCGATGTGCGCAACTCACCAGCTTTGGTCAGTTTTAGTCCACAAATGCAGACGCAACAATTAGCCCTTAAACGATTTCTAAGAGCTGAGCTTTATCATCATCACCGTGTTAACAGAATGAGCGCAAAAGCGCACCGAATTGTAAAAGAGCTATTTCACGCATTTATGCAAAACAGTGAATTAATGCCACAAGACGCACAACCCAAACAAAGCGAGGAGCAAGCCCGCGCAGTGGCTGATTACATCGCAGGCATGACTGATAGATACGCCATACGTGAACATCAAAGGCTATTTGACGTCTCAGCAGAGTGGT
>CAZAHP010000204.1:0-2783 GCA_964484985.1 uncultured Methylophilaceae bacterium
CACTCATAAAGGCTGTAGGTAAAAATACGGCGATTAAGGTAAAGGTGGTAGCAATCACTGCTAGACCAATTTCATCTGCGGCCTCCATGGCTGCTTGCAGCGGGCTTTTACCCATGCGCAAGTGGCGCGCAATATTCTCTACCTCAACAATTGCATCATCCACCAAAATACCCACCACCAATGAAAGCGCGAGTAATGTGACCACGTTAATCGAGAAGCCAAAGTAATGCATGCCTATAAATGCTGGAATGACTGAGAGCGGCAGTGCCACAGCAGTAACAAAGGTAGCGCGAAAGTCTCGTAAGAATAGCCACACCACTAATACAGCAAGGATGGCGCCTTCATATAAGAGATGCATAGAAGCATCAAACTCTTCAATGACTGGGGTGACAAAGTTAAATGACTCAGTAAGCTCAATATCAGGGTGCGCAGCTTTAATTTCCTCCAGCGCTTTTATGACGCCCGCCCCCACTTCAACCTCACTAGAGCCTTTGCTGCGCGAGACTTCAAAGCCCACCACAGGCTTGCCATTTAAATAAGCGGCAGATTTAGGCTCAGCGATGGTGTCTTTAATATTGGCGACTTGGTCTAACCTAATCTTACGGCCATCAGTTAGCACAATCTCCATCTTGGCCAGCTCATCAGCCGATTTCACCGTGGCGATGGTACGGATTGGTTGCTCACTGCCACTGAGCTTGGTTGCGCCGCCCGCAACTTCAACTTGCGTCAAGCGAAGTTGCCTTGAAATATCAGCGGCTGTGGCATTGAGAGATTGTAGTTTAGCGGTATCAAGCTCCACCCATATTTGGCGATTCACACCGCCTACACGTGTCACACTGCCTACGCCTCGCACCGTAAGTAATTTACGCGCTAGCGCATCATCCACAAACCATGAAAGCGCTTCATCATCCATGCGTTTTGAGCTCACAGTAAAAGCCAGCACGGGCGAGCTGGCAACATTCATCTTGCTCACTATGGGGTCGCGCAAATCATCTGGCATATCAGCGCGCACCTCTGAAACCGCTGAGCGCACATCATCTACCGCTTCTTGCGTAGGTTTTTCTAACCTAAACTCTGCGGTAATAGTGACGTTACCATCTTGAATTTTAGTGTAGATGTGCTTTAAATCTTGCAGTTTGGCGATGGAGTTTTCTAACTTGCGCGCCACCTCATTTTCAAGCTGCCCAGGCGATGCACCAGGTAAAGAAGCACTTACGGTAACGGTGGGCAAGTCTAAATCAGGGAAGTTTTGCGTCTTCATGCCGCTAAAGCTCATCAAGCCCGCCATGCTGAGCAAGATAAAGATAATAATGGCTGGGACTGGGTTTTTAATCGACCAACTAGAAACGTTCATGATAAAGCCTTATTCTGTTTTAGTTGATGGGCTAACTTGTGCGCTAGACACCACTTTAACGATGTCGCCATCAATTAAAAATGCACCGCCACTTGCCACATAATTGGCTTCAGTGTCAGCTAAATCAAGCACCTCAACCATCTCGCCCTGACGGCGCCCCAGCGCGACTTTTAACTGTGTAATGTGTAGGTTAGGCTCGATTTTCATCACATAAGCAAAACCTTCGCGCATCACAACAGCGCTAGCTGGCAAAATATATGCATTACTATCGCTCAGCGTAAACTCGCCCCTCGCATACATACCTGCTTTAGCCGTGTTAGCGGGCAAATCAACATACACAATTGCATTGCGTGTTTGGCTATCTACATTAGGCGCAAAAGTGCGCACTTTGCCTTGCAGCGTATTGCCATCCGGCAAGCTTAAATGGGCGACCGTGCCCGTTTTGATTTTGCCTACATCAGCCGATGTAAGCTCAGCGCGCCATTCTAAACGGCCTTGGCGTATGAGCTTAAATAGCTCTTGCCCAGCAGATGCCACAGCGCCCACAGTTGCGCTACGTGCAGAAATAATGCCGCTATCAGATGCCAGTACTGTGGTTTGCCCCAATTTAACTTGCTGCACTTTAAGCGCTGCCTCAGCCGCATCCACACGGGCTTTGGTGCTCGCTTCAGCACTCAAATATTGCGTCACTTGCAATGCGCTCAAAGCGCCAGAGTTTTGTATGCTACGCGCTCTATCTGCGTTATTAAGCGCCTCAATGGCATTCGCTTTAGCCTCAGCCAAGTTCGCTTTCGCCTGCGCAATGTCTGCATCAATATTGCTAGTATTAAAGCGTGCGATGACCTGCCCTTTTTTAACAGTGTCACCTACATTAACAAGCACCTCTTTTAGCAACAAGCCGTTGACCTCAGCGCCAATCACTGCCTCTTGCCACGCTGCGATATTGCCATTGGCTGCAATCACCATAGGCAAACTCGCTGCTTGTGGTTTAACGGCATTCACCGTAAGCGCTGGCTTAGTAGTGGGGGCATTTTCAGTATTGCTGGTTTTGGCACTAGCAGCGTTATTAGATTCGGCTGGCGATTTTTGCAATGTAAATATTGCGGCCACCGCTGCAATTAGCAGCACAATCAGAGCAACAATTTTTAAAGGAGTGATTTTCAACATAATGACCTTAATTCTGTAAATTTTTATTCAACAGGGCGCTTCTATAAATTCAAATTGCTAAGCCAGACAAGGCGCGATTAAAAAATTTTGACGCAGCATATAATTGATATGTAAGGATAAATTTTTTACGAGCAACGCTGTATCGCGACGCAAGTTGAATTTATAGAAGTGCCCAACAAGCTATCGCGCTGCCAGCCACCACCAGCTGCACGATAAAGACTAATCCACGCAGCATTGCGCTCTTTAAGCAGGCTGATTTGAT
>CAZAHP010000205.1:0-2713 GCA_964484985.1 uncultured Methylophilaceae bacterium
GCTGTGTCGTCTGTGTACCAGCCTTCGATATGACCGTCGATAGAAATACCGTTGTCATCCCAGAACGCCATCAATTTACCAAGACCCCATGTACCTGCCAATGCGCAAGCTTCATGAGAAACGCCTTCCATCATACAGCCGTCGCCTAAGAACACATAAGTGTAGTGGTCAACGATGTCGTGGCCTGGTTTGTTGAATTGGTCAGCCAACAATTTTTCAGCCATTGCAAAGCCAACAGCGTTAGCAATACCTTGACCAAGAGGACCTGTAGTTGTTTCAACGCCTGGTGCATAACCGTACTCTGGGTGACCAGCGCAACGTGAGTGCAATTGACGGAATGATTTGATGTCGTCAATATTTAAGTCGTAACCAGTGAGGTGCAACAATGAATAGATCAACATAGAGCCGTGGCCGTTTGACAATACAAAGCGGTCACGATTAGCCCATTTTGGGTTGTTTGGATTGTGGCTCATATTATGATTCCACACTACTTCAGCAATTTCTGCCATACCCATAGGCGCACCTGGGTGGCCTGAGTTAGCTTTTTGCACTGCGTCCATGCTTAAAGCACGGATAGCATTGCATAAGTCATTACGAGTTGCCATGAACTTCTCCCTAAAGTTGTAAATTAAACTTAATTAAAATCAAACAAGCGGTCGACCGCGCGACCATTGAAACATACTATGCAATTCACCTATTTAACTAGGCAATACACGGAATAAAAATTAAAACGGAATTATTGCTTAGATACGTGTTTTCAGCAATACCAAAAGTACATACCAGTCAAATTTGAGCTAATTTTCTTTGTTGGTATCGGAGAAATCTAAGTTATCTTTAAAATTCAGCCTGTGTTAATCAAAGGCACTTCAGCAAGCCATCCGCAATTTTCTGCATCTCATCCTCATTCAAAATATAAGGCGGCATCAAATAGACGGTATTGCCTATGGGGCGAATGAGCAAACTCTGTGAGAGCGCTTTGGTATAAAACTGATTGGCAAAGCTACGTGCATTTACTGCGCTTGTTTCAACTTCAAACGCCCACACCATGCCCAGATTACGAAAGTTGCTCACACTTGAATGTTGCGCAATCGGCAAAAGCTTCTGAGTCAGCTCTTGTGATTTAACGCGATTGCTTTCAATGACAGCGTCTTGCTCAAAAATGCTCAGCGTAGCAAGTGCCGCGCTGCATGCGAGCGCGTTGCCTGTGTAGCTGTGTGAGTGCAAAAAGCCGCGCGCTACACTGTCATCATAAAAAGCTTGGTAGATTGTCTCCGTGGTAAGGGTAACCGAGAGTGGCAAATAGCCACCTGTAATGCCTTTTGAAAGGCAGATGAAGTCTGCTGTGATGTGCGCTTGCTCGCTGGCAAACATGGTGCCTGTGCGGCCAAAGCCCACAGCGATTTCATCTGCTATCAAGTGAACATGATATTGGCTACATATTTCGCGGGCGCGTTTAAGGTAAATTGGGTGATACATACCCATGCCTGCTGCGCATTGAATAAGGGGCTCAATAATAAAAGCTGCAAGCTCATGTTGATGCTCTGCCACGTAGTCCTCTAATGCCGCTGCGCAGCGTAGCGCATAGGCTTCAGCACTCTCGCCAGCTGCTGCTAATCTGGCATCGGGGCTGGGCATTTGTGCTGATTGCATCAATAAGGGCGCATAGGTATCTTTAAATATCGCAACATCGGTCACTGATAATGCGCCTAGCGTTTCGCCGTGGTAGCTATTTTGCAGACTAATAAACTTGGTCTTGCTAGATTGCCCTACGTTACGCCAATAATGAAAGCTCATTTTAAGCGCTATTTCAGTCGCACTAGCGCCGTCGCTGGCATAAAAAGCATGTCCCAAACCAGTGAGCTTTGCGAGTTTTTCTGAAAGCTCAACTACTGGCTCATGGGTAAAACCCGCCAAAATCACGTGCTCTAGCTTATCTAGCTGAAGTTTAATAGCGTCTTTAATTTGAGGGTGATTATGCCCAAACAGGTTCACCCACCAAGAACTCACGCAATCTAAATATTGATTGCCATCAAAATCATGCAACCACGCGCCTTGACCGCTTTTAATGGGAATAAGCGCTAAGCTTTCATGGCTTTTCATCTGTGTGCAGGGATGCCAGACAGCTTGCAAACTGCGCTTGAGTAGCTCTTGATTATTCATGCTAATGTAAGGCTTTGCTTGTTACAGCGCTTGTTAAGACTGAAGATTGGCCTGAAAACGCAAAATCCCACTCGGCTTCTTTGGTCACAAGCTGCAACATATTAATGAGCGCAAAGCTGAGGTCTTCGTTAAGTGCGATATTCAATGTTTGGTTATTTGTGCATAGCATGTGCAGATTTTCGATGCCGTTTTCGGCTACGCTGAGGCTACATTCTTGCACTAAAAAATTCTCATCTGCATTAAGCGCACTGCGTGCTTCGTATTGACCAGTGTAATCGAGTTGCTGCGCGGCAGATTCTTTGGCAAAACTTTGCTTCAGCTTTTCAGCTTGTGGCGAGGCGGCGTCTACAATGCTTTCAGCTTGCGCTGTAGATTCAGAAAGCAATTGCCACATGTGCTTAGCTACGCGGCGCGTCACCCACACCACCAGCTCAGTTTGATTAGACATACCAATACGTAAGGCCACTCGGTCTTCTGGCTTAATGTAAGACATATTAATTTGCGCAATCACCGCATTTTTTATTTCATCAACCACATGATTCCTTATGGAGGG
>CAZAHP010000206.1:0-2713 GCA_964484985.1 uncultured Methylophilaceae bacterium
TACATGCTATCGCGGTTATTCAACCAAGCATTCACACGTGCCGCTTTCATCAACATACCCATGCCACGTGGGCTTGCTCCTGTTTGAATAACACGGTTGACATCAACACTTTCCATTTTTACGCCAAATTTTTCTGGGTGTTGCGTTGCATCCCATAAATCTAGCGCGTATTCTTCTAGGACGTCGCTGGATTTAATATGGTTTTGCAAAGCCTCAGAAAATGCATTGAGTTGGTCAAAATGTAAAATGCCGCTTTCCACTTGCTGTGTAAGCTTTTCCGCATTTTGAAACTTGGTGTTAAATACCAGTGACTTTTTCATGTCACGGTCTGTTGGAATTTCAATAGGAATTTCCATCATAAAACGGTCGCGCGCCGCAGAAGGGATTTCAAACGTTTCATTTTTTTCCACTTGGTTACGGTCGGCAAACACAATCATGTGCGGCAAGCGATACTCTTTTTTGAACGCACTCACATGACGCTCCGCCATCACGCGCAACATTAAGGCGTGTACTTGTGGGCGTGCACGGTTAATTTCGTTAAAAAAGAAAACAGACAAGTTTTCGCCCGCACGTAATAGTGGGCCTTCATCAATTTTTGGGCGACCATCATCCCCTAAATAGGTATGGTAAATTAAATCATTTGGCATTAAATCAACCGTGCCTTCAATACGCTCATAGGCGCCACCAATACCACGTGCAATGGCTTGAAGCAGTGTTGTTTTACCCACACCAACACCGCCATCTAACAATACATGACCGCGCGCAAAAATTGCCGTATTCATTAAGCGCACCGCCTTGCTTTGTCCAACGATAACTTTATTCACTTCATCTTCAAGTTTAAGTGCGTGTGCGCGTACGTCGGTAAGTTGAGCGTCTAATGGTGGTGACATAAAATTCCTTTGTTTATCTTCAACAGTTGTAAGGATGCATCAAGGATATGTGTAAGCAATATTGCGCATTTTGGGCAATGCCTAATTGCTTGCAACAAATCGTTACAACAATGTAACAGAGTGTAATTACATCTCAGGCGTCCAGATTTAACTATTTCACTGGTCCAGTGAGATTTAGTGAGATAATAAATATCAGTAATCCAGAAACTATCAGGAATAATATAAATGTTACGTTCATGGGATCTCAACTTACACATCACCAAATTTTCTGGGGTGGTGGTTTATTTGCAAATTGCACAACAAATCATTGATGAAATCCAACGTGGACGATTGGCACCATCTGCTGCTATGCCTGGTACCCGAGAGCTTGCCGAAAATTTACAAGTGAATAGAAAAACTATTGTATTGGCTTATGAAGAGTTGATTGCTCAGGGGTGGCTGACTTCAGAAAGCCGACGTGGCACGTTTGTTTCAGCTAAGCTTCCGCATTTTTCACCAACTCACCAAATCAATAAAGACTTAAAGAAAAGTGAAAATGAGACTCCTGCGCCAGTGCTTGCAAAATATGCTTCAACCATAGAAGCGGAAAATACCACCCATCTCATAGACTTCAATGACGGCATTCCAGATACACGACTTATTCCATTTGAGACAATTTCTAAAGCTTTTCGACACGCCCTGATAGAACCAATAAGAACGAATAAGCTCGGCTATGGTGACCCTAAGGGAATGCTGAATTTGCGCCGTGGGATTGCAGAGATGCTAAATATGGAGCGGGGACTCAATGTAGACATCGAAAATATTTGCATTGCGCGTGGTAGCCAAATGGGGATTTTTTTAGCTGCACGCGTTTTGGCCAAACCAACTGAATATGTGGTTGTTGAAAATCTTAGCTATCCACCAGCACGCGAAGCATTCAGGTCATGCGGAGCAAAAATTCTTACTGTGGGTTTAGATCAAAATGGCATCAATGTGAATGAGCTTGAAGCGTTATGCAAAAGGTATCCAGTGAGTGCAATATATGTCACGCCTCACCATCAGTTTCCAACCACCGTAATGATGACGGCAGAACGAAGATTGAAGCTTTTAATGCTGGCTGAACAATATGATTTTGTGATTGTTGAAGATGACTATGACCACGAATTTCATTTTCATCATCACCCAGTATTTCCGCTAGCCAGTACAAACCATGCAGGCAGGGTGATTTATGTAGGCTCGCTTTCTAAAGTGTTAGCGCCTGGCCTACGCGTTGGCTACCTAGTGGCATCTAAAGAAATTATCGACAAATGCGCATCCGAAGTGATGCTGATTGATAGGCAAGGCAACTCCGTGACAGAGCTCGCCGTTGCTGCGCTATTGGAATCAGGTGAAATCAAACGGCATATTCGCAGAACGCTTAAAGTTTACAATGAGCGTCGTAATGTACTAATAAATTTACTGCAGAATGAATTAGGTGAGTACGTCAATTTCGATTCTCCCAACGGAGGTTTAGCAATTTGGCTACGCCTTAATGATGGCATTGAAATTAACAATTTAGTTAAAAATGCGTTACTTGAAAAAGTAAAAATTCTCCCAGGGTCATTGTTTTCCGAATCAGATGTCAACATAAATGGCATTAGGCTAGGATTTGGAAGTCTAAATGCCAATGAACTTACTACTGGTGTTCATAGGCTACAAAGAGCTTTTATTCCTAGATGATCCAGATGGTAATCTTTTTTCAATCAAGGTAATGTTTAAGGATTTATATGCTATAAAAATCAGAGAGTCTTTGCGTCTGCTATGCCCCCCGAGATGTCCATGGCGCATTCATCCCCATAGCTGCC
>CAZAHP010000207.1:0-2677 GCA_964484985.1 uncultured Methylophilaceae bacterium
GGGCGATTCAAGTAATATCGCGCCCTTAATTAAGAACATTAATTAAGCATTTGTAATAAACGGAGAGCTGGCCGAGTGGTCGAAGGCACTTCCCTGCTAAGGAAGCATACGGGCTTAAATCTGTATCGAGGGTTCGAATCCCTCGCTCTCCGCCAAATGTTGGCAGTTCTGCCAGCATCAAAGCATATCACTCAAACTAATTTCTGTACGACCAAACTACCTACCATATCACCTTCAACGTTGACCGTTGTGCGCAAGGTATCTAGCAGCCTATCAATCGGAAGTAATATGGCGATGGCTTCTACGGGCAGGCCTACGCTTTGCAATACCATAACCATAGTCACCATGCCTGCACTGGGGATGCCGGGGGCACCTATGGCGGCTATCATAGCGGTCATAAAGACGATGCACTGCTGGGCGAAGTTTAAATCTACACCCACTAAATTGGCTACAAATAGGGCTGCGGCGGCTTCATAAAGAGCGGTGCCGTCCATATTAATGGTTGCGCCTAGTGGGATTACAAACCCTGCAATTTCGGGTTTAACATGCAGGTGTTGGGTGGCGCAGCGCAGTGTGACGGGTAGCGTGGCTGAGCTTGAGCTAGTGGCGAAGGCGGTGACTAAAGCTTCGCGCGCGCCTTGCCAGAACCAAAGCGGTGATTTGCCTGTAAAGACAAATAAAATGAGCGGCAAAATAACCACGCCATGCAGCAGCAATGTACCTGCAATGAGTAATGCAAATTCACTGAGGATGTGCAGCATTTTCATGTCTTGCACGGCTACCAGTTTGAGCAAGAGGGCGGCAATGCCGATGGGAGCTAAGCGCATGATCCAGCTTACAATTTGCATAGTAATTTCTAGGCCTTCTTGCAGTAGATTTACGATGTTTTTATAGCGCTCACCACCTACCACGAGGGCAATGCCTAAAAACAGAGCAAACATGACAACCGCTAATACATCGCCTTAAGCTAATGCCTTAAATGGGTTTACAAATAGGCCGTGTAAGAAGGTGGCAAAAAACTCTGGCATGGGCATTTGCTTAGATTCAAAGTTTTGCATTGCACCTTGAAACATTGAGATTTCTAGACCGCTACCAGGTTTGAAATAAAGGCTGGCTGACATGCCAACTAACATGGCAATGGTCATACTGCACACAAAAAATGTTAAGGTGCTGACCCAAACCTTGTGCATTTGTTGATGCTGGCGCAAATTGGCAATGCCTACTGAGATGCTACAGAACACCAAAGGCACGAGTATCATTTTGAGTAAATCAATAAACACAGTGCCAACCAAGCCAGATACATATAGGCCTGAGCTGACAATGTGATGCTGATTACCTATAGCATGAAACACCGCGCCTATTGCAACGCCTACAATTGAGCCGATTAAAATTTGTAGGTTTAGGCTTGGTAGTTTCATGGTGATTTAAGCTTTCTCTGCTTTAGCTTTGCTAACTTTTGCCTTTGAGGTTTTTGGCTTTTCAGCTTTTTCAGGCTTTACAGCTTTTGATTTCTCACTTGCGGTTTTGCTAGTGCTTGCCTTTTTAGTGGCCTTTTTCGGTTTTTCAACTGGCTCAGCCTCTGGCTCGGCTTCTGGGGTTGCGGCGATTGCTTGTGGCGCAACGGCAGCTTCAGTTTTGGCTACAGGGCTGGTGTTAGCAGGTGATTTTTCAAATACGGCTGCAAAAAAGCCATCAGTTTGATGTACATGCGGTAAGAGCTTGAGATAATCGCCTGTGTCTAGCTCGATTTGTTGTATGCGTAAAATTTCAGCAGCATTGAGTAATTTAAACTCTGGGTGCGTGCTTAAAAATTGCGCTGCAATATGTTCATTTTCATCTTCTAGCAAGCTGCAGGTGGCGTACACCAAACGACCGCCCGTTTTAACCAGTTTAGAGGCGCGTGCCAAGATATTGCTTTGCTTTTGTGTGAGCTCGGCAATGTCTTCAGGGGATTGTCGCCATTTAATATCAGGGTTGCGACGTAGTGTGCCTAGGCCGCTACATGGGGCATCGACCAACACGCGGTCAAATTTACCATTCAGGCGCTTGAGTTTTTGGTCGTTTTCACTGCTAATCACTTGTGCGTTTAAATTAGATAAGCCTGAGCGTTTAAGCCTTTGACCTAGGTTGTGCAGGCGCTTTTCTGAAACATCAAAAGCGTAAATGCGGCCTGTGTTTTTCATGAGTGCGCCTATGGCTAAGCTTTTGCCACCTGCGCCTGCGCAAAAATCAGCCACCATCATGCCGCGTTTTGCTGCAACTAGATGCGCTAAAATTTGGCTGCCTTCGTCTTGAACTTCAATTTTGCCGTCTGTAAATAGCACATGGCGGCTAATGCTCATGCGCTGAGGCATTCTGAGGCCAGTAGGTGAGTAAGGCGTTTCGCTAATGCCTAGCTCGCCAACGGTGCTTTCGCTTTTGAATTTGGCAATTACATCGGCGCGGTTGCTTTTAATGGTGTTGACGCGCAAATCTAAAGTGGCAGGCTCTAACAAGCTGCGGGCAATAGCTAAGGCCTCAGTCTCGCCGTATTGTTTGACTAGCTTCTCCCAAAACCAATCACGCACATTCACTTGTACTGCGGGAGGCAAGTTCTCGGTTGATTGCGCTTTAATGGCATGCGCCCATTCGGTTTGCTGTTCATTAAGCACAGGCTCTAAATCACGTAGGCTAATGC
>CAZAHP010000208.1:0-2614 GCA_964484985.1 uncultured Methylophilaceae bacterium
GCTTCGCTGATGCTTTAAATTTTTATTTTGAAAGATAATAACGATGTTAGAAAAACTACTCGCTGCCGTGGCTGCTTGGATTATGGGTGTCATTTCAACCATGGGCTATGGCGGTATTGTGTTGCTGATGGCGATTGAGTCTGCTTGTATTCCATTGCCTAGTGAGATCATTATGCCGTTTGCGGGCTTTTTGGTGACTAAAGGTGAAATGACGCTTTGGGGTATTGCGCTAGCAGGTGCAGTGGGGTGTGTGGTTGGCTCTATTCCTGCTTATTATGTGGGGATGTTTGGCGGCAGACCGCTAGCGGAGAAATACGGAAAATACGTGCTGATTAGCAAAAAAGATTTAGACATGGCAGACCGTTGGTTTGCGCAGCATGGCGAAATTATTATTTTTATTGCGAGGTTATTGCCTGCTGTGCGCACTTTTATTGCTTTTCCTGCTGGGGTGGCGCGTATGAATATGACTAAGTTTGTGAGTTACACTTTTGTGGGCTCGCTTATTTGGTGTTATGCGCTTGGCTTTGTAGGCATGAAGGCAGGCGAGCATTGGGAAGATTTAAAAGTCTACTTTCATCAGTCGCATTATGTGATTGCGGGTTTGGGGCTGATGTTTGTGGCGTGGTATTTGCATCGACATTTTAAAAACGAGCATTAAACGCTGTGCTTGGTTTGCTTCTTTAAATATGCGGTAAAATCGTGCGTTAATGATTTGCATATTCAGGGTGCTTCTATAAATAGAAGCACCCTTCACATTTAAAAAGGATGTGCCATGAGTAGACGCCTCAATACAGGCATGCAGAACTCTGAAGATAGGCTTTATAAGTTGGTTGCGCAGCGTTTGCAGCCAGATGCAGATAAAGCAGCGATTGATGAGAGCATTTGGCGCTTGTTTGGTGAAGACTGGTGCGTGATGGCCACAGATTTGGCGGGCTTTTCGCGCCAAGTGGCTGAGTACGGCATTATCCACTTTTTACAGACCCTGTATGAGTCAGAGCGTTTGTTACTGCCTGTAGTTGAAAATCACGAGGGTTTTTTGCTTAAAACAGCGGGCGACTCAATGATGGTGCTCTTCCGCAACCCTAAAAGAGCCATAGAGTGCGCATTTGAGATGTTATATACGCTCAACGAGTACAATGTAGATAAATCGGGCGAAGAAAAAATATTGCTTTGTGTAGGTTTAGGTTTTGGTAAGTTGTTGCGTGTGGGCAATGCAGAGGTGTTTGGTGCTGAGGTCAATGCGGCAAGTAAATTAGGTGAAGATGTTGCCAAACAAGGCGAAATTTTGGTGACTGGCGCGGTGATGCAAGCCTGCGAGGGCATGGTAGGTGTGTATTTTGAAAAGTTAGATTACTTGCCTCCAGGGGCAGATGCCTCGTATCGGGTCATTTCAGTCGAATAGTTATCAATCAGGCGTTTTGTTGTCAAGCTATTGAATTTTTCGCGTATTGCCTCCATATGAAATCACGTGCGCCTTTCTAATTCATAGGCTTAAGGTATAATTCGTTTTTTTAGAGGTTAGCGATGCCAATTTACGATTTTCAATGTTCTAGTTGCGGTCACAAAGCTGAAGTGATGCGCAAAATTAGCGCGCCTGCGCTTGAAGCTTGCCCACAGTGCGGCAAAGAAACATTTAGCAAACAAGTTTCAGCACCAAGCTTTCAGCTTAATGGTACGGGCTGGTATGCCACCGACTTTAAAGGGGGTGGCAGTAAGCCCGCAAAAAAGACTGAAGAAGCGGCAGCACCTGCCTCTTGCCAGCCGGGCTGCGCTTGTCACTAAGCTAAGCGAATCATTTAAGGCGGAATTACAAAGGCATGAAAAAATATTTTATTACTGGTTTGTTGGTTTTAGTGCCTTTGTTTATCACGCTTTGGGTGCTCAATACCGTGATTGGTATGATGGACCAAAGCTTACTGCTGCTGCCAGAAGAATGGCGACCAGAAGCTTTTTTTGAAAGAAAAATCCCCGGTTTTGGTGTAATACTGACCGCTCTGATTGTATTAACGGTAGGCGTGATTGCACGCAACTTTTTTGGTAGGCAGCTTATTAACTATTGGGAGAGCTTTCTCGGCCGATTGCCGTTTGTAAAGTCAATCTACCATAGTGTTAAGCAGGTGTCTGACACGGTGTTTTCTGACTCAGGCAATGCTTTTCGTAAGGCTTTGTTGGTGCAGTTTCCGCGTGAAGGCGCATGGACTATTGCTTTTCAAACAGGCACGCCCGGTGGCGATGTGGCCAACCATTTAAAAGGTGATTACGTCAGTGTTTATGTGCCTACTACGCCAAACCCGACAGGCGGCTACTTTTTAATGTTGCCTAAAGCCGATGTTATAGAATTAGACATGAGCGTAGATGAAGCGCTTAAATACATTATTTCTATGGGTGTAGTTGCACCTGCAGATAAAAATAAACTTCATCATTAGTCAATTTTTCAAAACTTTAAACCATAAGAAATCAACTCTATGCGTACACATTACTGCGGCCATTTAAACCGCGAACATATCGGACAAACAGTCACTCTTTGCGGTTGGGCGCATCGCCGCCGCGACCATGGTGGCGTGATTTTTATTGACCTGCGCGACCGTGAAGGCATGGCGCAAATCGTGATTGA
>CAZAHP010000209.1:0-2514 GCA_964484985.1 uncultured Methylophilaceae bacterium
CCTAACGTTTGAATTAAGGGGCGCCGCTAGGCGTCCCGCTTGAATGATGGGTTAGGCGATTTAATCACCATTGCCAATACCTAAATCCCAGATTACGTCACATTTGCTACAGTACGCACTCCAACTGTCTGGAATTTCCTTTCTTGAATTCTGTGTTATTGTTTTTTCCAAACAAATTGGACATGTAACATGATATAGCTTGTAAAAAGTCATGGCGAAAATCAGGCAACCATAACCAAGAATGAAAATCACAATATACCCAATCAGATAGCTGTTGCGTCTTAAAAACTCATCCGCAAGGTAGACACCTAGCTGACTGCCAATCAGTAGTAAGCCAAGAAAAATAAAGTGTTTTTTTGGGATGGTAAAATTTTCATGTTTTTTTACGGGCATAACGAGAATCTTATATTCAGCCTAACGCCGCCAGAGGGGCACAAAAACCAGAGCGAAGCGGCGATTTTTGTGCCCCTCTGGCTGGCTTTGTTAGGCATTTTTTTGTAGTAATTCAATACCATACGAGTTATCTATTGCACAGAGCCATTTGCCTTGATCATCTTTAACATAAACGTAGATTGCATTACGTTTTTCTGGATAATCTGAATCTGGTTTTTCAGGCGATTTTACAAATGTTTCAGCGATTACTAAAGCTGTATCACCAGCTTCGATAATAACCATTTCACCCTGTGACACCTCTAAACTCCCATTAAAATATTCAGAAATTCTTTTATATGCCTCACGGATATCGGCACGACCAGAGGCTAAAAGCCCTGGCTTTACAACTAACGCCGCATCTTTTGTATAAAATTTAGCAACTTCATCAAAATCTCTACGATTGATGGCGCTATCGGCCGCGTGAATCTCTTGTTTCAGTTCATGGTTTTTCATATAGCCTCCTTTGGCTCTTAGTAAAAACCCTAGAAGCAGAAACAAAAAACCCGCCTCTAGGGCGGGTTTTATAAATCAAACAAGCATTAGAAAACCCACCATTCATTTAGAATGATGGTAATAATCTGATTCATTGTGACTGTTTGCTTATTCATGGTCTCAATACTGCCTGATAAATTTTGATTTGTCAATCTCTGCTCTGTGTGTTTGCCTAACGTAAAGCTAAGGGGAGGGCGCGATAGCGACCGTCCCGCTTGAGCTCAGTGTTAGGCATTTTTGATAACTAACATTTCATTGCCACCCCTCTGAAATTCATACGGTACTTGCTTAACTTCAACATAGAACCCATCATTTGCGATTTGTTCTGTTACGAATGCAAAATGTGGCGAGGGAACACCGCCGAGCATAAGCAATGGAAACACACGGACTTCATGGGCTACACGCAACATTTCTTTAAACGCTTGAAGATGAAATTCCGCCGATAAATGGGTGCTGTATAGAAACAGGAAATGAGATGATAAGGCTATGTCGAATTGTCCTCTGTCGAAAGGCAAAGATGGCAATTCCCCAGCAATATATCGGCCTTCTTGTTTTCCAGCACCAAAATCTTCAAGGAAAGTTTCCATTGCCGACATCCGAATACGCCCAAGGTCTTCTACCGATGGAATAGTTTCCCAAATAAATTCATTTTTGTTCTTTCGGGTTTGCGCCATCACTTCTTCGTAAGTTTCGGCGATGCGACTTTTGATCTGATCGACCTCAAAAATATAGATGGGGTCAATGGAAATGATGTGGCCGCCACGTTGACTAAGCTCCGCATTAAACGAGGCAGGCCCATCACCGCAGCCGAGAATTTGGCGACCTAAATCGTCTTCAGTGAGTGCGAACATCCGAAGGTATTCGTCATAGGAACGTCCCCAAGGGACGACTTTTTCCAGCGTAAAACTCATATCAAATTTCTCGTGAACCTGTAATGTCATAGGCAGTGAACTTTCGCTCAATTAACCCGCAACTCCGCGCAGCAGCCCGCCAAGGCTCGATGTGTGGTGCTTGGAGATGTCGCGATAGGCTTTCGTGATTGGGCCAGAGTTCGGAAAAGCGGATAAGGCCGGGATCAAATGGATCTTCTGCGACATCATATGCAATGCAGTCATCGTTCCGATATGTGGCTTCAACGAGTATTCGCAAATGTGCCTGTACCTCCAGCATTCGATCAGGAGGAAACCTGAGAATTCCAAAGACTGCTAATTGGGGCTGCATGAAATAATCTCTTTCATTTTTGATGTATTGCCTAACGTGGAGCTAAGGGGCTGCGCGCTTTTGCGCAGCCCCGCTTGAGCGTAGGGTTAGGCTTCATAGGTATGCGGAAGACCACTACTTTAGTTTTTTCCATTCGTCCGTCAATAGGCCTGAGAACCCCCAGTCCTCCTCATTTATTTCCTGAATAACGACATGCGTATGCTCTGGTTTTTTCCCGAGTACGCGAACAAGTGAATCGGTTACGTCCTTAACTAGTTGAGCCTTCTGCTCTCTTGTGGCTCCCCTAGTGATTTGGATATTTACGTATGGCATGTTGTTGACTCTCTCATTGGCAACGTCGGTATATCAGTGTGGCAAGAAGCCTAACGT